>CAIRBF010000480.1 GCA_903876715.1 uncultured beta proteobacterium
ACCACCCACACCAGGTTGTCCAGCCCCTCGCGCGCGGCCAGCGTCAGCGCCGACATGCTCTCGGGCTCGTCCATCTCGCCGTCGCCGAACACGCCCCAGACGGTGCGGCTCGCGGTGTCGAGCAGGCCACGGTGCTGCAGGTAGCGCATGAAGCGCGCCTGGTAGATTGAGCTGATCGGCCCGAGCCCCATCGAGCCGGTGGGGAACTGCCAGAAGCCTGGCATCAGCCAGGGGTGGGGGTAGCTGGACAGGCCGCGCGCGCCGACGCGGGCGGCGGCGATCTCCTGCCGGTAGTGCGCCAGGTCGCGCTCGGACAGGCGCCCTTCCAGGAAGGCGCGCGCGTAGACCCCGGGGGCCGAGTGCGGCTGGAAGAAGACGAGGTCCCCCGCGGTGGCACGGCCCTGCGCATCGGCCGACGAGGCACGGAAGAAATGGTTGAAGCCGACCTCGAACAGGTCGGCTGCGCTCGCGTAGCTGGCGATGTGGCCGCCGAGTTCGCCATGCGCTGCGTTGGCGCGCACCACCATGGCCAGCGCGTTCCAGCGCATCAGGGACGCAAGCCGCTCCTCCAGCGCCAGATCGCCCGGGAAGCGCGGCTGGCGCTCGGCCGGGATGGTGTTGACGTAGGGCGTGCCGCGCGCCTGCTGCCAGCCCACCGCGGGCGCGCGCGCCATCGCCGCGAGCGCGTCCATGATCTGCCGCACCCGCTGCGGCCCGGCCTCGCGCAGCAGGGCTTGCAGCGCCTCGCGCCACTCAGCGGTCTCGGCCGGGTCGGGGTCGGTCTCGGCCGGTACCGGGGGCCATGCAGTCGGGGCTGTCGCGCCGGGCGGCACGGCGACCAGCGCCGAGAGGTGAGGGTGGATGGATTCGTCGCTCATGGCCGTGCTCCTGTGCGTGGTCTGCACTGTAGGCACGAGCGGGCGGCATGAGTGGTCGAAACGGTGGCGACGATGGCAAGTAGACAGCACAATGTGCCGTCATTGATACCGAACGCAGCATGAAAGACGTCGACCCCACCGATCTGCGCATCCTCGAGCAGCTTCAGGCCGACGCGAGCCTGTCCAACGTCGAGCTCGCGCGCCGCGTGCACCTCTCGCCCTCGCCCTGCCTGGCGCGGGTACGCGCGCTCGAGGCCCGGGGCCTGATCCGCCAGTACGTGGCGCTGCTGGACGCGCCGCAGCTCGGCCTGCACCTGAACGTCTTCATCTCCATCAGCCTGAAGCAGCAGAGCCGCGAGGCGCTGCAGGCCTTCGAGGACCGCGTCTGCGCGCGCGAAGAGGTGATGGAGTGCTACCTGATGACCGGCGACGCCGACTACCTGCTGCGCGTGGCCGTGCCGGACATGCCGGCGCTGGAGAGCTTCATCCTCGAGCAGCTCTCGCCCATCGCCCAGGTCGAGAAGATCCGCTCGGCCTTCGCGTTGAAGCAGGTGCGCTACAAGACGGCGCTGCCCTTGCGGCGGGGAGGGGGTTGAGGTTCCGGGTGCAGACCGCTAGGTCGCCGGCGCGGCCGGCCACTGCGCCGCCTGTCGCGTCGGGATGCAGCCTCGGTCTTCATCCCGTCGCAACCCATGGCCGCGCGACAGCGCTGCGCAGAAAGGCCTTGGCAAAACGCGTCGGGGCCCGGTGCAGATGGGCGTCGGCGCAGTCGAACTCGACCCGCCGGGTCGGGTCGCTCTGCTGCGACAGCGCGACCTCGAACTCGACGCCGTCTTTGGCGCCACCGGCATCGGCATCCACTGCCGTCTGCCCGTGCTCCCAGGCCCCGCGCGCCACCGCGAGGCCCGGGCTTGCGCCCGGTCAGCCGAGCAAAGGCCGCACCCGGTTCGCCAGGTCGGCCATCGCCTTTTCGGGCGTCTTCATGCCCAGCACCGCGGCCTCGGCCTCTTCCTTGAAGTAGTCGGCCGCCTTGGCCGCGCCGTCGAAGGCCGGCATGGGGATGCGCGCCACGCGCAGGACTGCGCGCTCGGCATCGGCGAAGGGCACCTTCTGGCGGATGCGCGGGTCATCGTAGGCCGACGCACGCACGGGACCGTTCCCGTTGAGGGCGGCCTTGATGGTGTTCTCGCGCGAGACCATCTCCTTCATCAGCGCCCAAGCGCGGTCCTTGTTCTTCGAGTTCTTCGGGATGGCCATGCCCCAGAACTCCACCTTGGCCGGTGCGACCGGGTACTTGCCCAGCAACTCCTTGCTGACGGGGATGGTCGTGGTCTTGATCTTGCCTGCGAACTGCGACTTCTGCGGGTCGTTGAAGATCTGGTTGCGTCCCATGGACTGCAGCACCAGCGCGGCGCGGCCCTGCTGCATCCAGACGTTGACATCCTCCGTCCCCAGGGTCGCAAAGTTTCGAGGGAAGGCACCTGCCAAGAACAATTCGCGCAGCAGTGTGATGGCCCGCACCATGGGCGGCTCGGTGCAGGCGAGCTTGAAGTCCGGCGTGATGTACTCGCCATCCCAGGCGCGGGCGATGTCGATCACGTTCGGGTAGGTGACCCCTGGCAGCACCAGGCCGGTGACCTGGGTCCCGTTGGCGCGCGTGTAGGTGCAGCGGCGCGCCACCTCGATCAGTTCCTCGATCGTGCGCGGCGGCTCCTTGAAGCCGCGCTCGGCCAGGATCTCCTCGTTGTAGTGCAGGCCGGACGACGCGTGCCGGAACGGCAGCGCATAGACCTGCCCACGCACCGTGAAGCCCGACATCAGCCCCGGGAACACGTCGTTCGGCTGCTCGATCGGGTCCTTCTGCATGAAGGGACCGAGCGGCTCGAACAGGTTGGCGATGCGCGGCACGGCCTGGGTGTTGACGATGAAGCCGACATCCACCGTGGTCTCACCCAGCGAGGCCTCGCGGAACAGGCGCTCCTGCAAAGGCCCGGTGTCGAAGGTGGCCCACTCCACGCCGGTGCCCGTGCGCTTGCTCCACGCCTCGGTGATGTCGCCCGACGGGCCGGCAGCCACGGTACGGTGCACGCGGTGCGCGTAGACGTTGAGCTTGGCGGTCTGTGCCAGGGCGGGGCGGCCCGTCGCGGCCAGCGCGCCGGCGGCGAGGCCGGAGGCCATCAGGGTGCGGCGGTCGATCATTTGGTGGTCTCCTTGATGATTGCGTGGACGATCCTGCGTGACGCGTCGAAGTGAACGTGCATGGCGGCCTTGGCCGCCGTCGGGTCGCGCGCGGCGATCGCCTCCACGATCGCCACATGGCGCGCCAGCGTGGCCGGCGCGTTGCGCATTTCGCGGCGCTCCGTCAGGCGGCGCATGGCCTCTCGGGCCGGCTTCTCGATGGCCTGCATCAGGAAGTGCATGAGCTCGTTGCCGCTGATCTCGGCCAGCTTGCGGTGGAAGGCGTAGTCGGCCTCGACCCAGGTGTCCAGACCTTCGGCGTGTTCGCGCATGCGTCCAAGCAGCGCGTGCAACTCGTCGATGTCGTGCGGCGTGGCGTTCTCGGCGGCGAGCCCGGCAATCTCGGTCTCCAGCGCACGGCGCAGCTCGATGGCCTGGCGCACGCCGTCGGGCCGCAGGCGCAGCGTCAGGTCCAGCAGCGCCGTCAGCGGCGCGGCCGAGGGCATGCACACCGTCGTGGGCCGCCCCTGCTGGATGTGGACCACGCCCATGACGGCCAGGCGACCCAGGGCCTCGCGCACCACGGTCTTGCTGACGCCGAAGCTGCGCGCGAGCTCGGACTCGGCCGGAAGCTCGGCGCCCGGTGCCAGCCGGCCTTCGCCGAGGGCCGAAAGCAGTTGGTCGACGACGGTATCGGACAGGCGCACGCGCTGGGCTGCGGTGACAGGGAGAACGGCTGCTTGCATGATGATGATCTGCTTATCGTAAGAGTGATTGTCGAAACGGCTCTCCCCGAGAAAACCCTTGCTTGCGGCGCATTGCATCCTGACAGCATGACACTTATCATCCGTTCTGCTTATCACAACAGTTGGGAGTGTCTGGTTTGCGTATTCGAGACATTCGCACCTACCCGGTGACGGCCCCGATCGCGCCCGACGTCCAGAAGACGGCCGCGGGCAACTTCCCTTTCGTCTCGGCGCTGGTGGTGGAGGTCATCACGGACGACGGCCGCAGCGGCTGGGGCGAGGGCTTGGTGCGCTTCGGCCCGCAGGCAGGCGCCGCCTTTGTCCAGCAGGTGCTCAAGCCCAAGCTGCTGGGCGCCGACCCCTTCGAGGTGGAGCGCCTGTGGCCGGAGATGGCCCGCAGCGTCAGCGGACGCGCCGGCGGTCTGGTGATCGAGTCGCTGTCGGCCATCGACATTGCGCTGTGGGACCTCATGGGGCAGTCGTTGGGGGTGCCCATCCACCGTCTGCTGGGCTCCACCGGGCGCACCCATGTGGCGGCTTACGCGTCATCGATCTCCTGGGGGCCCTTGGAGATTGCGCTGCAGCAGGTCGACGACACGATCGCGCTCGGTTTTCGCCTGCTCAAGGTCAAGCTCGGTGCGCCCGTGGAGGCGGCGCTCGAGCGCGCCGCGGCACTGGCCGAGCGGGTGGCCGGCCGTGCCCGGCTGTGCGCCGACTTGAACTGGGCCTTCGACGTCGCCGACGCGCAGCGCCTGGCGCGGGGGCTGGCCGAACTCGACTACTTCTGGCTCGAGGAGCCCATCGTCCCCGAGGACATCGAGGGCTACCGGCTCGTGGCTGCGTCGAGCCCCATCCGCCTGGCCGCCGGCGAGAGCGACTTCACCGCACGCGGCGCGAAGGACCTGATCGCCGCGCGCAGCGTGGGGGTCATCCAGCCCGACGTGGCGCGCTCGGGCGGCATCACCGAGACCCGGCGCATCGCCAGCCTGGCGCACGCCTTTCACGTGCACTACGCCCCGCACGTGGGCTTTTCGGGGGCGATATGCGTCGCAGCGTCGCTGCAACTGGCCGCAGCCATGCCCAACTTCCTGACCTTCGAGTGCATGTTCTTCGACAACCCGCTGCGCGACGGCATGACGCGCAAGCCCGTGGGATCTGCGCGCCAGCTCCAGAACGGCGAGCTGCCCGTGCCGCAGGGCCCAGGGCTGGGCATCGAGGTGGACCGTGACGCGCTCGAAGCGCTGCGGGCGCGCGGCTGATGGTCCGCGCCGTGCACTGGGTGATGGTGGCGCCAGCGCTCACGCTGCTGGCGGCGCTGATCTTCCTGCCGTCGCTCTATGTGTTCTGGCTCAGCCTGAACAACTCCTCCTTCGGCGCCCAGGCGCAGTGGGTGGGCCTGGCCAACTACTTCACGCTGCTGCAGGACCCGTACTTCTGGCGCGCCTTCCTCAACACCTTTGTGCTGGTCAATGTCGTCGTGTACCTCGAGCTCGCGCTCGGCCTGGCGATGGCGCTGCTGTTCGCCGGTGGCATGCCGTGGCCGAAGCTGACGCTGGCGGTGGTGCTGGCGCCTTACGCCATCAGCGAGGTGGTGGCGGTGATCATGTGGAAGTACATGTTCGAGCCCCAGGTGGGTCCGTTGCAGTGGCTGTTGCGCAGCATCGGCCTGGGCGAGATCGACTGGGCCGTGAACCCGGTGCACGGGCTCGGGCTGGTGGTGCTGCTGGCGGTGTGGCACCACCTGCCTTTCACCTTCCTGCTGCTCTATGCGGCGCTGCTCGGGGTGCCGAAGGAGCTGTACGAGGCCGCCCGTGTCGATGGCGCCAGCGCCTGGACCACCTTTCGGCGCATCACCGTGCCGGTGATCATGCCGGCGATCCTGGTGGCGCTGCTGTTCCGCTACATCTTTGCCTTCCGCATCTTCTCGGAGCCCTGGCTGCTGACCCAGGGTGGTCCGGCGCGCTCGACCGAGGTGCTCGCGGTCTACCTGTACAAGGCCGCCTTCCGGTACCACGACTTCGGGCTGGCGGCGGCCACGGGCTGGGCCATGGTGTTGCTGTCGCTGCTGATCTCCATCCCCTACCTGCGCGTGATGTACCGCCGGATGTTCGCCCATGAAGCGTAGCCCGCTGCACCGAGCCCTGCGAGGGTTGGCCTTCGCGGCCATCTTGGTGTGGTCGCTGTTCCCCATCCTCCTCGTGGTGGCGGCCTCCTTCAAGCCGCCCAAGGACATCTTCGCCGTGCCGCCGCGCCTGCTGTTCACGCCCACGCTGGGCAACTACACCGAGCTGTTCCGGCTGTGGCCGGAGTTCTCGCGCACGCTCTGGAACAGCCTGCTGATCACCTTGGGCGCCACGCTGCTGACCGTGGTGGCGAGCGCGCTGGCGGGCTGGGTCTACTCGCGCCGGCGAGGCACGGCGCTGACGGCCTCGGCCTTCTTCATGGTCCTGATCAGGATGTTTCCGCCCATCGTCATCACGCTGCCGCTGTTTCCGGTGGTGAACATGCTGCGGCTGAACGACACGCACCTGGTGCTGGTGATCCTGTACTCGGCCTTCTTCGTCAGCCTGGGCACCTGGATCATGAAGGCCTTCATCGACCAAGTCCCGCGCGAGCTGGAGGAGGCCGCCGCGGTGGACGGCGCCACGCTGTGGCAGACGCTGCGCCGGGTGGTGCTGCCGCTGGTGGTGCCGGGCATGACGGCGGCTGCGGTGTTCATCTTCATCTTCGCCTGGAACGAGTTCCTGTTCGCCTTCGTCTTCACCACGGCCAAGGCCAAGACCGCGCCGCTGATCATCAGCGAGATGCTGGGCTCGGTCACGGGGGTCGACTGGGGCGCGGTGTTCGCCGCTGCCACCCTGCAGTTGTTGCCGATCATCGTGTTCGTCACGCTGCTGCAGCGGCATCTCATCGCCGGCCTGACGGCCGGCGCCACGAAAGGATAGGCATGCTCGGGCTCAGCCGCTTCGACCCGATGAAGAGGGTCATCTGCTTCGACGACTTCGACCGCGGTTTCTGCGGCTGGACGCAGCTCGTGGGCAACTACGAGCACGACCTGGACTCGATGCTGCCGGGCTACGCCCAGCACACGCAGCCGCAGCTGTCCAACCTGTCGCACTGGGATGCGGGCACCCACGGCAGCATCGACGGCACCTACGCGCTGAAGATTGCCACGCGCGCGCGCGCCGGAGCCCAGAACACGGCCATCAAGCGCCTGACCTTTCGCAAGCCCTGCCCGATCCGGCTGGAGTTCTACTTCACCTTCAAGCCCGAGGCCACGGAACTGGCGCTGTCGGAGACCGATGTGCGCTCCATCGGCTTCCTCTACGACCTGCAGCAGGGTGACCAGGGCGACCGAGGCGGTCCAGGCGACCGCGTGATGCCGCACTTTCGCTTTCTGAACGCCACGGGTGGCGAGCACCTGCAGCGCTGGCAATACAAGGACAAGACCACCGCGCTCAAGCCCTTGGGCACGCAAGGCAAGACCTTGACGCACTACCACCTGGCGCCTGAAGGCTGGCAGGACCTGCCTGGCGGCGGACAGAAGCTCTGCTACAACGAGATCCCGACCAAGGTCAACTGGCACTACGTTCGCTTCGACTTCGACCTGCGCACCATGCAGTCGCTGGAGCTGCAATGCAATGACCGGGTCTACGACGTGCGGAGCGCCAGGCCCATCGTCATGCCCGCCATGCGCAACCTCTGGTGCATGTTGAACGTCGCGTTCTTCGTCGAGACCGACGTGGACAAGCGGGCCATGCTGTACATCGATTCGGCCTGCCTGTCGGGGGACTTTTGATCATGCTGCGCCAGAACCAGACCGCGGTGGTCGCCCGCAACGAGTGGTGGACCGATGGCGATGCGTCCGAGCCCTACGAGGCTGGCTGGGCGTCGGAGGCCATGGTGTTCTTGCGCGCGCTCTCTGCCGAGGGCGGTACCGGTCGCGCGGTGCTGCAGATCTCCCCCGACGGCATGCGCTGGATCGACGAGGGCACGGCCTTCGAGACGCCGGCCTCGGGCCAGGTCACCTTCGCCCGCCTGCGCGAGTTCGGTCAGTGGTTGCGCGTGCGCGTGGAACTGCCCGCGGGCGCGCGCCTGAAGGTGCTGCTGACCTACAACCTCAAGGCCTGATCCGGTATGGCTTCGGTCTCGATGCGCGACGTGCGCAAGTCCTTCGGCAACACGCCGGTGATCCATGGGGTCTCGGTCGACATCGCCGAAGGCGAATTCGTCGTGCTGGTCGGGCCTTCGGGTTGCGGCAAGTCCACGCTGCTGCGGATGTTGGCCGGGCTGGAGGACATCGACGCCGGCGAGGTGCGCATCGGCAGCAAGGTGGTCAACGAACTGCCGCCCAAGGCCCGCGACGTGGCGATGGTGTTCCAGAACTACGCGCTGTACCCGCACATGACGGTGTTCGACAACATGGCCTTCTCGCTCACGCTGGGCCCGGCTGACCGGGCCGCGGTCAAGGAGCGCGTGCAGCGCGCCGCCGAGATCCTGGGCCTGGGCGGGCTGCTGGAGCGCTACCCGCGCCAGTTGTCGGGCGGTCAGCGCCAGCGCGTGGCGATGGGTCGCGCCATCGTGCGCCAGCCCCAGGTGTTCCTGTTCGACGAGCCGCTGTCCAATCTCGACGCCAAGCTGCGGGTGCAGATGCGCACCGAGATCAAGGCGCTGCACCAGCGCCTGAAGGTCACCACGGTCTACGTCACGCACGATCAGGTGGAGGCGATGACGCTGGCCGACCGGATCGTGGTGCTGCAGGACGGCCACATCGAGCAGGTGGGCACGCCGATGGAGCTGTACGGTCGTCCGGCCAACCGCTTCGTCGCCGGATTCATCGGCTCACCAGCGATGAACTTCCTGTCGGGCCACGCTGTGCCCGCCGGTTGGGGAGCCGGCGCAGAGGAGGTGGTCGTCGGGGTGCGGCCGGAACACCTCGCGCGCGCGGCTGCAGGCCAGGGCCTGCGGGCCGAGGTGCGCGTGGTGGAGCCTACCGGCCCCGAGACGCTCGTCTATGCCGACGTCGCGGGTACGCCGCTGGTGGCAGCGTTGCGCGATGGCGAGGCGGTCGCGCCAGGCCAGGTGCTGTGGCTGCACGCCGAGGCATCGCACCTGCACCGGTTCGATGCGGCCACGGGCATGCGCGTCACCGACCAAGCCTGAGGCCGCGGCGCGGCTCGTCGGCCGCCGAAAGAATCATCCGCGTTGTCAAGCACTCGCGGACGTCACCGGTCATCCTTCGGATCCACGCTCAGAAGCGGCGCGCGACGACAACCGCCGCAGACGAGCCCGCCCCCACCAGCGCGCACCAGGCGCGCAGCAGCGGCCCGGGCGGCGGGCCGGCGAGCGCGGCGGCCTCGTCGCGGTGGTGGCGTTCGTCGGCCTGGCAGGCGATGAGCATCTGGCGCAGGTCGTCGTGCCCGGCGCGATCCTCCAGGCGGTCGATCTGCTGCTGGTAGTGGTGGTCGACGAAGGTCTCGACTGCAGCGATGGTGGCGTAGACGGCGCGCGCGCCGCACAGCGCCGGCAGCGCCCCTGTCAGCCAGCCGGCCACGCGCCACGGCCCCAGCAGGCGGCTGCGCTGCGGCGGCGCGAGCCAGTCCTCGACCAGCGCGAGATGGCGCTGCTCGGTGGCCTGGTGGCGCGCGGCGAAGTCGCGCAGCGCGGGGTCGCGCGCGACGGCGAGCACGCCGCGGTAGATCATCACCGCGCCGGTCTCGCCGGCGTGGTCGCTGCGCAGCTCGCCCAGCAGGTCCGGCGGGATGCGCCCCGCCGCGCCCGGCCGGGGCTCGAGCCGGGCGGCTGCGCGCTGCAGCGCCGGCCGCACGCGCAGGAAGGCCCGGTAGGTGCCCTCCATCAGTGCCGGCACGCCGGGTATCGCCCCGAGCCGCGCCAACCAGCGCCAGCCCGGCAGCGCCGCCCACAGCGCCAGGAAGGCGCGCGCGCCGCTGTCCAGCCGCCCGTCGGCGTGACGCACGTGGAAGCGCGCGCGCAGCGCTTGGGCGCTGGTGCCCGCCGGCGGCACCATGGCCGGGTCGGATACGTCGGCAAAGCAAAGGGGCTGAGACGCCTGCAGCCCGCGGTACAGGGCGATCTCGCGTCGGCACAGCGGGCAGCTGCCGTCATAGAGCACGGTGAGTCCGGGCGCGGGCTGTGCCGCGGGGGCGGCCGGTGGCGTCACGCTGGCGGGCAGGCGCTGGGAATCGTGGTTTGCAGGCATCGCTGCCGATCGTGCCATGCGGCGCACAAAGCCGACGGGCTCCGCGGCATACCTGTGGGCCCCAGGGGTCAAGACCAGCCCCTCGGCGCGCCAGGCCCCGTGTGTGCTGCTCAGTACCGTCCCGCGATCCCCGCCAGCCGCAGGTACAGGTGCGCCATGCCGGCCACCAACCCGCGCGAAACCCATCCGCGCAGTCCCGGACGCAGGCGTGGCGACGTGACCTGTACCGAGGCGTCGAAAGCCGCGTCCAGGCGCACCTGCAGTTCGGCGGCGACCTCGGGATCGAGCACGACGACGTTGGCCTCCAGGTTCTGCAGCAGCGACAGCGGGTCGATGTTGGAGCTGCCCACCGTCACCCAATGGCCGTCGATCGCCGCCACCTTGGCATGCAGGAAAGCCGGGGTGTATTCGTGGATGGCGATGCCGCTGGCCAGCAGCTCGTCGTAGAGCACGCGCGCGGCCAGCCCGGCGATGCGGTAATCGATGCGGCCCTGCATCAGCAGCCGCACCCGGACGCCGCGCGCGGCGGCGCGGCAAAGGGCGCGCCGGAACAGGCGGCCGGGATAGAAATAGGAGCAGGCGATGTCGATGCGTTCGCGTGCGCCGACGATCGCTTCGACGTAGGCCCGCTCGATCGCCCGGCGCTGGGTGAAGTTGTCGCGCACGACGAGGGCGGCGCGCACCGGTGGCAGTTCGGCCAGCGCGCGCAGCGCTTGCGTGCGACCGGCGCCGCGCGGACCGATCACGACGTCGCGCAGCCAGCCCAGGGTACGCTGCACGCGCCCGCCTTCGGCCGGTGGCCGGGTGCGCAATTCGCGAACGAGCTGCAGTGTGCTCTGCACCGGCGCGGCACTGCGCGCGAGCAACAGTGTCTCCTCGCGCCAGCCCCGGCGGCCCACGGCCGCGCGCGTCCACAGCGCCTGGGCGAGGTGCTGCACGTCCTGCGCCACCGGGCCCTCGACACCGATGGCGAAGTCCAGGCGCGGGGTCTCGCTCCAGCCGTGCTGGATGTCGAAGCGGTCGTCGATGACGTTGATGCCGCCGACGAAGGCCTGCGCGCCGTCCACGGCGAAGAGCTTCTGGTGCATGCGCCGCAACTGCCCCGGCTGCAGCCAGGCCCACCAGCGCTCCAGCGGGCGGAAGACTTCGAGCCGCACGCCGCTGCCGGCGAACCAGTGCCGCAGCACGGCGATGCGGCCATTGCTGCCGAAGCCGTCGACGACGACGCTGACCTGCACCCCGCGCGCCGCCGTGGCAACCAGCGCGTCGGCCATGCGCCGGCCGGCCGGGTCGTCGCAGAAGATGTAGGTGGCCAGCCAGACCTCGGCGCGTGCCGCCGCCAGAGCCTGCTCCATGGCTGGGAAGAGCTCGTCGCCGCCGCTGAGCAGACGCACGCGGTGCCCGCCCTGGAAGCGCGAGGATCGTCGGCCGAGCGCTCCTTGCGGCAGCCGCACAGTGGCCGCGGCCCGCGACAGCGGTGCGGCCGGATCGGCGTCGTCGGGCGGCGGCGGGACGGCCTGCATCGCAGCCTGGCTGGTGCCCCTCAGGACACGCTCAGTTCCACCAGCAGGGGCAGGTGGTCCGACCAGCGAGCCCAGGATGCCCCGCGCGGCACGTGCGCAGCCAGGCAGCGCAGGCCGCGCACGTAGACGCGGTCGAGCGCGAAAACCGGCGCGATGGCCGGGAAGGTGGGCGTCGGGGCGGGCAGCAGTGGGCGCGGGTCGACCGCGCGCTCCAGGCCGATGGCGCGCATCGGCGCGTCGAGCTTCTCGCCCCAGTCGTTGAAGTCGCCGGCCACCAGCAGCGGCTCGCCCGCCGGCACCTCGGCCTCGAGATAGCGCGCCAGGCGCTGCACTTGGCGCACCCGACTCGAGTGAACGAGGCCGAAGTGCGCTACCACCGCGTGCACGCGTCGGCCGCCCCAATGCACCGGCACGTGCAGCAGGCCGCGCTGCTCGAAGCGGTGGTCGCTCACGTCGTGGTGGCCGATGTCGCCGATGGGCCAGCGGCTCAACAGCGCGTTGCCGTGCTCGCCATGGCGTGTGACGGCATTGGTGCGGTAGGCCACTGCGTAGCCCTCGGGCGCGAGGAAGTCCGCCTGTCCGGCGTCGGGCCAGCCCGGGCCCACGCCCTGGAAGCGGCGCGCGTCGCGGTGGTGGAACAGCCGCACCTCCTGAAGGCACACGAGGTCGGCGTCGAAGGCCTCCACCGCCTGCCCGAGGTTGTGGATCTCCAGCCGCTTGCGCGGGCCCATCCCGCGCACGCCCTTGTGGATGTTGTAAGTGGCCACGCGCAGCACGGCAGCCGCCGCTTCCGCCGCCGCGCGCGGCATCAAGGCGCGCGACAGGCGCAGCGCCTGCGTACCGCCGCGGTGGCCGCCGTGCAGCGATCGCAGGACGATGGGCCGCGAGGCAACCGCCGGTTCCACCGCGTGATCGCAGGCGTCCTGTGGTGGGGCGGAGGTGTCGGCAGGCATGACCTGCCGCAGGCTACACGAAACGCGGCAACTGCAGGATGGCCTCAGCGTTGCTGGGGGAGAAGCAGCGGTCGGCCGCCTCGCGCCAGGGGAGCCAGAGGTGCTGCAGGTGCTCGCGCGGATTCAGCGTCACGACGGTTCCCGGCGGCACGCGCAGCCCGAACACATGTTCGGTGTTGTGTGTCACGCCCGGGGCGTAACGGTGACGCCATACGGGGTAGATCTCGTAGACGTTGCGCAAGGCCCAGTCGCGCAGGCACCCTGCCGGCACCGCTGCCGAGCCGATGACGATACCCGTCTCCTCGGCCACCTCACGCGCAGCCGTCTCCTGCAGCGGCTCGTCGATGCGGTCCTTGGAGCCGGTGACGCTTTGCCAGAAGCCCGACTTGTCGGCGCGCTCGATCAGCAGGACGTCCAGCGCCTCGGTGTGGATGACCACCAGCACCGACTCGGGGATCTTCGGCGGGCGCCGCGGGTTCGTCATGTGTTTCGCGTCGTCACGGGGCAGGACGGCGGGCCGGTTCGGGCCCGCGCCGCCGCTCACGGGCTCTCAGGCCGGCTGCGGGTTGCGCAGCCGGATGTGCAGTTCGCGCAACTGCGCCTCATCGACCTGGCTCGGCGCACCGGTCAGCAGGCACTGGGCGCGCTGGGTCTTCGGGAAGGCGATCACGTCGCGGATCGAGTCCGCGCCGGCCATCAGCGTGGCGATGCGGTCCAGGCCGAAGGCCAGGCCGCCGTGCGGGGGTGCACCGTACTGCAGCGCATCCAGCAGGAAGCCGAACTTGACCTTGGCGTCCTCGGGCGAGATGTTGAGCGCGTCGAAGACCTTGCGCTGTACCTCGGCGCGGTGGATACGCACCGAGCCGCCGCCGATCTCCCAGCCGTTGAGGACCATGTCGTAGGCCTTGGCCAGGCAGGCGCCGGGGTCGGTGTCCATCAGGTTCTCGTGCCCGTCCTTCGGGCTCGTGAACGGGTGGTGCACCGCCGTCCAGCGGCCGGCCTCCTCGTCGTGCTCGAACATCGGGAAGTCCACCACCCAAAGCGGCGCCCAGCGGTCCTCGAACAGGCCCTTGGCGCGCCCGAACTCGCTGTGGCCGACCTTCACGCGCAGCGCGCCGATGGCGTCGTTGACGACCTTGGCCTTGTCGGCGCCGAAGAAGATCAGGTCGCCGTTGCACGCGCCGGTCTTCGCGATCACCTGCTCGATCGCGGCGTCGTGCAGGTTCTTCACGATCGGGCTCTGCAGGCCGTCGCGCCCCTTGGCGGCGTCGTTGACCTTGATCCAGGCCAGGCCCTTGGCGCCGTAGATCTTGACGAACTCGGTGTAGGCGTCGATCTCGCCGCGGCTCATCTCGCCGCCGCCGGGCACGCGCAGCGCCACCACGCGCCCACCCGGGCTGTTGGCGGGGCCGGAGAAGACCTTGAAGTCCACGTCCTTCATCACCGGGGTCAGCTCGGTGAACTCGAGCATGACACGCAGGTCGGGCTTGTCCGAGCCGTAGCGGGCCATCGCCTCGCCATAGGTGATCACGGGGTAGACCGGCAACTCCACGCCCAGTGCCTTGCGGAAGACGGTGCGGATCATGGCCTCGGTGATGGCGCGAATCTCGTCCTCGCCGAGGAAGGAGGTCTCGATGTCGATCTGCGTGAACTCGGGCTGACGGTCGGCGCGCAGGTCCTCGTCACGGAAGCACTTGGTGATCTGGTAGTAGCGGTCGAAGCCGGCCACCATCAGCAACTGCTTGAACAGCTGCGGGCTCTGCGGCAGGGCGAAGAAGGTGCCGTCGTGCACGCGGCTGGGCACGAGGTAGTCGCGCGCGCCCTCGGGCGTGCTCTTGGTGAGCATCGGGGTCTCGATGTCGACGAAGCCCTGCTCGTCGAGGAACTTGCGCACCTCGATGGCCACGCGGTAGCGCAGCATCAGGTTCTTCTGCATCGCCGGGCGGCGCAGGTCGAGCACGCGGTGCGTCAGGCGCACGGTCTCGGAGAGGTTGTCGTCGTCGAGCTGGAAGGGCGGGGTCACGCTCGGGTTCAGCACCTCGAGCTCGTGGCACAACACCTCGACCTTGCCGCTGGTCAGGTTGGCGTTCTCGGTGCCGGCCGGGCGCGGGCGCACCTTGCCCACCACCTTGAGGCAGAACTCGTTGCGCACGCCCTCGGCGGTGCGGAACATCTCGGGGCGGTCGGGGTCGCACACGACCTGCACCATGCCCTCGCGGTCGCGCAGGTCGACGAAGATGACGCCGCCGTGGTCGCGTCGCCGGTGCGCCCAGCCCATGAGCGTGACGGTCTGGCCGAGCAGGGCCTCGCTGACAAGGCCGCAGTAAGTGGTTCTCATGGCTGTCGTTCGGTCGGGTTGGGGGCCGGCAGGCCGGCGTGGGGCGGGGCGACCACGCCCATCGAGATGATGTACTTGAGCGCCTGGTCCACGCTCATCTCGAGCTCGATCACCTCGGCGCGCGGCACCATCAGGAAGAAGCCCGAGGTCGGGTTGGGCGTGGTCGGCACGTACAGGCTGAGGTAGTCGCCGCGCAGGTGGCTGGCCACCTCGCCGCCGGGCCGGCCGGTGACGAAGGCCAGGGTCCAGGAGCCGTGGCGCGGGTACTGCACCAGCACCGCCTCGCGGAAGGCATTGCCGCTGCTCGAGAACAGCGTGTCCGAGACCTGCTTGACCGAGTTGTAGATGGACTTGAAGATCGGGATGCGGGTCAGGACGGCATGCCACCAGCCGCCGATCCACTGCCCGACGACGTTGGTGACGAACATCCCCGTCAGCAGCACCAATACCGCCAGCACCACGACGCCCAGCCCGGGCACGTGGCGCATCTGCTCGATCAAGGAGTGCGTGGTGGGCGGCAGCACGGCCTGACTGAAGCCCAGCAGCAGCACGAACAGGCTGTCCATGGCGCCGAGCAGCCAGGTGATGACCCAGATGGTCACGCCGATCGGCAGCCAGGCCAGCAGACCGGCGATCAGGTATTTCTTCATCGGGTTGGTGTGTTTGGGGGGCGGGCGGGCCGAAGGCGCGCGCGGCTCGCGCGGCCCCGCTCAGGCAGAAGGCGAGGACGGCGCGGGCGCCGGGGCCGCAGCCGGCGTGGCCGATGTGTCCGGCGCTGCGGCAGGCTTGCTCTCGGTCGTGTTGCCGGCGCTGTCGGCCGGCTTGTCCGCGGGCGGGGCAAAGCTGGGCTTGTCCTTTTTCGAGCTGCCGTCGCGGAAGTCGGTGACGTACCAGCCCGAACCCTTGAGCTGGAAGCCGGCTGCGGTGACCTGCTTGACGTAGGCGCTGGCGCCGCAGGCGGGGCACACCGTCAACGGCGAGTCTGACATCTTCTGCAGCGCGTCCTGACGGTGTCCGCAGGACTCGCACTTGTAGGCGTAGATCGGCATGGGGGCACGCAAGGAGAGCGAAAACGAAACGTCTGGCGCTTGCCAAGGCAGACGCGGCGTGACGCCACGGGCGCCAAGCAACGAACCGACCATTATATTCAGCCTGGCTGGCGCACGGGCTGCGCGCCGGTTCGCGCAGGGGCCCGGCAGATCGGTGCCCACTTCGGCTGGCGTTTTGCAGCGCGGGGTCAGATGGCGTGCGTCGAACAATGCGGCCGCAATCTGGCACCATCGCGTTCATGAAGACATCCGACCTGCGAAAAGTTCCGCTGTGGTGCGATCGCGCCGCTTTCCCGCGCGCCCGCACGGCCCTGGCGCAGGGACTCTGTGCCGCGCTCCTGCTGGTGGCGGCCAGCGTGCCGGTGGCCGCGCAGGAGGCGGTGATCCGCAAGAACCTGGCCGAGCGCCTGCCCAGCCTGCCGAAGATCGACGAGGTGACCCGCTCTCCGGTTCCGGGCTGGTGGGAGGTGCGGGCCGGCACTGACATCTTCTACACCGACGAGCAGGGGCAGTACGTCTTCACCGGCGAGCTGCTCGACACCGCCCGGCGCGTCAACCTGACGCGCGAGCGCATCGACAAGCTGACCGCGTTCGACGTCCCCAAGCTGCCGCTGAAGGACGCGATCACGATCCGCCAGGGCAACGGAGCGCGCAAGCTCATCGTCTTCGCCGACCCGAACTGCGGCTACTGCAAGCGCTTCGAACGCGACTTGATGGCGCTGAAGAACGTCACGATCCACACCTACCTGTACCCGATCCTCGGACCCGACTCGACGGCGAAGTCCCGCAACATCTGGTGCGCCCGTGACCCGGCCAAGGCCTGGCGCGACTGGATGGTGTCGGGAACCCAGGCGCCGCCGGCGCCGGCGCAGTGCGATACCGGCGCGCTCGAGCGCAATATGGAGCTCGGACGCCGCCACCGGGTCCAGGGAACGCCGGCGGTGGTGTTCGAAGACGGCTCGCGGGCGCCGGGCGCCATTCCGGTGGACGAGGTCGAGCGGCGCCTTGTGGCCGCTGCCGGCAAGAACTGATGACGCGTCCGCACGACAGCCTGCCCAACGCCGCGCGACACCTGGGGCATGCCGGGCTGCTGCCCTTCGTCGCGGGGGCGGTGCTCGCGCACCTGGTCTGGCCGGAGGTGCATCCGTACGTCCTTCATGCCCTGGCGGCGTATGCCGCCACCATCGTGGCTTTCCTCGGCGGAGTGCACTGGGGGGTGGCATTCACCCAGGACCAGCCCCGGCCGCTGCTGTTCGCGTGGGGCGTCCTGCCTTCGCTCGTGGCCTGGGTGGCCGTCGTCATGCCTCCGGCTGCGGGGCTGATCGTTCTCGGCGTGGCGCTGGTGCTGTGCTACGCGGTCGATCGCCGTCTCTACGTGACGCATGGCATCAGCCGCTGGCTCGGGCTGCGCTGGCGCCTGACCGTGGTTGCGTCCTTCTGCTGCTTTCTCGGGGCGGCGGGGGCCTGAGCGTCTTCTCGCATGTTCACCTCCTGGCGCCGCCTCGCGCCTGCATCCGGTCCGTCTTGCGACGCCTTTCGGGTACCGCGGAAGAACGCTCGGTCTTTGAGACGGTGCATGCGCGCCCCGGAGCTGGGATGTCCAGCATGACCCCCACACATCGCGCTGACGGCGCCGGGCAAGGGCGGGGCCGCGGCCCAGGGCCTGCTGCACAGGGGTCGCGATGGGCGGGCGTGGCGACAGCCGGGGCTCCCGCCTGTCTGCGTCGGTCCGGCGCGCGGGCCGACGTCACGGCATGATGCTGCGGCAGCGCGGACGCGAGCCGCGCCGGGCGCGCCCTCGGGCGTTTGTGGCCCTCGTGGCGGTTGTCGTCCTGGTGCATCTGGTCGTCCTGTGGTGGCTCGGTGACCGCGGCGGCCTGGCCGAGCCAGGGGCGGATTCGCTGAAGCGCATCGACGTCGCGTTCGTGCAGGAACTGGCGCAATCGGAGCCGCCCCCGGCTCCGGTCGTCCTGCCACCGTTCCCCGCGCCGCAGCCTGTGGTCGTGCCGCCCCTGCCGCAGCCTGAGCCGCCCCGGTCTGAGGCGCCTGCGCCCGAGGTGCCTCCAGCCGACGCGCCTGCGGCGGCCGAGCCCGCGGAAGCGCCGGCTTCGGCTGCGTTGGCCGAGGCGGCGGCTTCGGCGCCGCTGGCGCAGGCTGCAGACTCGGCGGCGGGCGCGGAGCCCGCAGCTTCCGCGGCCATTGCCGAGGTGCCAGCGTCTGCTGCGATGACGGGCGAGTCCGCCTCGGCGGCGCAAGCCGCTGCGTCGGCACTGCCCATGGCCGCTGCCGCGGCACCAGCGAGCCCCGTGGCGCCGCTCGCGCCCGCCATCGTGGCGTCGTCCACGCCTGCCGCGCCGCCTGGCAACTCGGCCGCGGCGTTGCCGGGAACTGCAGCCATCGATGCATCCCCGCCATTGCCAGCCCAGGTGGCCCTGGCCCCCGCGCCTGCGCCCGTGGCACTCTCCCCACCGGCATCCGACGTCGCTGTGCCGCCCCCGATGGCCACGTCGCCGGCGCCGATGCCACCACCGACACCGGCTCCGATGCCACCACCGACGCCGGCGCCTTTGACTGCGCCAGTCTCGGCCCCTGCGCCTGCGCCTGCACCGGCGGAGGGTGTCGTGGCACCGCCCGCCGCGCCTCCAGCGGCCCCCGGCCGCGTGCTTGCGGCGCCCCCCGTCCCCGCCGGGGCCGGTGCCCCTGCCGTGGCCGGGACCGCTGCTCCTGTCTTCGAGTGGCCGCCGTCGACGCGGCTGACCTACACGCTGAGCGGCGACTACCGCGGGCCGATCCATGGCCGGGCCCGGGTCGATTGGCTGCGCAGCGGGTCGCGCTACCAGGTGCATCTGGACGTCGAGGTCGCGCCCTTGATGGCGCGCCGGATGTCCAGTGACGGCCTGCTCACCGAGAACGGCCTGCAGCCGCAGCGCTACGAGGAGGAGACGCGGGTGCTGCTGCGCGCGTCGCGCCGTCGCCTGGTTCTCTTCGAGCCGGGCAAGGTGCTGCTGCCTGGTCAGGACGCCGTGCCCGCGCCGGCCGGCGTTCAGGACACGGCGAGCCAGTTCGTGCAATTGACCTGGCTGTTCACGACCCGGCCGCACCTGCTGCGCGCGGGGGAATCGGTGGAGATGCCCCTGGCCCTGCCGCGACGGGTGGGGCGCTGGGTCTACGATGTTGTGCGGCAGGAAATGCTCGACACGCCGGTCGGACGCGTGCCCGCCTGGTATCTGCGGCCGCGCCCGGAGAACCCGGGGCGCACCGAACTCTCGGTCGAGGTGTGGATCGCGCCGACGCTGCAGTACCTGCCCGCGCGCATCCGCATCCAGCAGGACACGGAAGGCTTCATCGATCTGCTGCTGGAGCGTCTGCCGCAGCAGGCCGCGCCGGCGCCGGCCGCTCCGGGCGTCGGCCGCTGACACCGCGGTGCGGCCCTACGCGCCCCTCGCAGGCGCGCCGCGACCGCACCGTATAGTGCGCAGACATCCCTTACCGCTCCACCCCCAGAGGCGCCCGATGACCCCAGAGAACATCATCGTCGAGACGCGCGGCGACGGTCCGCTGCGCGCCGGCCTGATCACGCTGAACCGCCCCAAGCAGCTCAATGCCCTGAACGACGCGCTGATGGACGAGCTTGGTGCGGCGCTGCTGGCGTTCGACGCCGACGACTCCGTCGGCTGCATCGTCGTCACCGGCAGCGCCAAGGCCTTCGCTGCGGGCGCGGACATCGCCGCCATGGCAAAGCTGCAGTACCGCGACGCGGTGCTCAGCGGCTTCATCACGCGCAACTGGGAGACGATGCTGCGCGTGCGCAAGCCGGTGATCGCCGCGGTGGCGGGGTTTGCGCTCGGCGGTGGCTGCGAGCTGGCGATGATGTGCGACATCGTGATCGCCGCTGACAGCGCGAAGTTCGGCCAGCCCGAGATCAAGCTTGGCATCGTCCCCGGGGCCGGTGGTACCCAGCGCCTGCCGCGGGCGGTGGGCAAGGCCAAGGCCATGGACCTCGTGCTCACTGGCCGCATGATGGACGCCGCCGAGGCCGAGCGCAGCGGGCTGGTGGCGCGTGTGGTGCCGGCCGACCGCCTGCTTGACGAGGCCCTTTCCGCGGCGGCAGCGATCTGCGCGATGGGGCTGCCCAGCGTGATCGCGGCCAAGGACTGTGTGAACCAGGCCTTCGAAGGGCCCTTGACGCAGGGAATGGCCCACGAGCGGCGCACCTTCCACGCCCTGTTCGCCACCGAGGATCAGAAGGAAGGCATGGACGCCTTCCTGTCGAAGCGGCCGCCGCAGTTCAGGCACCGCTGAGGGTATGTCTACCCACGGCCGCCCTGCATGCCAGGGCGCCCCGGCCCTTCGCGCCAAGCCCGAGCCGTGGCTGCGACTCGCGCCTTGCCGTCGCGCCCGCCCGCGCCACCGTTCGCACTGAGCCACTCGAAGTGCGCGCAAAGGGCTTCGACAGGCCTGCCCAGCGCGCCGTCGAAGGGCTCAGCCCGAACGGTTTCTCCTTGAACACCATGCACCGACAAGAGGCATGGGAAGCTCTCAGGGCTGGACCCAGGTCTCGCCTTGCGCGTCGAAGACAGCGCGCCGGTGACCGTCGGCGTGCAATTCCAGCCAGTCCATGCAGAGCACCTCGGCGTGGACGAGCGCGAAATGCGGCCGGGGAGCGCCGCCAGATTCGCGCACACAGTTCTCCAGCGGCAGGCCCGGCGCCAGCGGCGAGACATAGTCCTGTGATGCCGGCGTCATGCGCAGGAGAGCCCAGCGCGACTGGATGCTTCGGGCTTCGGTGTCGATGTGCAGCCGTACCTGCAGCCGCAACTGCCATGACAGGCGTGAGCACCAGGCGAGCACCGTGCCGTGCGGCTCGGCCTGGATCTGACTCACCTTGCGGGAGCGCGCGTCTGTGTAGAAGCGCAGGCACTGCGCGGCCGCATCGACCTCGCGCAGGATGACCGTGCGCGCATCGGCCCTGCCGCCGTCCACGGTGGCCAAGGCCAGCGTGCGCCACCCGTGTTCCCGCTCCTGGACGGCGCGCTCTAGCTCGAGCCAGCAGGCTCGCCGCAGCAGACCGAGGGACTCGATGCGCGCGGCCGGCACGGCGTCTGCCAGCGACGCGTCCTCGCTCGAGCGGCGGCGACGTTCAGGACTCACGGCGCAAGGCGGGGAAGAGCACGACGTCGCGGATGCTCGGGCTGTCGGTCAGCAGCATCACGAGGCGGTCGATGCCGATGCCGCAGCCGCCCGTGGGCGGCATCCCGTACTCGAGCGCGCGGATGAAGTCGGCGTCGAAGTACATCGCTTCCTCGTCGCCGGCTTCCTTGGCGCGGGCCTGATGCGCGAAACGCGCGGCCTGGTCCTCGGCGTCGTTGAGCTCAGAGAAGCCATTGGCCAGCTCGCGCCCGGTGACGAAGAGCTCGAAGCGCTCGGTGACCGTCGGATCGTGGTCGGAGGCGCGCGCCAGCGGCGAGACCTCCACCGGATAGTCGACGATGAAGGTGGGCTCCCACAACTGATGCTCGACCTCGGCCTCGAACAGGCCGAACTGCAGCTCGGCCAGGCTCCAGTGCGCCGGCGGCTCCTCGCCGTGGGACTTCAACCGCTCGTGCAGCAAGCGCGCGTCGCGCGCCGCCTCGGGCGTGAGGCCCGCATGCTTCACGAGCGCGTCGACCACCGTCAGCCGCGCGAACGGCCGGTCCAGGTCGACCGCACGCCCGGCGTACTGCAGCGTGGCCGAGCCCGTGGCCTGGCGCGCGGCGTGGCGCAGCAGCTGCTCGGTGAAGTCCATCAGGTCATGGTGGTTCCAGTACGCCGCGTAGAACTCCATCATCGTGAATTCCGGGTTGTGCCGGACGCTGATGCCTTCGTTGCGGAAGTTGCGGTTGATCTCGAACACGCGCTCGAACCCGCCCACCACCAGGCGCTTGAGATAGAGCTCGGGCGCGATGCGCAGGAACATCTGCTGGTCCAGCGCGTTGTGGTGCGTGACGAAGGGCTTGGCGTTGGCGCCCCCGGGGATGGGGTGGAGCATCGGCGTCTCGACCTCCAGGAAGGCGTGCTCGACCATGAAGTTGCGGATCGAGCTCACCGCCTTGCTGCGCGCGACGAAGCGCGAGCGCGCGTGCTCGTCGGTGATCAGGTCGACGTAGCGCTGGCGGTACTTCTGCTCCTGGTCGGTCATGCCGTGGAACTTGTCGGGCAGCGGTCGCAGGCTCTTGGTCAGCAGGCGCAGGCTGCTGACCTTGACCGAGAGCTCGCCGGTACGGGTCTTGAACAG
>CAIRBF010000481.1 GCA_903876715.1 uncultured beta proteobacterium
GGGCGGCCACGAGCAGGCTGTGGCCGTCCTGGTGCTGCAGGCCCTCGCCGCCCAGCGTCGTTCGGCCGGCGGTGGCGCCGAGCAGGAAGCCGCGCGCGCGCTGGTCGGCGGCGGCCCAGATCGCGTCGCCCACGCGCTGGAAGCCGAACATCGAGTAGTAGATGTAGAAGGGCAGCATCGGCACGCCGTGCGCGCTGTAGCTGGTGGCCGCGGCCGTCCAGCTGGCCAGCGCGCCGGCCTCGCTGATACCCTCCTCGAGGATCTGGCCGTCCAGGGCCTCGCGGTAGCTCAGCACCGAGCCGATGTCCTCGGGCTCGTAGCGCTGGCCGGCGCTGGAGTAGATGCCCACCTGCTTGAACAGGTTGGCCATGCCGAAGGTGCGCGCCTCGTCGGCGACGATGGGCACCACGCGCGGGCCGAGCGCAGCGTCCTTCAGCAGCGCGCCCAGCAGGCGCACGAAGGCCATCGTCGTCGACATCTCCTTGCCCGCGGCCTGGAGTGCGAAGCCTGCCACGTCGGCCAGCGCCGGAACCGGCACCGGCGAGGCGGCGGCCTGGCGCGCCGGCAGGTAGCCGCCCAGCGCGGCGCGGCGCGCGTGCAGGTAGGCGATCTCGGGGCTGTCGTCGGCCGGGCGCACGAACTCCAGCGCCTGGGCCTGCTCGTCGCTCAGCGGCAGCGCGAAGCGGTTGCGGAAGGCCAGCAGCGCGTCGCGGTCCAGCTTCTTCTGCTGGTGCGTCGTCATCTTGCCCTGGCCGGCCTCGCCCATGCCGTAGCCCTTCTTCGTCTGGGCCAGGACGACCACCGGCTGCCCGCGGTGCGCCGCGGCCGCGGCATAGGCGGCGTGGATCTTGACCAGGTCGTGCCCGCCGCGCTTGAGGCGGTCGATCTGCTCGTCGGTCAGGCCCTGGGCCAGCGCCGCGAGCTCGGCCGACTGGCCGAAGAAGTGCTCGCGGTTGTAGCGCCCGTCCTTGGCGGCGAAGGTCTGGAACTGGCCGTCCACGGTCTGCGCGAAGGCGCGCGCGAGCGCGCCCTGGATGTCGCGCGCGAACAGGCCGTCCCAGTCCGAGCCCCAGACGAGCTTGATCACGTGCCAGCCGGCGCCGCCGAACAGGGCCTCGAGCTCGTCGATGATGCGGCCGTTGCCGCGCACCGGCCCGTCCAGGCGCTGCAGGTTGCAGTTGACCACCCACACCAGGTTGTCCAGCCCCTCGCGCGCGGCCAGCGTCAGCGCCGACATGCTCTCGGGCTCGTCCATCTCGCCGTCGCCGAACACGCCCCAGACGGTGCGGCCCGCGGTGTCGAGCAGGCCACGGTGCTGCAGGTAGCGCATGAAGCGCGCCTGGTAGATGGAGCTGATCGGCCCGAGCCCCATCGAGCCGGTGGGGAACTGCCAGAAGTCAGGCATGAGGTAGGGGTGCGGATAACTCGGCAGCCCGCGCGTGCCGTGCGCCACGGCACCGAGTTCCTGCCGGTAATGCGCCAACTCCTGCTCGCTCAGGCGCCCTTCGAGAAAGGCGCGCGCGTAGACGCCCGGGGCGCTGTGCGGCTGAAAAAACACCAGATCGCCGCGATGGCGCTCATCACGGGCGTGAAAAAAGTGATTGAAGCCCACCTCAAACAGATCGGCCGCGCTGGCGTAACTGGCGATGTGACCGCCCAGATCACCGTAGGCCTGATTGGCCCGCACCACCATGGCCAGCGCATTCCAGCGCATCAGCGAAGCTAGTCGCTCTTCGATAGCCAGATCGCCCGGGAACACCGGCTGCTGGTCCACCGCAATGGTGTTGATA
>CAIRBF010000482.1 GCA_903876715.1 uncultured beta proteobacterium
GCATGGGCGTACCCATCGTCGAGCTCGTGCCCGATCCCACAGCGGTCGCCGGCAGCTTCACGCTGCACTGCGCCACGCCGCCGGCCAGCGCGGCGGCACAGCCGGGCCCCGCCGAGCCGGGTGACGTCTCGATGGTGCTGCACACCTCGGGCACGACCTCGCGTCCGAAGATCGTGCCGCTGTCGCAGGCCAACCTGTGCGCCTCGGCCCAGCACATCGCGCGCACGCTGGCGTTCACGCCCGTCGACCGCGGGCTGAACATCATGCCGCTGTTCCACATCCACGGCCTGATCGCCGGGGTGCTGACGCCGCTGTCCGCCGGCTCGATGGTGTTCTGCACGCCCGGCTTCAATGCGCTGAAGTTCTTCGCCTGGATGGACGAGGCGCGACCCACCTGGTACACGGCGGTGCCGACGATGCACCAGGCCATCCTGACGCGGGCGTCGAAGAATGCCGAGGTTATCGCGCGCCACCCGCTGCGTTTCATCCGCAGTTCGTCGAGCTCGATGCCGCCGCAGGTCATCCACGAGCTCGAGGCCGTGTTCGGCGCGCCACTGATCGAGAGCTACGGTATGACCGAGGCCACGCACCAGATGGCCAGCAACCCGCTGCCGCCCGCCATCCGCAAACCCGGCAGTGTGGGCGTGGCTGCCGGCCCCGAGGTCGCGATCATGGCCGAGGACGGCACGCTGCTGCCGCGCGGGGCCACCGGCGAGATTGTCATCCGCGGGCCCAACGTCACCGCCGGCTACGAGAACAACCCCAAGGCCAACGCCGAGGCTTACACGAACGGCTGGTTCCGCACCGGCGACCAGGGCGTAATGGACGCCGAGGGCTACCTCACGATCACCGGCCGGCTCAAGGAGATCATCAACCGCGGCGGCGAGAAGGTCAGCCCGCGCGAGGTCGACGAGATTCTGATGGACCACCCGGCGGTGGCGCAGGTGGTGTGCTTCGGCATGCCGCATCCCAAGCTCGGCGAGGAGGTCGCGGCCGCAGTGGTGCTGCGCGAAGGCCAGGCCGTCACCGAGCGCGAGCTGCAGGCCTTCGTCGGCGGCCGGGCGGCGGAGTTCAAGGTGCCGAAGAAGATCCTCATCCTGGACGAGATCCCCAAGGGTGCCACCGGTAAGCTGCAGCGCATCGGCCTGGCCGCCAAGCTGGGCCTGGCGGGATGAAGATCGCCATCGTCGGCGCCGGGGCCATCGGCGGCTATCTCGGCGCGCGCCTGTCGGCCGCGGGCGAGGACGTGACCTTCATCGCCCGCAACCGCAACCTGCAGGCCATCCGCGCCCAGGGCTTCCGCCTCATCCTCGAGGACGGCTCGGCGCTGCACGCCCCGGCCGCGCGCGCCGTGCAGGACCCGGCCGAGGCCGGGCCGCAGGACGCGGTGCTGCTGACCGTCAAGGCGCACCAGGTGCAGGACCTCCTGCCCGGGCTGCGCGGCCTGTTCGGCCCTGACACCGCCGTCGTCAGCATGATCAACGGCGTGCCCTGGTGGTACTTCCACCGCCTGGCCGGGCCGTGGGAAGGCCGGCAGCTCGAGAGCGTGGACCCCGGCGGCGTCATCGCCGCGCACCTCGAGCCCGCGCGCGTGATCGGCAGCGTGGTCTACCCCGCAGCCGAACTGGTCGAACCCGGCCTGGTGCGCGTGATCGAGGGCAACCGCTTCACGCTCGGCGAGCCCGACGGCAGCCGCAGCGAGCGCGTCGAGCGCCTGA
>CAIRBF010000483.1 GCA_903876715.1 uncultured beta proteobacterium
CCGGGTCGACGCAGGAGCGTCCGAGTTCGGCCAGGCGCGGACGCAGGCGGGCCAAGCGAACCAGATCGAACTCGGTCTCGGTGTACAGGCCGCCGACCATCCGCGCCGCGGCCGGTGTCAAGACGCGGTAGGTGCCCACGACCTCGGAAGGACGCTCGCCGGTGGCGACGGTGCGCACGAGCAGGTGCTCGCAGTGTCGATCGTAGAGATCACAGTCGTGCCCTGGCGGCGTGCCGTGCAGCGACCGCAGGCAGGCGCCCATCTCCCCGGCGAAGACGCGGTGGCGGAGGCGCTGTGCGGCGCGGACCTCGTGTTCGTGGCGGGCCCAGACGGCTTCCAGGCGCGGGCGCGCGGCCGGCGCGGGATGCTCGAGGCGCGGGTCGAGCAGGATGCGTTCCCGCAGGCTGGCGTGCGCTTCGAGCGCGTACGTTGTTTCTTGCATGGGGTCATGCTGCACCCCCGCTGTGACAGCCGCGTGCAGCGCGCGTGACGCGTCGATGACGCGCCCCGATAGACCGTACGCCGGGCGCGTTTGTCATCGTGTGGACCCCGCACGCGTGGACAATCGTCGCACGCACTGAAGGGAGCCCCGATGCGCCGCGTCGTCTTCAACCAGAAGGGTGGGGTGGGCAAGTCCACGATCACCTGCAATCTCGCCGCCGTCGGCGCACAGCGCGGCCTGCGCACACTGGTCATCGATCTGGACGCGCAGGCCAACAGCACGCGCTACCTGCTGGGGCCGCAGGCCGACGCGGCGGCCCCCGGGGTGGCGGCTTTCTTCGAGCAGTCGCTGAAGTTCACGCTGCGCGAGGAAGGGTTGGAGGCCTTCATCCTCGCGTCGCCCTACCCGGGGCTGGACGTGATGCCGGCCAGCGCGGAGCTCGACGAACTTCACGCCAAGCTCGAATCCCGCTACAAGATCTACAAGCTGCGCAAGGGGCTGGAATCGCTGGGCGAGCGCTACGACCGCGTCTGGATTGACACCCCTCCAGCCTTGAACTTCTACACCCGCAGTGCGCTGATCGCCGCTGACGGCTGCCTCATCCCCTTCGATTGCGACGATTTCTCGCGCCGGGCCCTCTATGCCTTGCTCGAGGAGGTGCAGGACCTGCGCGCGGACCACAACCCTGAACTCGAGGTCCAGGGCATCGTGGTCAACCAGTTCCAGCCCCGGGCCCGGCTGCCGGGCGAACTGGTGCAGGCGCTGCGCGACGAAGGCCTGCCGGTGCTCGAGCCCTGCCTGAGCGCTTCGGTCAAGGTGAGGGAGTCGCACCAGCAATGCAAGCCGCTGATCCACCTGGACCCCGGCCACAAGCTGGCGCTCGAGTACGGCGCGCTCTTTGCCGCCCTGCCCGGTGAGCAGCCGCGCCGCGCGGGACGCCGTCGTGCAGCCAAGCCGCGCGCACTGGAGTGAAGCAGGGTGCGCCCGCAGCGTAGCGGCCGGTGCGCCTGAACGCTACACCTGTTCGGCCGAGATCGCGGCGTGCAGCAGCACCTCGATGCCGTCATGCCTGTCCCGCTGGCGTATCCACCATACGGCGCCCTTGCGCACCGTCCAGGCCTGGACCTTGCCCGACAGCAGGTAGGCGGCCGTCAGCCCGAGGGTGTCCTGATGGCCGACCACGAGCACGGGCTCGCGTGAGTCGGGCCAACGTGCCGTGGCCAGCAGTGATTCCACGCCTGCGCCGGGTCCGAGTGCTTCGCAAAGGCGGATCTTCCGGTCCAGGGCCAGCGCCGTCTGACGCGTGCGCAGCGTCGGGCTGACGAGCACGCGCGTGGTGTCGGGCAGGTGACGGTTCAGCCAATGCGCCATGCGCGCCGCCTGGCGCTCACCCTTGGGCGTGAGCGGCCGGTCGGCGTCGCTCAGGCCGTCGCGAGCGTCGCGCGCATCAGCATGCCGCCACAGGACGAGATCCACACTCACTGCCCGTGCAAGGCCATCAGGGCCTGCTGTGCGCCCGGCCCCTCATTGGCGGCGGCCAGGTAGCTGCCGTCGGTTTGGAGTTCCCACGCGTCCTGGCGGTCATGCAGGTACGGCACCAGGCACTCGTCGATCACGCGCTGGCGCAGCGCCGGGTCGGAGACCGGCCACGCGACCTCGACGCGACGCAGCATGTTGCGCGACATCCAGTCGGCGCTGCTGAGGTAGAGGAGCTCGTCGTCCTGCGCCGGGCCCCAGCGGAAGTAGAAGACCCGCGAGTGCTCGAGGAAACGCCCGACGATCGAGCGCACGCGCACGGTTTCAGTGAGGCCGGGCACGCCCGGACGCAGCGTGCAGGCGCCGCGAATGATCAGGTCGATCACCACCCCCGCGCGGCTGGCCTCGACGAGACCATCGACGAGCGCCGGGTCGGTCAGCGTGTTGAACTTCAGCACTACGCGCGCCGGCCAGCCAGCGCGCGTGGCCTGCGCACAGCGGCGCAGCAGGTGCAGCATCGCTTCGTGCAGGTGGTCGGGGGCGGTCAGGAGTCGGCGCAGGCTGCGTGGCGCAGCCAGGCTCGACAACATCAGGAAGACGGCCTCGACGTCTGCGGTCAGCACGGGGTCGGCGCTGAGCATGCTGACGTCTGTGTACAGCCGCGCCGTGCGCGGGTTGTAGTTGCCGGTGGACAGGTGGGCGTAGCGCCGCAGTGCCGGCGCGCGGCGCCCGCCTCGGGGCTCGCGCCGCGTGACGAGCAGCATCTTGGCGTGCGTCTTGAGGCCCACCATGCCATAGACCACCTGCGCCCCCACGCTTTCCAGCCGCTCGGCCCAGTTGATGTTGGCCTCCTCGTCGAAGCGGGCCTTCAGCTCCAGCACGACGGTGACCTCCTTGCCCCGGCGGACGGCCTCCATCAGCAGGTCCATGATCACGCTCTGGTTGCCGGTGCGGTAGACGGTCTGTCGGATGGCGAGCACCTGCGGGTCGTTCACGGCCTGGCGCAGGAACTCCACCACGGGCTCGAAGCTCTGGAAGGGGTGGTGCAGCAGGACGTCGCCGCGCCGCAGCCGGGCGAAGACCGGGGCGCCGAACGGCAGGTCGTGCGCGGGCCAACCGGGCTGGAAGGGCGCGAAGCGCAGCGCCGGCGCCTCGGCCAGCTCGATCAGCTCGTTCAGACGCACCAGGTTGACCGGGCCGTTGACCCGGTACAGCGCCGGCGCAGGCAGCGCGAACTGCTCCAGCAGCAGCGCCGAGAGTTCGGGTGGGCAGCTGCTGACGACTTCGAGCCGGATCGCCTGCCCGTACTGGCGCGTCGTCAGCCCGCTGCGCAGGGCCTGGCGCAGGTTGGTCATCTCGTCCTCGTCAACGTCGAGGTCGGAATCGCGGGTGACACGGAATTGCGAGAAGCTCTGCACCTGACGGCCCGGCAGGAGGGTGTCCAGGTGGGCCCGTATCACGCTGGTCAGCAGCACGAATCCCTGCTCGCCCAGGGGCATCAGGCGGTCGGGCAGCCGGATCACCCGGGGCAGCGAGCGAGGCACCTTGACGATGACCACCGCTGCGGCGGCGGCATGCACGTCGTCGCCGGTCAACCGCAGGATGAAGTTCAGGCTCTTGTTGGCCACCAGCGGGAAGGGATGCGCCGGGTCCAGGGCGACGGGCACGAGCAAGGGCCGGACCTGCGATTCGAAGAATTGCGCCACCCAGCGCCGCTGCGGCGCGCTGCGTTCGGCGTGGTTCAGGATGCGGATGCCGCGCTCGGCCAGCGCAGGCATGACCTGCTCGTTCAGCACCCGGTACTGCTCGTCGATCAGGTCGTGCGCCTCGCGCGAGACGGTGGCGAAGGTGCGATGTGTGGCCTCGTCGCCCGTGGTGCGCACGATCTCCAGATAGTCGGGGAAGCGAACCTCGAAAAACTCGTCGAGGTTGGACGAGACGATCGTGACGTACCGCAGCCGTTCCAGGAGCGGGACGTCAGAGCGCGTGGCCTGTGCGAGCACGCGGCGGTTGAAGGCGAGGAGCGAGAGTTCGCGGTCGATCATGGGGTGTGCCGTGCGCGCAAAGAGAGATCCGGGCAGCCCAGACCAAGGTGCAATGCGACTGGAAAAGGAGTCTCTGCCCGGTTCGTGGCAGTTCGATGACAAATCCCGGTGGCGCGGCGCGGTCAGTCATGACGGGTGGAGGGTTGTCACAAAAGCTTCATCTGCGGTCCCTACATTGGCTGAATCAGCGCACGTCGATCCCGTGGAGCGGGTGCGCAGCATGACTCCCGTTGCATCCACTTCTCCACCTCAGGGGTTCCCCATGAAGCGTCAATTCCTCAAGTCTGTCGCCGCCGCCGCCTTGGCCAGTCTGTTCGCGAGCGGTCCTGCGCTGGCCGCCGACATCACCGGCGCCGGCGCCACCTTCCCGTTCCCGATCTACGCCAAGTGGGCCGAGGATTACAAGAAGGTCACCGGCACAGGCCTGAACTACCAGTCCATCGGCTCCTCCGGTGGGATCCGCCAGATCCGCGCCAAGACCGTCGCCTTTGGCGCCACTGACGCGCCGGTGCCGGGCGCCGACCTCGAAAAGGACGGCATGGTGCAGTTCCCGGCGATCATCGGCGGCACCGTCCCCGTGTTCAATGTGGAAGGCTTCAAGCCGGGCGACCTTCGCATCACCGGGCCGGTACTGGCCGAAGTGTTCATGGGCACGATCACGAACTGGAACGACCCGAAGCTGGCAGCGCTGAACCCGGGCAAGACGCTGCCGAGCCAGGCCATCACGGTGGTGCACCGTGCCGACGGCTCGGGCACTACCTTCAACTTCACCGATTACCTGGCGGTTGTCAGCAAGCCCTGGGCCGACAAGGTCGGCCGTGGCGCGGCCGTCAAGTGGCCCGCCGCCAGCTCGGTGGGCGGCAAGGGCAACGAAGGGGTTGCGGCCAATGTCTCCCGGATCAAGGGCTCGATCGGCTACGTGGAATATGCCTACGCGAAGAAGAACAACATCCCCCACATGCTGATGCTCAACCGCGACGGCAAGTACGTCGCGCCCGATGACAAGACCTTCGCCGCTGCCGCTGCTGGCGCCGATTGGTTCAGCGTGCCCGGCATGGGTGTGTCGCTGGTCGATGCCAAGGGCGCGGAGTCGTGGCCCATCTCCACCGCCTCGTTCATCCTGATGTACAAGCAGCCGGTCGACAAGGCGGCGTCGGCCGAGGTGTTGAAGTTCTTCGACTGGGCCTTCCAGAACGGCAAGAAGGCCGCCGTGGACCTGGACTACGTGCCGCTGCCGGACAAGCTGGTGGCCGACATCCGCAGCCGGGTCTGGTCACAGATCCAGCGCTGAAACCTCGGGCGCAGCCGCCGCGGCTGGGACTGCGGCGGCTGCGCGCGGGCTGAATGCTGGTCCAATCACGGGAAGTCCGATGAACCCGGGAGCCCTCATGAGCCTCGACAGCCCAGCCGACGCGCGTGCCGATGCGCGCGTGGCCGCGGTGGCCCGCCGCCAGCGTTGGCAGGATTTCCTGTTCCACAAGGTGACGATGCTGTTCTCGCTGCTGGTGCTGGCGGCGCTGCTGGGCATCATCGTTTCGCTGTTCGCCAACGCCTGGCCGGCGTTTCAGAAGTTCGGCCTGAACTTCGTCTGGCGCGTCGAGTGGGACATCGTCAACGAGGAGTTCGGCGCCGCCATCGCCATCGTTGGCACGCTGCTGAGCGCGGGCATCGCGCTGCTGCTGGCGGTGCCGCTGGCCTTCGGCATCGCGCTGTTCCTCACCGAAACCTGCCCGGTCTGGCTGCGCCGCCCCCTGGGCACGGCGATCGAGTTGCTCGCGGCCGTGCCGTCCATCATCTACGGCATGTTCGGCCTGTTCATCTTCGCGCCCCTGTTCGCGGAGTACGGGCAGCCGGCGCTGCAGTCCACGCTCGGCCAGATGCCGCTGATCGGCCCGCTGTTCGGCGGCGCGATGAACGGCATCGGCATCCTGGCCGCCGGCATCGTGCTGGCCTTCATGGTGCTGCCCTTCATCGCTGCGGTGATGCGCGACGTCTTCGAGATCGTCCCTCCCATCCTGCGCGAATCCGCCTATGGGCTGGGCTGCACCACCTGGGAGGTGGTGCGTCGCGTCGTGCTGCCCTACACGCAAAAGGGCGTGATCGGCGGCATCATGCTCGGTCTGGGTCGCGCTCTGGGCGAGACCATGGCCGTGACTTTCGTCATCGGCAACTCGCAGCGCCTGTCGGCGTCGCTGTTCTCGCCCGGCACCTCGATCGCCTCCACGCTGGCCAACGAGTTCGGCGAGGCGGCGGACTTCCACCTGTCCACGCTGTTCGCGCTGGGCTTCCTGCTGTTCGTCATCACCTTCATCGTGCTCGCGCTGGCCAAGCTGATGATCTCGCGCGCCGAGAAGGCCAAGGGCTTCTGAGGAACCGACGATGACCCCGCATGCCTTCAACCAGGACCTGTACCGCCGTCGCAAGCTGGCCAATGCCGTCGGCCTGTCGCTGTCGATGGCGGCGATGGCGCTCGGCCTGACCGTGCTGCTGTGGATCCTGTTCGTTCTCTTCCGCAACGGCTTCGCGGCCCTGGACTGGAACCTGTTCACGAAGTCGACGCCGGCCCCGGGCACCGAAGGCGGCGGCCTGCTGAACGCCATCGTCGGCAGCCTGATGATGGTGGGCTTCGCGGTGCTGGTGTCCACGCCCATCGGCATCTTCGCCGGCGTCTACCTGGCCGAGTACGGCGACCGGAGCAAGACCGCCGAGGTCACGCGCTTCGTCACCGACATCATGCTGTCGGCGCCGTCCATCGTCCTGGGACTGTTCGTCTACGCCATCCTCGTGGCCCAGGTCAAGCACTTCTCGGGCTGGGCCGGCAGCCTGGCGCTGTCGCTGATCGCGGTGCCGGTGGTCGTGCGCACGACCGAGAACATGCTGCGCCTGGTGCCCGGCGGCCTGCGCGAGGCGGCGTTCGCGCTCGGGGCGCCGCGCTGGAAGGTCGCGACCTTCGTGACCCTGCGGGCCGCGCGCAGCGGCGTGGTCACCGGCCTGCTGCTGGCGGTGGCGCGCATCAGCGGCGAGACCGCGCCGCTGCTGTTCACGGCGCTGAACAACCAGTTCTTCAGCGCCGACATGAACAGCCCGATGGCCAACCTGCCGGTGGTCATCTTCCAGTTCGCGATGAGCCCCTACGACAACTGGATCCGCCTGGCCTGGGGTGGTGCGCTGCTGATCACCCTGGCGGTGTTGCTGCTGAACATCGTCGCGCGGGTGTTCTTCCGCGACCGGGTCAAGGCCTGAGGCCCCCACCGGTCGATCCTGCCTGCCGCACGCATTCCCGCGCCCACGAGACCCCCTACGGACGACGACGATGAACGAGCCCCGAGCCCAGTCCGGCCACGCGCTGGAAGTGCGCAACCTGAACTTCTTCTACGGCAATTTCCAGGGCCTGCGCAACATCAACCTCGACGTGGTCGAGCGCAAGGTCACGGCCTTCATCGGGCCGTCGGGCTGTGGCAAGTCCACGCTGCTGCGCACCTTCAACCGGATGTACAGCCTCTACCCCGGCCAGCGGGCCGAGGGGCAGATCAACTTCTATGGCCAGAACATCCTCGATCCCGGACAGGACCTGAACCTGCTGCGCGCGCGCATCGGCATGGTGTTCCAGAAGCCCACGCCCTTTCCGATGACGATCTACGAGAACATCGCCTTCGGCGTGCGCCTGTACGAGAAGCTCTCGCGCAGCGAGATGGACGACCGGGTCGAGTGGGCGCTGAGCAAGGCCGCGCTGTGGAAGGAGGTCAAGGACAAGCTGCAGCAAAGCGGTCTGTCGCTGTCCGGCGGCCAGCAGCAGCGCCTGTGCATCGCGCGCAGCGTGGCCGTCAAGCCCTCGGTGCTGCTGCTGGACGAGCCGACCTCTGCGCTCGACCCCATCTCCACCGGCAAGATCGAGGAACTGGTGCACGAGCTCAAGAGCGACTACACCATCGCCATCGTCACCCACAACATGCAGCAGGCGGCGCGCTGCAGCGACTACACCGCCTACATGTACCTTGGCGACCTGATCGAATATGGCGAGACGAAGGAGATCTTCATGAAGCCCGAGCGCAAGGAAACCGAGGACTACATCACGGGCCGCTTCGGCTGACCCCCGACGGAGACATTCCCGATGAGCGACAAGCACCTGTCCACCCAGTTCGACGCCGAGTTGAGCGGCGTCTCCACCCGCGTGCTCGAGATGGGCGGCCTGGTCGAGAGCCAGGTCTCGCGTGCGATCGCCGCACTCGCCGCTTTCGACAGCGATGGCGCGGGCCAGATCCTGCGCGAGGAGGAGCGGGTCAACCGCATGGAAGTCGAGATCGACCGCGATCTGTCGGGGATCATCGCGCGCCGCCAGCCCACCGCGCGAGACCTGCGCCTGCTGATCGCGATCAGCAAGATCATCGCCAACCTTGAGCGCGTGGGCGACGAGGCGGCGCGCGTGGCGCGTGTCGTGCAGCGCCTGGTCTCGATCGGCCTGCCCGGGCGTCTGCGCCTGCCGGTGGGCGACCTGCAGTTCGAGGCCGACCTCGCTGTGGCGCAACTGCGCAAGGCGCTGGATGCCTTTGCGCGCCTGGACACGGCGCGGGCGCTGGAGGTGCTGAAGCAGGACGACCAGATCGACCAGGAGTTCGAGGGCCTGATGCGCAAGCTCATCACCTACATGATGGAAGACCCGCGCACCATCTCCTCCAGCATCGACCTGGTCTTCGTGGCCAAGGCGGTGGAACGCGTGGGCGACCACGCGAAGAATCTGGCCGAGGCCATCATCTACATCGTCAAGGGCACCGACGTGCGGCACACGCCGATGGCCGCGGTGGAGAACGCCGTCAAGTGAAATGAAGCGGCAGGTCCACCCCGGCTCGGCTCGACGTCTGTTTGACGCGGCTGTGCCGGCCGGACCGGCCCCACGCCAACCATGACGACGAACCGACTGCTGGTGGTCGAGGACGAGTCCGCGATCGCCGAACTGATCTCGATCAACCTGCGCCACGCCGGCTTTGCCGTGGACGTCGTCGGCAGCGCCGAGGCTGCGCGTGTCGTGGTCGATCGGGAACTGCCCGGCCTGGTGGTGCTGGACTGGATGCTGCCCGGGATCAGCGGTGCGGCCTTGTGCCGCCAGTGGCGCGCCGACCCGCGCACGCGCGACCTGCCAGTCATCATGCTGACGGCGCGCGCCGAGGAAGCCGACCAGGTCCAGGGCCTCGAGGCTGGAGCCGACGACTATCTGGCCAAGCCCTTTTCGCCGCGCATGCTCGTGGCGCGAATCCGTGCCGTACTGCGCCGCCGCGCGCCGCAGGCGCTGGAGGACGCGGTGCAGGTGGGCGTGCTGCGCCTGGACCCGGCCACGCACCGTGTCAGCAGCGAGCGCGAGGGCGCGGCGTGCGAACTCAGGCTCGGCCCCACCGAGTTCCGTCTGCTGCACTACCTGATGACGCATCCCGAGCGCGTGCACAGCCGCGGGCAGTTGCTCGACCGTGTCTGGGGTGACCACGTCTTCATCGAGGAGCGCACGGTCGACGTCCACATCAAGCGCCTGCGCGAAGCCTTGGCGCCCGGCGAGTGCGCGGCCATGGTCGAGACCGTGCGCGGCGCGGGCTACCGTCTCGTGGCGCGGCCGGCGGCCTGAGCACATCGGGGCGGCGCGCACGATGGAAGGATTGCTCTCCCGCCTCGTCGGCCAGGTCGCGTGGACACTGGTGGGCGCCGCGGTGGGCGCCGCGGTCGGCCGCCTGCTGTCCGGCCTGTCGGTGGAGATGGCGCTGGCCGGCGCGCTGATCGGCTCGCTGTTGTCGACGACACTGGACCGGCGCCGTGGCGAGCGTCTGCTGGCCTGGTTGCGCGGGCCGCTGGACAATCCGGCGCCGCGCGATGGCGGATTCTGGGGCGAGTTCGCCTACCGCGCCGAGCGCGCACTCATCCAGCGCGACCGGCGGGTGCAGGCCGAGCGCGACAAGCTCGCGCAGTTCCTCTCCGCCATCGAGGCTTCGCCCAACGGTGTGCTGCTGCTCGACGATCATGATCAGATCGAGTGGTGCAACAAGGTTGCGGCCGAGCACTTCGGGCTCGACCCCGCGCGCGACCGCCTTCAGCGTGTCACCAACCTCGTGCGCGCCCCGGCTTTCGTGGCCTACCTGCAGGAGGGACGCTACGGGCAGCCGGTGACCTACCCGAACCCGCGTTCGCAAGGCACGCTGTCGGTGCTGGTCAAGCCTTACGGACAGGGCTTGAGGCTGGTGCTGTCGCAGGACATCACCGAGCGCGAGCGCACCGAGGCGATGCGGCGTGACTTCGTCGCCAATGTCTCGCACGAGATCCGCACCCCGCTGACAGTGCTGGCCGGTTTTGTCGAGACGCTGGCCACCTTGCCGCTGTCGGAGGCCGAGCGCGAGCGTGTGCTCGGCCTGATGCAGCAGCAGACCGAGCGCATGCAGGCCCTGGTGGCGGACTTGCTGACGCTGGCCCAGCTCGAGGGCAGCCCGCGTCCATCGGCCGAGGGCTGGGTGGCGGTGGCCGGGTTGCTGGCGCGCGCGCAGGCCGAAGCGGACGGCCTGTCGGCCGGGCGGCATCGCCTACGCTTCGAGCCGGCGCCGGCGGTCGAGATGGCCGGGGCCGCCAGCGAGCTGCAGAGCGCGCTCGGCAACCTGGTCAGCAACGCCGTGCGCTACACGCCTGCAGGCGGCGAGATCGAGGTCCGGTGGTTCGACGGCCCGGACGGCGGCGGCGGCTTCGAGGTCCGCGACAGCGGCCCCGGCATCGCGCGCGAGCACCTGCCGCGCCTGACCGAGCGCTTCTACCGCGTCGACAGCGGCCGCTCGCGTGAAACCGGCGGCACCGGTCTCGGCCTGGCCATCGTCAAGCACGTGATGCAACGCCACGGCGGCGAGATCGAGGTCGAGTCCGAGCCTGGCCACGGCTCGCGGTTCCGGCTGCGCTTGCCGGGCTTGCGCGTGCGCCGAGTGGCGGCCGGGGCGTCGATGGACGCGGATGTGGCGCTGGCGGCGACGGCGGGGCCCTGATCCACGCCGGGGCGGCGTGCGCGCAGCCGTCATAATGGATCCTATGTCTGCGATCCTCTCGATCTCTGCAGCGCGTTCCGGTTGGCGTTGGCGCAAGCCAACCGTCTGACCGCACCCCACTCCCGGCGCCGCTCGCACGGCCGGCGCCCCAAGTCCCGTACCCGCGCGTCGCGCTGACGCGGCCGGCACCCCGATCAGGGGGCGCCGATGCGGTCACCGGATCAGGACGCTCCGCAGGGCGTCCGGTTCACTCAGAGGGTTGGAGCGCACATGCTGCTGATGATCGACAACTACGACAGTTTCACTTTCAACCTCGTCCAGTACTTCGGCGAACTCGGCGAGGACGTGCGGGTTGTCCGCAACGACGAGGTCACGCTGGCGCAAATCGAGGCGATGCAGCCGGACCGACTCGTGCTGTCGCCCGGGCCGTGCTCGCCGGCCGAGGCCGGCATCTGCGTGCCGGCCATCCGGCACTTCATGGGGCGCCTTCCCATCCTGGGGGTGTGCCTGGGCCACCAGAGCATCGGTGCCGCGCTGGCTGGGCGCATCGTGCGCGCCCGGTGTCAGATGCACGGCAAGACGAGCGTGATCCGCCATGACGGCCGCGGCGTCTACGCCGGATTGCCTGAGGCGTTCACGGTGATCCGCTACCACTCGCTCGTGATCGAACGCGCCAGCCTCCCGGCCGAGCTCGAGGTCACCTCCGAGTCCGACGACGGCGAGATCATGGGCGTGCGCCACCGCGGCCTGGCTGGCGGCCCGGCGCCGCTGGAGGGCGTGCAGTTTCATCCCGAGTCGGTGCTGTCGGAGCATGGGCATGCGCTGCTGCGAAACTTCTTGCACCTGGATGCGATGGCGGAGGCCACATGACCACGAAGATGATCGACCTGCGCAGCGACACCGTCACACGCCCGACGCCGGCCATGCGTGCGGCCATGGCCGCGGCCGAGGTCGGCGACGACGTCTTCGGGGACGACCCCACGGTCAATGCCCTGCAGGACCGCATCGCCGCGATGCTCGGCAAGGAGGCGGCGCTGTTCGTCAGCAGCGGCACCCAGGGCAACCTGTGCGCGCTGATGAGCCACTGCGGCCGCGGTGACGAGTACATCGCCGGGCAGATGGCGCACACCTACCGCTGGGAGGGCGGCGGCGCGGCCGTGCTCGGCAGCATCCAGCCGCAGCCGCTGGCGCAGGCCGCCGACGGCACGATGAGGCTGGCCGATATCGAGGCTGCGATCAAGCCTGACGACCCGCACTACGCGCGTACCCGCCTGTTGACCCTGGAGAATACCTGGGGTGGCCAGGTGCTGCCGCCTGACTACGTCGACGCAGCCTCGGCGCTGGCGCGCTCGCGCGGCCTGGCCACGCACCTGGATGGCGCGCGTCTGTTCAATGCAGCGGTGGCCACCGATGCCGGCGCGCCGCTGCAGGCCGCATGCGCGCTGGCTGCGCCTTTCGACACGGTCTCGGTGTGCTTCAGCAAGGGTCTGGGCGCGCCGGTGGGCTCGGCGCTGTGCGGCCCGCGGGAGCTCATCGCGCGCGCGCTGCGGGTGCGCAAGATGCTCGGCGGCGGGCTGCGCCAGGCCGGGGTTCTGGCGGCCGCAGCGCTGCATGCGCTGGACCACCATGTCGACCGTCTGGCCGATGACCATGCCCATGCCCGCCGCCTGGCCGAAGGCCTGCACGGCCTGCCTGGGGTGACGGTGCAGACGCCGCAGACCAACATCGTCTTCGTCGACCTCGAACCGGCGCGGGCCCACGGTGTCGTTGAGCGCATCCGCGCGGCCGGGGTGCTGTGCACCGGGCTGTACCGCCTGCGCCTGGTCACGCACCTGGACGTGAGTGCCGAGGACATCGACACCGCGGTCGCCGTGTTGCGGCGCTGCCTGTAGGCGTCTGCGCTGGTACGACCCCTGGCCGCGCGACGCCCGAACCCTGTGATCGAGCCCGATTCCAAACCCGAGGGAGCCCCTGTCCATGCCGCTCAGCAACACCGAGGCGCTGACCCGCGTCATCGAGCACCGCGAGATCTTCCACGACGAGATGCTGTCGCTGATGCGCCGCATCATGGGCGGCGAGATGTCGCCGGTGATGATCGCCGCCTTCGCGATCGGCCTGCGTGTGAAGAAGGAGACCATCGGTGAGATCGCCGCCGCCGCGCAGGTGATGCGCGAGTTCGCCACCCCGGTGCCCGTGGCCGACCGCGCCCACCTGGTGGACATCGTCGGCACCGGCGGCGACGCCTCGCACACCTTCAACATCTCGACCGCGTCGATGTTCGTCGCGGCGGCGGCCGGCGCGCGCGTGGCCAAGCACGGCGGGCGCAGCGTGTCGTCCACCTCGGGCTCGGCAGACGTGATGGAGGCGATGGGCGCCTACATCGGGCTGAATCCGCAGCAGGTGGCCGACTGCCTGGCCGAGACCGGGATCGGCTTCATGTTCGCGCCGCACCACCACACGGCGATGAAGCATGCCGCGCCGGTGCGTCGGGAGCTGGGTGTGCGCACCATCTTCAACATCCTGGGCCCGCTGACCAACCCGGCCGGTGCGCCGAACCAACTGCTGGGCGTCTTCCATCCCGACCTGGTTGGCATCCAGGTGCGGGTGCTGCAGCGCCTGGGCAGCGAGCACGTGATGGTGGTCTACGGCATGAACGGCATGGACGAGATCTCGTTGTCGGGCGAGACGCTGGTGGGCGAACTCAAGGACGGCCAGGTGCGCGAGTACACCGTCCACCCGAGCGACTTTGGACTGCCGGTCTATGACTCGCGCGTTCTGAAGGTGGCGAGCACGCAGGAGTCCGTGCAGTGCATCCAGCGCGCGCTCGCCAACGAGGACGGCCCGGTGCGCGACATCGTGCTTCTGAACGCGGGCGCCGCGCTGTACTGCGCCGGCGTGGCGGCCAACGTAGCTGAGGGGGTGCGGCGCGCCCGTGAGGCCGTGGCCTCGGGCGCGGCTCTGGCCAAGCTCAGCCAGTTCGTCAGTGCGACCAACCGCTACCGGCCTGCCGGGGCCTGAAGACAAGGAGCGCGCGAGGTGTCCGACATTCTGCAACGCATCGTCGCGGTCAAGCGCGAGGAGATCGCTGCGGCGCGCGCGCGCCGCAGCCTGGCCGACTGGCGCGCGCTGGCCGAAGCCCGCGGCACCCTGCGCGGCTTCGAGACCGCACTGCGGGCCCGCGTGGCGTGCGGCGAGGCCGCAGTCATCGCCGAGGTGAAGAAGGCGAGCCCGAGCAAGGGTGTCCTGCGCGAGCACTTCGAGCCCGCGGCCATCGCGCGCAGCTACGAGGCCGGCGGCGCCGCCTGCCTGAGCGTGCTGACCGACGAGCGCTTCTTTCAGGGCTGCGGCGCCTACCTGGAGCAGGCCCGCGCGGCCTGCGCGTTGCCGGTGCTGCGCAAGGACTTCATCGTTGACGAGGTCCAGGTGCACGAGGCGCGGGCGATGGGCGCGGACTGCGTGCTGCTGATCGCCGCCTGTCTGGACGACGCCGCGCTCGCCGATCTCGAGGCCTGCGCGCGCGCGCACGGCATGGACGTGCTGGTGGAGGTGCACGATGCGGCCGAGCTCGAGCGCGCGCTGGCCCTGCGCACGCGCCTGGTGGGCGTCAACAATCGCAACCTGCGCAGCTTCGAGGTTTCGCTGGACACGACGCTGGACCTGCTGTCGCGCGTGCCTGCCGACCGCCTGCTCGTCACCGAGAGCGGCATCCTTGCCCGAGCCGATGTGCAGCACATGCGTGCACACGGGGTGAGTGCCTTTCTCGTCGGTGAGGCCTTCATGCGCGCGCCCGAACCCGGCGTGGCGCTCACCAGCCTGTTCCGGTGACGGCCGACGACCTGCCGGCGGCGTTCGATTCGCTGCCGTCGGCCTGGCGCGAGGTCCTGCCGGGGTGGACCGACACCTTGCAGCAGGCCGTTGTCGAGCGTGTGCGCGCCGTCTCGGGCGGGCGCCTGATCGCCCCGCAGGACCCTTTCCGCGCGCTGCGGCTGGTCGCGCCGCAGGAGGTGCGTGTGGTGGTTTTCGGCCAGGATCCCTACCCGACGCCCGGTCATGCCGACGGCTTGGCCTTCTCCGCCGCGCGCGGCCGGCCGGCGTCGCTGCGGCGCATCTTTGCCGTGCTGGCTGCAGACCGCCCTGGATGGACGCCGCCGCCCGGTGGGGCGCTCGACGCCTGGGCGCGGCAAGGTGTGTTGCTGCTGAACCCGGTCCTGACGGTCGAATTGGGCCGCATCGGCAGCCACCTGTCGGTGGGTTGGCAGGTGCTCACGTCGCAGATTGTCGGGATGCTCCTGCGTCGTGCTGTCCCGCCGGCCTTCCTGTTGTGGGGTTCCAAGGCCCAGGCCTTCTTCGACGACGCAGCCGCGGGAGCCGGGGCGCTGGCGTCGGCGGTGCCGGTTTGGCGCACTCGCCACCCGTCGAATGACTTCCGGCGCGAGTTCATGGCCGAGTTGAGCCATTTCCAGGCCACCGCCGCCTGCGTGGACTGGTGGGCCCTCGATGGGCCGCGGATGTCCTGATGCCCGGCGCGGGCCCTTTGTGCTGTCGGCTGGACGTGGCCGCCTTGCGCTGATGCAAAGCTGTGTTAGAGTCTCGGGTTCTCCGTGGAGGGGTGCCCGAGTGGCTAAAGGGGGCAGACTGTAAATCTGTTGGCTTACGCCTACGCTGGTTCGAATCCAGC
>CAIRBF010000484.1 GCA_903876715.1 uncultured beta proteobacterium
CAGCGCTGTTCGTCGTGCGCAGCTTGCCCAGGGTGATCTGGCCCGAGGCTTCCAACCGCAGCGTGCCGCTGCCGGCGTTGACCTCGGTCTCACCCGTCATCTCCAGTGTGCCGCCGCTGTCGAGGACGAGGTTGCCACTGGTCGTGATGATGTCACCGGTGGCGCCGAGCTTCATGTCGCCTGCCGAGGTCAACGTGACCGCGCCGCTGGCGGTGGTGATGGCCTGGTTGAGCAGGATGTCGCCGGCCGTCGTCGTGAGCGCGATGGTGTTCGCGCCCGCCGCCGTCAGCGCGCCATCGACCGTGAGCTGGCCGCCTGCCACGACCATGACCGCGGCCTTGTCCGTGCTCGTGATCTGCCCGATCACGAGGTCATCCTTCTCGTAGACGGTCACGGCACCCTTGGCCGTGATCGACAGGCTGTCCATCTCCACGGTGGAGATGGTGTTGCCGCTGACCACGCCGCCGAGCGTCACGCCGCCTGCCGGCGCGCTGAGCACGACATCGCCGCCGGAGGCGATCGAGGTGATGCTGATGCTGCCGGTCTTGGAGGTCAGCGTGATGTCACCGGCCACGCCGGTGATGGCACCGATGGAGACGTTGCCATCGGCCACGATCGCGACGTCGCCACCGCCCAGCACCTGCAGCGAGGTGAGGTTCAGCGCACCCGTCTGCACCACGGTCAGATCGCCGGGGCGGGTCATCACGACGGCCATCGTGCCGACGTCGGTGGTCAGGCTCAGGTCACCGCCCACGGAGACGCTGAGGTTCTCTGCGGTGACCGTGCCACCGAGCGTGACGCCGCCACTGGCAGCCAGTTGCACCGTTCCGCCGTTCGTGACGCCGCCGGAACCATTGCGGCCGACGTTGACCGGCGAGACGATGACGAGGTCACTCGTGTCGTTCGGGCCCGAGTCATTGGACCCGGCGACGAGGTTGATCAACTCGCCCGCGTTCGGCGTCGTCGGCAGCGACACGATGGTCAGGCTGTCGTTGGCCGCCAGGCCGAAGCTGCCCGGCGTGCGGTCCGGGATGATCAGCACGTAATCACCCGGGACGGCCAGCGGGTTGGTCGGCGTGCCCACGCCCGTGTCCAGCTTGCCCGAGCTCGCGCTGAAGGCGGTGTTGGCCTGCGTGGCCGTCATCGTCAACGTCTGGTTACCGTCATTTCGGGTCACGTTGACGAGCCCGGTGGCCTCGAGCTTGAACTCGAGGGCCGCGAGCACGCTGCTCCAGGTGTTGACGACCGTCAGACCGTTCACCACGTCGCCCACCTTCACCGTGTGCTTGACCCCGCTCAGGGTCGCGCTGTATTCGGCGTCGGCCACGGGTGCTGCGCCCCCGCCCGGCACGACCAGGGTGGACACCTGCGTGGCACTCGTACCCGCCGCGGACGGCGTCGTCACGGCGCCGCTGACCGCCGAAGCCGACGCGGACACGATGTTGGAGACGTCCACCCCCGAGACCGTGAAGGCCTGGTTGTTGTTCTTCCCGGTCAGCGTCAGCGTACGGGTCGTCGCGTCGAAGGTCGCGGTCGCCACGGCGCCGCTGTTGATCTTGCCGCTCAAGCCGGCCGCGGTGCTCTGCAACACCTCGGTCCAGGTGGGCGAGGCGTCGGTGTCGACAGAGTAGGTCTCGGCCGTGCCGCCCGCGGGCGTCAGCGTCAGCGAGAAACGCTGGTTCGCAACCAGGTTGATGTTCGCGAACACGACCCGGCTGACCTGCTTGGCCACGCTCGGGGTGTTGCTCGGCGTCGAACCGTCATCGCTGACGACCGATGCCCGGGTCAGCGTGAGGCCACCCACGCCGAAGGGCGCGTTCGGCGCGTCGGCTTCGATCACCAGGACCTGTCGCGAGCTGTCGTAGGTCGCCGACAGGCCGTTGGCGGTGTCGGCATTGATCGCGGCCGTCGCCTGGGTGAGGATTTCCTCGGCGGTGCGGACCTTGTCCTGGAACACCGCCAGCGCGCGGACCTCCAGGGCGTTGACGAACAGGTCGCTCGGCGTGATCGTCAGCTTGCGCGAAGCGACGTCGACGGTGATCGGTGATGTCGAGTTGCCAGGAATCGCGAACGGCTGCACGTTGTTGAAGGTCAGCGCCTCGATCGAGGTCTTCAAGCCGGCGAGCACCGAGGTCCAGGTGTCGCCGTTCTGAACCGTGTAGCTGGCAGTCGCCCCCGGCTTGGTATTGCCATAGGTCCAGCCGAGGGTCAGGTTGATCTTCTGCCCCGGGCTCAGCGTGAAGTTGTCGAACGTGACGTCCAGGCTGCGGGTGCCCTCGCCGGCGAACACCGCCGGCATCGCACTCAGGGTCGAGAGGAACTCACGGTCGTTCTCCGTGCCCGTGAGCACGAGCTTGCCGTTGGCCTGCGAAGCGGTGACGAACCTGCCGGACTGGGCGTTGATCTTGTTGGCCAGCGCGGTGAGGACTTCGCCGATCTCGACCGTCGAGTTGTTGTTCGTGTCCAGCGCGCTCGTGACCTGTACCGCGTGACTGAATTGCGTCACCGTCACGGAGCCGGCACTGGTGTCGGTGACGACCGACAACAGGCCCACCCGGTAGGTGGCCCCGAGGTCTGGTGTGGCGCCGAAATCCAGTGTGTCGATCTGGACACTGCTCGAGCTGGTGGCCTGCGTGGTCGTCGCGGTCGGCTGCTCCACCGGCGTGGTGACACGATGGTCTGCCGCCACCTGGTAGCTGCGCACCTGGCCTGCGGCGTCGGTCAGCACGAGTGTGTACTTGTCACCGGTCGCGACGGTGACTCCGCCCGCCAGGCCCAGCTCGGAGACTTGCTTCACGCCGCTGGAGGCCGCCACCGTCGGGTTGGAGCCGAGCGAACTCATGCGCTCGGCCGTGTCCACGCCCGCGGCATCGACCGTGAAGGAGTCGCTGCTGCTGGTCGAGGAAAGCGTCAGCTTGCGCGCCGTTGCATCGACGGTGACCGTCATCACCTCGCCCGCCTCGATCTGGCGCTCGATCTCGCCGAGTACGGCGGCCCAGGTGTCGGCAACCGTGATCGTGCGAGCTGTGGAAAGGTTGGAGGCCGCCGCCAGGTCGAGGGCGGTCTCCAGCTTGCCGGCCAGCGTCTGCGCCGTGTCACCGCCCACCGCGGTGACTTGTGCCGTGTGGCTGCCCGCGGTCAAGGTGTAGACCGAGCCCGGGACGACGACGACGTCCGACAGGTCGATGACCGTCGGGGCGCCGGCCTTCGAGCCCTGGGAAATGGTGAGCTGGCCCAGGCTGGAGGCCGCGGCCACAGAGATGGTGGACGCGCCTGCGCCCGACGACACGATGATGGTCGAGCCGTTCCACGTCGCCACCAGGCTGGCGGAGGAGTCGATGCGGCCGGCCAGTGCCTCCGCGAGTTGGGCAGCGGTCGTGGCCGCCGTGACCTCGTGCCGGAACACGTCGCCGCCGATCGTCACCGCGTACGTCAGGCCCTGCTGCACCGTCAGCGAGGACAGGTCGATGAACCGCTTCACGGCCTCGGTGCCGATCGCGCTCGTCGTGCCGGAAACCGTCTGCGTCGCCGCGGCGATGACCGTGCTCGCCGAGGCATGGGAGATCGTCAAGACGCCCCCAAGAACCGAGGCAGAGTACCCGGTGGTCGCGGTCCCCGGGTTGACCAAGTTCGCAATCGCGTTCGCCAGCGTGGCTGCGCTCACGGGGTTGGCCACGCTGTAAGGCGTGGAGCCCACGGTGATCGTCACGTTCGTGAGGCCCGTGAAGTTCAGGCCGCTGAAGTCGACGTCCTGGGAACGGGATTGGCCGACGGTGAGCGCCGTCGTCGCCGACGTCAGGCGGACCGCCTCGGCGGCGATGCCGCTGATCTCCAGCAGCACGTTCGTGCCGACCTGGGTCGCGTAGCGGTTGCCGTTGATGACCACGGCCACTTCCGCCGTCGCACCCGGGGTGGCGCCTGCCGACGCCCCGCCGAACGCCAGGTCCGATTCCTGCAAACCGCCCGTGCCCGCCTGTTGAACCGGGGTTGCGCCGGCGTCGGACACGGCGTTGGCCACCGGTGTCGACGTCGACAAGGCCACCCGCAGGTCACCCATGGTGAAGGGGGTGTTGATGGCCACCGCGGTCAGCGTCAACTCACGCGTCGCCGCCGAGGTGGCCGCCGTGACGATGCCGCCGGCATCGATGAGCTGCTTGAACTTCGCGAGCACGTCCGTCCAGGTCGCGCCGGCGGACAGGCCTCCCTGGCCGGGCTCGACCGTGTAGGTCGTGCCGTTGACGCTGAGACTGTAGGCCACCCCTGGCCCGATCTGCCGCGGGAATGTGACCACGGACACCTGCCGAGAAGCGGACCCGGCCTGAACCGAAACATTCTGGGTGTTGGACTGCACGCCACCGCCGGTGGCGAACACGCCCACCTGCGTCACGGTCGTGTCGCCTGTGGCCATCGCGCCGGAGCTGGCGATGTAGCGGACCTCCAGCTCGCTGCCGCCGCCACGCACCGTCGGGTCGGTCAGCACGACCATGCCCTTGCCGCTGACGGTCCAGGACGCCGAGCTGCCGCTGCCGGCGGTGTCGAGCACCTGGAGCGACATCGTGCGCGTGCCGGCGTCGTAGTCGCCGACCGTGCCCGACATGCGCATCGCGCCGCTCGTGAACGACACCCACTGTCCGAGCACCCAGTTGCCGGGGTCCGAACTCAGGGTCAGGGTCTTCGTGCCCGTGCCGACCGTGAGGTTCGTCGACGACGAGGCGGTGGGCTCGAAACCGGTGCGGCCCAGGACCTTGACCTGGTAGCCGTAGATGTCGGCCGAGGCCTGGTCATAGGCACCGTAGACGATGGAGCCGGACGGCTGGAAGGCCTTGCCTGCCGTGCCGGCTGTCAACGTGATCTGCCGCGCAGCCGCGTCGACGCCGACCGTGAGGTTCACCGGCGTGCTTATGCCACTCTCCCCAGCTTCGATCCGCGTCTTCAGCGCGGCCAGGAGCGTGCTCCAGGTGTCGTTCGCACCCGCGACCACGGTGTACTTGCGGTTGTCGATCTGTACCGAGTACTCGTTGCCGGACGCCACGGCATAGGCTACCGAGCCCGAGACCGCGAACTCCTGCGTCCCCTCGATGACCAGCTTGCGCGCATCGGGCACGGTGCTCACCACCTTGCCCGGAATCAGCGCCGCGAGCTGGCCCAGCAGACCGGTCCAGGTGGTGCTGGACGTGACGGCCGGCGCGGAGTAGGTCACCCCGCCGACCTGCACGCTGTAGACATCGCCCGTGGTGAGTTCACGCCCCTCGTAGGTCAGCGCCGTGACCTGCTTGCGGCTGGCACTCAGGGCGGACGTCGATGCACCGTACTGGATGGACGCCGAAACACCCGCCGCCTGGCTCTCGCTGGCGGCATTGACACGCAGGGTGCGCGAGCCGGCGTCGACCACGACCGTGACCCCGCCGGCGCCCAGCCCAGCTTCGATCTGGGTCTTCAGACCCGACAGCAGGTTGGCCCACGTCGTCGACGTGGTCACCGTCTCGGAGTAGGTGTTGCCCTGCACCTGCACGCGATAGACATCGCCGACGGTCAGCGCGCGCGCATTCGCGCCCACCTTGAACTCCATGCCCAGCGTCACCGCCGTGGCAGCGGACACGTTGGTCACCGTGGCCGGCCCGTCGAAGCCCAGACGGCTGACCTGTGCCTGCAACGGGTTGGCAGACGCGGCCGTCACGGTCGTGTTGGTCGCGAACAGCGACTTCAGCGCCTGCCACTCGTAGACCGTGCCCTTGGCGTCGACGGTGACCATGCCGCCGGTCTTGAGAGCGCCCACCGAGGTGCCCGCCTCGACGCTGTCGACGTAGATGTCGGCAGCCGACCTCAGCACGATGTCGTCCTGGTCTGCGGCGTTGCGCACGTCACGCAGGTACAGGTTGGCGCCGGCGATCACCTCGATGCGCCCGTTGTTGACGACCATGCGCTCGATCACCAGGCCGGTGGCCTCGTTCACGATCACGTCGCCACTGACACGGGACTCGAGCGTCAGCGTGTCGACCAGGGTGTTCAGCTGCGCTGAGCCACCCGTATCGACCACGAGGTCACGCGCGATGAAGACCGAGGCGCCGTCAGAGCTGATGGAGGCCGCCCGCACCGTGAGCAGGCCGTCGGTGTTGCCGGTGCTCTCGGCCGCGACGATGCCGCCCTCGACGGTCAGCGCGCCCTCGACGCGCAGCGTGATGTTCTTGGCCGGGTCGAAGCCGTTCAGGCCACCGACATAGCCCGACAAGGTCCAATCGCGCACCGGCGCGTTCGGCTCCTCGAGGTCGACGTAGATATCGCGCAGCGCGCGGATCTCGAACTCCTGCGCCGGCAGGTCGTTGGTCTGGATGTTGATGAAGCCGGTGGGCTGCGGCACCGACCCCTCGCTGATGCTGTCCGCGTAGTCGCCGTCGCCGTTGAAGTCCACACCCGCCATGGCCTCGCTGACCGTGTCGTTGGTGTCGTTGTCACCCGTGAAGTCGAAGGCCTTGTAGACGTTGCGCACGCCCTGCGCCTTCAGCACGACCTGGTCGATCATGCCCGCCACGAGCGGTGAGGTGCCGTCGTAACGCGAGCCCTTGATCGAGACCGTACCGTCGAGGATCAGGTCCTCGCCGGCCACCAGTTGCAGCAGGCGGTTGGCCGACAGCGCGCCATCCAGCGTCAGCGTGCCGCCGGACTCGAGGATGACGGTGTCAGCCGAGATCGACTGCGGAAGCTTGCGGGTGTACGGAGAGGACTGGGTGCCTTCGCCGAACTGGAAGAAGGTACCGGCGCGGTACTCCACGAGCTCGGGCGCGCCGAAATAGCGGTACACCTGCACCGCGTCCTTGGCGGCAAAGCCGATGCCACGGGTGTAGACGATCGAATCTCCGCTTGCCGGCTTCGATGCCGCAATGCTGTCCTCGAGGCTGACGAGCCGCACCTGGTCGCCCTGCACCAGACCCTGCGCGTCCACGCGCAGGTTCCTCTGCGACGTGATGGTGACGTCGTCCTTCTGTCCGGCCCGCGGCTGGGTGATCTCGGCGCGCGCGACCGTCAAGCCCGGGAACTCGAACACAGGCTGGTTCTGCGCGTCGGACACCGGGTTGCCCTGGGCGTCGCGCACCCGGTAGGCCTCGAGGTAGCTGTCCCGTTCACTGATCTCGATGTCGCCCGCGGTCGTCCGCACGTCGAGGACGTTGAGGGCCGTCTCCAGGCCCGTCACACCGGTGGCGGCGCGGACCGTGAGGCGATCGGCCACGACATCCACGACATCGTCCACGAAGACTTCGTAGACACGGCCGTTGGTGGAGGTCAGCGACACGTCGCCCTCGGACTTGATCGAGGTGTACCCGATCGCGGTGCCGTTGCTGTCGAAGAGCACAGGATCGTTGGCGTCGGCGGCATAGATGCCTGCGGACACGTAACGAACCAGCAAGTCTCCCGCTGCAGTGACGGTGATGTCGTTGGCGTCAGCGTTGGAACGCGAGCGCACGTCGATCAGGTCGACGCTGCCTCCGGCGTTCACGGTGAAGCTGCCGTTGGCGATCGCCACCTCGCTCAGGCGCAAGGACTGCGTGCCCTGGGTGACGAAGACGTTGCCCGCCGTGGTGGTGGCGAGCTTCAGCGCGTTGACCTCGGTGCGCAGCGGGTCTGTCAGCGTGCCCAGCCCCCCGGCGACCGACAACTCCAGTTCGTCCGCCTGGATCGGCTTGGTCGGGTCGCGGAAGGTCAGCGTACCCTGGACCAGGAAGCTCACGTCACCACGGCGCACGACCGTGCCGGTGCCGCTGCCGGTGCTGAACTGGCCGACGGTCAGGTTGGCCGACGTGCTCGGCGCGCGCGCCTCGGCGCGCACCGAGATGTCGTTGCGGTCGCTCAGGCCCTGGGCGACGAGATAGCGCGCGTCGACGTGGCCGACGTTGGTGATCGCGATCGCGCCATCCAGCGTCTCGGCCTTCGTGATCTCGAGGTTGCCCTCGTTGTGGAGCCGCAGGCCGCCGATGTCCGTCACGGTCAGCGTGACCGCGTCCGTGCGCGTGTTCAGCGTCAGACCGGTGGCCGCCGTGGCGACGATGCGGTCGGCGTCCAGCAGGCCGCTGGGCAGCTGCTGCGTCGTGCCGCCCGACGTGCGGGCCACCAACACCTGCTCCACGGCGCCCTTGGGGGCACTGAAGGTGATCGCCTGGCCGGCGGTCGCTGCCGTCAGGGTGGCATTCGTCAGGACGATGTCACCACCGACGTCTCCGGACGTGACCGTGATGCCCGTGGTCGTCGCCGTGACGCGAGTTTCCGCGTCGGCGGTGATGCCGCCCGCCTTGGACAGGCTCTGGCCTGACTTCAGCACCACCGTGCCGGCCGTGATGGTGGCCGACAGGTCGAGGTTGCGCCCGGCCGAGACCGTGGCGGTGGTCGTGGTGTCCGCCGAGACCACGCCACCGAGGCGGATGTCACGGTCGGAGCCCAGGGTCACCGAGGCCGTCGCGACCGAAGCGGCGTCCTGCACCGGTGTGATCTGCGCCGTGTCGTCGACGTCGAGCAACTGCCCGGCCGACAGGCTGAGAGTCTCGCCCACCAGCGACGAGGTGATGGGCACGGCCGCGAAGCGGATGATCTCGGGAGTGGCCGGATCGTTGTCGTGGTCGTAATAGACATCGGTCGTGGCCTCGCTGCGCACGCGCAGCGTGTCATCGGCGCGCACGCTCAGCGTGGTGGTCGCCTGCACCTTGCCGCTGAGGCTGACGGTGCCGCCTGCATTCACGGTCACGGTCATGCCGCCGATCGAGGTGTTGGCCTCACCAAACGCGCGTGCGGCGGCGGTGTCGGTGGTGACCACGGTCTTCAGCACCGTCTCGGTCGTCGTGATGGGCCGCGTCTCCCACACCGTCACGTTGTCAAAGGTGACCTTCGGCACCTGCTTGGTCGTCGTCTGCTCGACCGGCAGGTTCTGGTACAGCGACTTGTCAAGGGTGACGAGCTTGAAGGTCTGCTGCGTGCGCTGGTCGTAGATCGGCTTCCACTTCGACTTCCACTCGTAGGTGTAGTCGGTGTAGTCCTCCTTGATCGTCTTGTCCTGCTCCCTGCGGCCCCAGACGTCGTAGACGTTGTATTCCGTACCGCCCTTCTTGCCCGTGTTGTCGGTGTACTCGACCGTCCCGCGGATCTCGTCGTATTGCCAGTGGCCCGGGTTGCCGCTCGGGCTGGCCCAATAGCCCAGGTTCAGGCCGCCGCCGTTGACGACTTGATCGAAAGACGACGAATTCTGGGCTGTGTACGGATTCGCCACCGTCCCGAAGTTGCCGCTGTCGTCGATCGTCGTGTAGGTCAGGTACATCTGATCCCAGGAGCCGGTCCACCCACGCCCCTGCGGATCCTTCGCCCAGCGCCCGATGCGCTCCCAGTTGTCCCAGTACTTGTACTGGAAGCCGAACTGGTCATAAACCGTGCTGCTGTCCGCGAGCTGCAGCGAAGAGGTGTCGAACGCCAGCGCATCGACATAGGTGTCGAAGGCCTTGATGCGGTCGGTGTAGCGGCCGAGCTGCCAGGTTTCCATGGCGGCACGGATCTGCGCTGCCGGCGTCGGCTCGACCGTGTTGGCGATGTAGGTGCCGCCCGAGAACCGCCCGTTCGAATCGGTGTTGAAGGCGATCAGGTTGCGGTTGCCGACCGTGTAGTACCACTCGGGGTCGCGTGCCAAGGTCGACGGGAGCGCGTCGGCGCGCGCATCGAGGTCATAGGTCTTGATGCCGGTGTCGCCGACGTAGCTCGTCGCCCAGGTCGCGCGGCCGTCTTCCTTGGGCGCATGCGGCTCGATACCGCCCTGGTAGCCGTCGCTCGGGAAGTAGAAATCTGACGTGATCTGGTCGTAGAAGACCTCGCTGAACTCCTGGTAGCGCCCGACCAGTTCGCCCGTCGCGCTGGAGCGCACCGTTGTCCACGCGCCACGCGGCGCCTCGAAGACATCGTTCGTGGTGTTGAACGACGTCGTGGTCTGCAGCGCGGTGGTGACGTCCGAGCCCAGCGCGTCGTCGTTGTCCTGCTGCAGGAAGCGGGTCTGCCCGGTCGACTCCACGCGCAGGATGTCGACGTTCGCGCCCTGCGGCATGCGCACGTAGCGGTCACGCCAGCCATCGACGTCGATGAAGTAGACGTTCTGCGCGTTGTTCGCCCAGGCCGGTGTGATCACCTGGTCAGGCTGGACGACACCATTCTTGGTGCTCTTCAGCGCCGCTTTTCCGGCCTGGCCTTCATAGCTGTAGGTGAACTGGAACAGCGGCATGTAGTTGGTGTGCTTGAGCACCGCCGTGCGCTGCGCGTCGTTCAGGCCTGTGAAGTCGAGGTAGGTGGCCTTGTTGGTGTAGTCGAAACCCGGCGCCGAAGCACCCGAACCGGGCCAGTCCACCGCCGAGTTCTGGTAGTCCAGGCCTTCGATCAGGATCTCGACGAAGCGCCGCTCGGCCACCGCGTTCGGGTTGTAGTAGCCGATCTGCGTGAGCACCACGTCCATCGTCGTGTACTCGGAGCCGATCTTGAACTCCTTGTACTCGACGATCTCGGTGATCTGGGTCGTCTCCCAGGTGACCACGGGCACCTGGATGGTCCCGGTGGCCACCTGCTCGTAGCCCACCACGGTCGTGATGGTCTCGGCCACGGTGTTGTAGCGCTCGACCGAGACCGAGCGAGAGCCCGGCACCACCGCGTCAGCATCCAGCGTGACATCGCTTCCAGCCTGGATCACGATGTCGCCGCTGGGCGCGGACAGTCGGCTCGTGCCGCCGATGGTGATCGTGCCGCCGATCATTTCCTGCTTCAGGATCGTGGCCTCGAGGCGCGCACGCGTCCACGCCATGTCGACGCCAGCGTTCAGGTGAATCGTCCCGTTCGAAGTGACGAAACCACTGGCCATGGTCAAGCTCTCGCTGACGTTGACCAGGACACGGCCATCGTTGCCGGCACCCTTGTTGGGCACGCCAGCCTCCACGATGCCGTTCACGTCGGCCACCGGCGCCAGCAGGTGCACCAACTTGTCGGCCAGGATCAGCGCATCGTTGCCCGCGGCGCCCGAAGGTGCGTTGCTTCCCGACACTTCCAGGCTGTCACGGGCACGCAGGAACACCTTCGAGTCGACACCCGTGGCGTAGACGTAGCTGCCCGCCAGGACACGGATTTCGCCCCCGAAGATCTGCACGTCGTCGCGGACGTCGATGTTGCGGTAGACCAGGACGTCACGCCCGGTGGACTCCAGCTTCAGCAGCCCGACCTTGGCGCCGCCCAGGTCCTGCTGGCCGACCACGCCCTTGATGTAGATGCTGTCGGTAGCGGCCACAGTGATCGAGCCGCCAGCGGCGGTGTCGAGCGTGCCGCCCGACACCCGCGTCGAGCCGTTGAGGACGAGGGTCTCCACCAGCACCGCCACGCCGCTCTGGTGGGTGCCCGCGATGATGTCGAGCTTGTCGTCCGCGGAGACCAGCGCATCGACGACGACGCGCGCCCGCGACTTCACCGCGATGTCCGAACCAGTGTCCTGCGCCAGGATCGCGCCGCCGAGCCAGACGTCGCCGTCGCTGTTGAGCGTGATGCTCCCGTCAGCGCCCGCCTGGGCCTCAGGCCACACGCCGGACGCACCGTCAAATCGTGCGCGCGCGTCGGAGCGGATCGAGCTCGTCGCCGAGGTCTGGATACCGATGCCGCGGTTGTCGGGCCCGGCGTTCACGCTGATCGGACCCGTGGCCCACAGGTCGGCCCCAGCGTTGGCGCTGCCCATAAAGAAGCCGGCACCAGCCTGCACCTCGATGGCCGCGCGCAGGCCCGTCCAACGCAGGACGTCCTCGCCTGCGTCCAGGGTCTGGTCGTTGTCGCGGTCCTCGCCCGCGTCGAGCAGGCCGTTCGGGCTTTCAGCACCGGCGTAGACCGTGCCCAGAACCAGCACTTCCTCGCCTTGCAGCACCACACGGCTGTCGTCGGCCTGGCTGTAGAAGACAGCGTCGACGCCGACCGTCAGGTCACGTCCGGCGGAGACGGTCAGTGCCTGATCGGCCTCGAGCACCACGCCGCCTGAACCGTCAGCGGTGCCGAGCGTGATGTCGCGCTGCGCACTCAGCGTCAGGTGCTGCCTGGCGGCCGCGGCCTTCAAGGTCACGGTCGTGGCCGAGATGTCGCGACCGGCATCGACGATCATCGACCCGGCGAGCGAGAAGTCGCCGCCCAGGGCGACGTCGCGCGTCGCGGTGATCGTGACTTCTTCGTCGTAGGTGGCCGGCGTGGCCAGGCTGCTGCGCACCACGCCCTCGATGACGACGTCCTGGCCTTGCAGGGTCATCAGCGCGCCGGTCTCGAGCCAGCCGCCACGCTGGGCGATCGTCAGGGTGCCGTTCGTCGAGGTGATGTCCAGCCGTCCCAGCCCGGGGTTGCCCTTGCCGATGATGCTGTCGATCAGCACGTTGTTCAGGCCGGTCAGCACGATGCGCCCGCCGGCATCACGGGTGATCAACTCGCTGGTCCCCAGGGTGGCCAGACTGGTCTCGGTGCTGCTGACCGTGGAGGCGGTGCCCGCGTTGACGATGATGTCGCGCTGGGCTTCCAGGCGGCCCTTGATCTCGACCGTCTGCTTGGCGTTGATGACGATGTCGGCGTAGCGACCCAGCGCCACCAGCTCGCCCTCGAGCACGGTGTGACCGGCAGGGCTCAGGAGCATGCCGCCGCTGAGCGTCTCCAGACGGCTGCTCGAGGTGAGCTTGACGTCCTGCGCGCCCGAGGCGCGCGGCAGGGTGTTGAAGGTGATCGACTCGTAGGCACGGATGTAGCCCGACATCGTCACCGAGCCGGCTTCCAGCGTCGGGTTGCCGATGACGACCTTGGAGCCGCGCTGGCTGGCGTCGACGGTGGCCAGGCGTTCGGAGGCCCTGGATCCCGCGGTCGGGTTGGCGTCGGCGATCTGGGTCAAGCCCAGGCGCTCGGCACCGCCGCCGGCCACGCTGGCGATGGTGAACTTGTAAGCCGGGGAGACCAGATGCAGCCGGCCTTCGGACACCTGCACCAGCAACTGTGTGGAGTTGGTACCCAGCGCTGCATCCAGCGCCGACTGGACGTCAGCCGCCAGATCGAGCAGATCATCGTTGTCGGACAGCGACGAAGCAGCCACGGTCACCGTGGCCGTGGTGAAGCCCGAGCCCAGATTGATCGACACCGCAAACTTCACGTCACCGCCGGTGAATTTCCCGGTGGCCAATTGCGCAAAGCCGTCCGCAAGGATCTCTTCCTTCCACGCCGGCAGCATCACGGTCACGTCGCCCGAGGCGCTCAGCTTGACCTGGCTGTTCTCGCGCAGCGTCTTCAGGCGTGTGTCACCACCCAGCACGACGCCGTCGTCCAGCCAGGGCTTGGCCACGGTGGCCGCCTGGGTGCCGGTCCCGCCGCGCACCTCGACGAGCTTGCCCGCAACCAGGCCCTTGCCCAGGTTCACCTGGCGCTGGGCGTGGACCACGATCTCCGAATCGCCGTCGAAGTAGCTGGCCTTGCTGCCCAGGAACCCACCGGTGGCGTCCTCGTAGTCGACGATCTCGCCACCGGCGACGATCAGGCCGAAGAGATCGGCATTGCCCAGCGCGTCGATGACGATGCGACCATCCTCCTGCGAGGTGGTCAGGCGCCCGGTGCCCGGCAGCTTGACGCCCGAGCCGTCGGCAGCCACGCCGCTGTCCACAGTGATCAGCGAGCTGGCACGGAAGGTGCCGCCGCGCTCGGCCTTGGTGCCGTCGCGGGCCAGCGCCAGGCCGCCCAGGTAGACCTGCCCGGCCGAGCGCAGCGTCAGCGTCGAGTCGTTCTCGGCCCAGGTCACGGTCTCGGTCGGCTGGCTCGCGCTCGCCGGCACGATCACGCCGCCCGACGTAGCCTGGCCCATGAAGGTGATGCCGCCCACGGCGTCGACCTCGATGGTCGACCCGCCCGCAGTCGTGCGACCCAGCGCACTCAGGCCGCCTGCGGTCGTGACGACCACGCCCCAACCGTCGTCGTCGGCGCTGGGCGCGGACGTCGTCTCGAGTCGGATGTGCCCTGTGGCCGTGATCGCCGAGTCCACCAGGATGCGTTGCCCCGCAGTCACGTTGACGGATGCATCGTCCACGGTCCACACCAGGCCCTGGTTCGTGGTGTTGTAGCCCCCGGCCACGACGCGGCCGTGGATCTCCACGTCCTCGCCGCCCTGCAGCACGACGCTGCCCGTGCCGCCCGCCGCATAAAGCTGCGAAGCCGCATGCACGTACAGACTGGTGCCCCGCCCGTTGTCGCCCAGCAGGTTGGTGCCGTTCGGTGCCACCCCACCCAGCAACGTGATCGTGCCCGGAACGGTCGCCTCGCCTTCCCAGTAGGTGAAGGTGTCGGACTGGACGAACAGGTCCGAACCGTCGCCCATCAGATTGATGGTGCCGCGGACGATGGCGGCGTCCTTGACCTGCACGCGCAGGTCGGTGTTGGGCTGCAGCGTCGTCAGCGTGCCGGTCATCAGGAAGCCGAAGCCCCGCTGTCCGGTGAGCGGATGCGCTTCACGCAGCTGAAGTTCCTCGACCACGCCGTCGTTGTTGCTGTCGTAGGCATAGACGACGAAGAACTGCTCGGGGTCCTTGTTGTCGGTCACCAGCCAGCGGTTGGTCTTGACCGCATCACCCCCGCCCCAGGGCATGCTTTGGTTCAGGTAGTCACCACCCTCGCCCTCGACGAAGGTCTGGCGCACCGTGTCCAGACCCGCATTGGCCTTGTGGTAGACCGTGCCGAAGTAGGCGTCGAAGCCCGCCGTGGCGAGTACCCGCGCCTGCTGCTGCGACGTGAGCTGCAGGAAGGAGGTGCCAGGCGCCGGCACGTCGATATCGCTCCAGTCGACGGAGGTGTTGACGTAGTCACCGCTCGCCCCCTGCTCGAAGCCCACCCGGTAGGACTTGTCAGCCGCCTTGTAGAAGACCGGCCCGCTCCACCGGCTGTAGCCCGCAGCGGCGATGATGACGTCCTGCTGCGCAGCCGTCAGGTCGTCGAAGGGCAGGCCGTCCAGTGGCTCCTCGACCGAGCCCCAGTTCAGCGAGGTCTGGGTGGAGTACGTGGTGCTCAGGCGCGGGATCTCTGCCACCACGCGCTCTGATGCCGCGGCATTGTCGAGGTCCACGAAGACGGCGCGCGACACGCGGGCGTAGCCCAGCTCGGCCAGCACCACGTCCTGTTGCGCTGCCGTGAGGCCGGCGAACGGCGTGCTGGCGGCGGGCGCGGGCACGCCGCCCCAGTCCACGGCGTCAAGGTTGTAATCAGCGTTGCCGAAGCCGGACACCACCCGCAACAGGGGCTCAGCCTCCGCGTTGACATGGTGCGTGCCGAGATACAGCGTATAGCCCAGCGCCGAGGCCACGACCTGCTTCTGCGCCGCGGTCAGGTTCTCGAACGTAGTCCCGGCCGCTGGGGCCGTCACGCTGCCCCAGACGATCTGGTCGTTGCGGTAGTCGGTGACGACACCCTGGGTGAAGCCCTGGACCACCTTCTTGCCAGGCGCGGCGTTGTAGTTGAAGTAGTTCTTGACCGGATCCACCATCAGCGAGGTAGCCTGGTCCGGGCGGGCCTTGACCTGGCCCGTGCTGTCGATGAAGGCAGTGACGATCGCGCGCTGCGCCGCGGTCAGCTTGGACCACGGGGCATCCACGTCAGGGCGCTGCACGTCGTCAGACGCATCCTGATTGCCGCCGTCCCACAACTGGCCCGGCATCGAGTAGTAGTCGAAGACATACCCCAGATGCTCGGCGACCACGAGCTTCTGCGCGCCGGTGAGCGCCGCGAAACCCGTGCCCGCTGCGGGGGCCGGCACGCCGGCACCGGTCCAGTCGACCAGGGCGTTGCTGTAGTCCGATGACACGCCCTGGACGAGGGTCGGCTTGACCTCGAACGACCCGTCGGCCGCGGTGCGCACGAGCACCATGTTGTCGTAGCGGGTGTAGCCCGGCGTGCCCGAAGCCACGACATTGCCTTGCGTCAGGCCACCAGCGGCCGCCGTGCGGAACAGACCGGTATCCGGGTTGTACCAGGCGGTCGCGCCGCCCGTGGGCTGGTTGTTCTGGTCCCGGGGCTCGGTGTGAACGGTGTAGCCGAGCTGGGTGGCCACCAGCAGCTTTTGCGCGTCAGTGAGCGACGAGAACGGCGTGAAGTTCGCCAGCGACTGCACGACCAGGTTGTTCACGCTCGACAGCTGCAGCGGCGTGCCGGCGATCAGCGCCTTCAGTTTGGCGTCGAGTTGGCCCTGGTTCAGGCTCACGATCGCCGCGATCACCTCGCTGGACACCGACAGCACGGCCGGGGTCAGTGTCGCCACGCTCTCGATGGCGCTGCCCGGCAGCGCGTCGAAGTAGTCCGCCCCCGTGAACACCGATTCGCCGGCGTCGATGTCCAGCCCACCAGCCGCCGTCAGCGAGCCGGAGATCCGCAATTCCCCGGGCGTGGTCAACGCCAGTTCGGCGCCCGCACCCGTGAGGCGCGGCGTCGAGCCCAGGAACTCGGCCCCGGAGATCACCGCGCTGCCGCTGAGCAGGTGCATGTAGGTGCCGGCACGGAGGTCGACGAGCGAGTTCGCGCCCTGGGCCTGCACCGTGGCGGCGTTGCGCAGGGTCAGGCTCTTCGCCGCGTCGATGACGATGCTCTGTCGTGTCCCCGGCAGGGTGCCCCCCGCACCCGGCGCGTCGATGCCGGCGGCACTGACGATGGCTCCGGAGGTGTGGATCTGGATCTGACCCCGGTCGTCCGTCACGCTGATCGACCCGCTGGTCGACGCAAACAGGCTCAGCGGTTCGGTGCCCGCCGTCACATAGCCGCCTTGACCTTGCGTGGCAGTCACGTCCAGGTCGATGAGGCTCTGTGCGATCAGCCAGCCGCTGACATCGGCCTGCTCCCTGACGTTCAGATCCAGACTGACCGCGCGCAGGCCGGAATCCGGCGCGCCCAGCGGGGCCTGGAAGTTCAGCGCGCGCACCTGCAGCAGGCGGCTGGTCGTGCTGATCGTCGTCGTCGACCGTACGTCACCCGCAATCACGACCTCATCTGCGGTCAGGCGCAGCGGGTCGGTCAGCATGGCGCTGAAGTCGAAAATGCCGACCGTGGCGTCCTCCAGATCGCCGACGACCAGGAAGGCGCCGGGGTCGTTGCTGCCAATGGCGATCTCGGAGAAGCCATCCTTGAGGGCGTCGAAGTCACGCATGGCCAGCGCCATGAAACCGGTCGATCCTGCAACCGACTGGTCGCGGCCGAACACCGACTGGGCAGCACCGCCGATCCGGTAATCCTGGCCCGCCGTACGGGCCTGGATGGTCAGCACCCCCGAGCCCGACACCTTGTTGCGCCCGGAGGCGAAGTCGATGTCGTCGGCCACGATCGTGATGTCGCCGCGAACCGACTGGTCCGACGACGCAGAGATCACGCCGGAACTCAGCGTGAGCAGCGACTCGGCGGCCGCCAGCGTCACCTGGACGTCGCCGTTCAGGGTGTACAGGCCCCCCTGGGTCCACCGGTCGATCACCAGATCCAGGCTGTCGGCCTCGCGCACGACGAGGTCGCCGCCGTCAAGGGCCTCCAGGCTCAATGCCGCCAGCTCGGTACGGAAATCTCCCACAAAACGGTCGGCGCTGATGCTCAGCAGGCCCTCGGCGGCCTTGAAGGAGGCACCCGTCACGTCCACCACGCCGGCAGACCGCAGCGACAGGTCGGTGGACTTCCAGTCGACGTCAGGCGTTGTCACCAGCCGTGTCGTCATCGTCGAGGTGTCCGACATCTCGATGCGGTCGAGCTTGTCGTCGAACTCGACCACGAGGTAGCCCTTGGGGTCCTGGTGGGTGAGTTTCATCAGGCCCAGCTCGATCGGGGCCACCGACGCGAAGGGCAGCACGCGCAGCACGTCCTGGCCCGATCCGCCCGTGATCGTGACCTCCCCACCGCCGTAATCCGGATGCAACACGATGGTGTCGCCGCCGGCGCCGGTGTCGACCTTGGTCTTGCCGCCACGGATGATGACCGTGTCGGCATTCGGGCCGGTGGCCACCGAGTCTTCGCCCAGGCCCATATCGATCGTCACCCCGGCGCCGGCGCCGACGAAACGGTCGCGTCCGGTGGAGCCGGTGTAGACGCCCGTCCAGGCATTGCCTGAGGCCGGCCGGTCGTCGCCGAAGAAATACATCCCGCCGACATTGCCGTTGAGGAACTCGTCGTTCCCGGCCCCACCGGAGATGATGCTGCCGGCCCGGCCGCCCTGGATCAGGAAGCTGTCGTCACCCAGGCCGCCGTCCAGGTCGAGCTCGGCATCGACGCCCTGGCCGATGTAGAACGAGTCGTTGCCCTTGCCGCCGCGCGCATAGATCTTCTTGACCTGGCTGCGGTTGTACCGGTTCTCCACGCCCAACGCGTAGACGACGTACTGGTCGGTCTGGTTGTCGTACTCGACCGACATGCCCTCGTTGATGATCTCGTCGTAGAAATCACCCTTGCCGTCACCGTTGTCGTCGTTATCCCCGTAGCGCAGCCCGTAGTCGCCCGTGTTCAGTACAAGCGTGCCATCCCCAGCCAGCCCGCTGATGACGGGCGGCCTCGTCCACGACCAGAGGTAGCTGCCCGACACCGAGATGCCCATGACCGTCACGCGCGCCGCCAGGTAAGCGCTGGCCGCGGTGATGTCGATCTCGCCGCGGAAGCCGGCCAGGGTGAAGTTGATCCGGACGAAACCGAGGTTGATGTCGATGTCGAGCGAGCCCCACACCGCGGCGTTGAACCGCATCGGATCGTTGCTGAGCAGCAGGCTCGCGCCCGCATTCAGATGGATGGGTCCGAGCCGGATGTCGATCTCGATCTTGCCGTAGATCGAGAACTTGCCCTCGGAGGTGACGTAGCCACCCACCTGGACATCGAACACGTTGAAGAAGTTGAGCTTGCCGTCGAACTCGAGCCGGAAGACGTCGTCGGTGATCGAGATCAGGCCGTGGAATTCGACCTGGAACAGATAGAGATCGATGACGCCGTCCAGCTCCAGGTAGAACAGCGTCTTGCCGGGGATCAGGATTGGCGTGTCGTGCAGCGTGTAGTAGTCGTGATCGCTCGTGTTGATCTTCAGCGTCGCGGCCGCCTTGATCTTCAGGATCGCGATGTTCATCTCGGCCTGGAAGTTCAGGTACAGGGCGAAGAACGCCTCGTCGTCCTGATCCAAGCCGATGGCTGCTGCGCCTGAGACCTGGATATCGCCGAAGCCACCGAGCTCCAGCACCACCGCCATCGCCAGCTGGATGCCCTTGGTGTCGAGCTGGAAGGTCACCTCGCCCTTCATCTTGATCGGGCCGACGTTCACCTCGGCACGCCCGGCAATCTTCAGCGACATCGGCGTCAGATCGACCAGGATCGGGTTGCCCTCTTCATCGAAGACATTGCCCTGGGCATCCCGACCGCGGGCCTGCTGGACCTGGTTCGTCGTGTTGATCTGCAGCAGGAAGCGGCCCTTGATGCTGAAGACATCCCCGCCGTTCAGGATCACGGAGTCCGTGCCTGCGCCGCCGACCTCCAGGCTGCCGTACAGGCCGGCGCCGTTACCGCCGGCCACGATGCCCAGCGTGCCGGTCACCCGCAGGGCCGCCAGCGGCTCGATCGCCAGCTGGGCCGTGATGCCGAGTTCGAGCCGGAACTCGTCGTTTGCGAAGGAAGCAATGACCGCGAAGTCACCATCCATCGTCAGCGCACCGCCGAGGAGTTCCAACGAACCCTTGCCCGTCAGCGCTACATAAGGGCCCACCCAGTTCGGCTTGCCGGGCGGATAAGCCTGGATCGCGAACTGCGTGGCCTCGTTGAGGTCCGTCGTCTTGGGATCGTCAGGACCGAGGTCCACGACGTCCTGGAAGGACACGGGCACGTCGTAGACGATGCGCCGGCCGAAGGAGTTGAGGTTCAGCTCGAGCTTGGAGTCGAGCTTGGCCACCGGGCCCAGGTCAAGGTTGATCGCCAAGGACATGCGCATCGCGATGCCCTCGTCGTTGATGACGAGCAGGCCTGTGGCCTGGCTCTTCAGTCCGATCGCGTCCGGGCCGATCTGGACCGAAACGTCGGCGAAGGCAGTGAGGCCGTCTTCCTCACTCAAGCGGAAGTCGATCGCACCGTCGATCTTCACCAGATCGAGGATGTTGAGCTCGAACTCCCCCATGATGCGCAGGAAGTTGGACTTGAAGTCCAGGACGATGGGCTCGTAGGGGTTGCCTGTGGCGATCGCGTAGCCCGGCAGCGTCATCGCGGCGTCGAGCACACCGTTGACACGGTCCTCGCCCGCATCGAGCCTGCCGTTGGCGTTCAGGTCCTCGCCCGGGTCGAGCATGCCGTTGGAGCGGTCCTCGCCGAGATCCAGCCGACCGTTGCCGTTCACGTCCTCGGAGGGGCGCTCCCAGGTGTTCTTGCTGAAGTTGATCGTCGTGAAACCAAAACTCGGCTTCACGTTGACGTCATAGCTGACGTTGGCCCGGGATTTCTCCCACTCGGACCGCCCAGGCTTGGGCAGGACGGCCGGATCGAAGCCCGCGACGAGGTCGAATTGCTTGGTTTCCTTGCCGACGTACTTCCAGTACGTGCCGTCGGCGCCAAGGAACAGCTCGCCGTTCTTGACCATCGTCGGGCCGTCGCCCGCATCGTGTTCCCAGGACTTGACGATCTTTCCAATGTCAAGCGACGCGCGCACGCCGGTGTTGATCTCGAGCGCGACGTCGCGCGCCTCCATCGTCACCCCCGGCACGCCGTTCAGGCCGATCTTCGTGACCGTGGCGCGGCCCGCCAGATAGACACCGATGCTGACGCGCTGCAGGCTGATGTAGGTCTCGGCCCCCACCAAGAGGCCGAGGTCCAGATCCTCGATGACCAGGCCCACCGCGCCGGCGTTGATGTCGTCCTCTTCGTCGATCCGGTCGTCGCCGTTGCTGTCGTAGAAATAGCCGCGCGGCTTGCCATCGACCATCGTCGGGATGCCCAGGAAGGCATTCGCGTCGTTGATGCCGATCGCCATCGTCGTGACGATGGTCTGCTCGCCATTGGACAGCGTCACCTGCTCGCCCGAGCGCTTGGTGAAGGCCATCGAGGCCGACATCTGCAGCACGCCGCCGAGGTTGATCTCGGCGTAGCCCACCATCGCCTGGATGATCTCCTCGTCGAAGTCGATGAAGACCATGTTGTTGCCACCGGCGGGCAACGCAAAACCAGCGGTGTCGATCTTGCCGTTCTGGTTGCGGTCCTCGCTCAGCTGCAACTCGCCGTCACCGTTGGCGTCTTCGCTGACGTCGAGATCGAGACGGCCGTTGCGATTGGCGTCCTCGCCGGAGTCGAGCACACCGTTGCCGTTCAGATCCTCGTTCAGGTGCAGGTCCAGGCGCAGGTTGCCATTCAGGTCCTCGCCGAAGTCGAGGAACCCATCGGGCTTGTCCTCGCCTGGATCGAGCTGGCCGTTGTTGTTCAGGTCTTCGCCCAGGTCGAGCAGGCCGTTGCCGCGAACGTCCTCGGTGAAGTCCTTGAAGTCGCGGCTTTCCTTGAAGTTGATCGTCGGCGGACCGAAGAGCTGCAGCGCGAGGTTGACCTCCGCGGGCGCATTCGGCAGCAGGAAGGTGTTGAGGTTGACGGCAATATCGAACACTTCCGCCGACAGGATGGCCTCGTCGATGCCGACCAGGCCCGCACGCTCGATCGAGGCCTTGGCCGACATGAACATCGGCGAGTAGTCCTCGAGCGAGGGCGCCATCGTGAACACCATCGGCTTGAAGATCGCAAAGCCGAAGTCGACGTTGTGGATCTCCAGGCCGACCGCGCTCTCGTTGATCGAGTCCAGGATGCCGTCAGGCGCGTCCTCGCCCGGGTCCAGCAGCTTGTTCCCGTTGCGGTCCTCGCCCGCGTCGAGCCGTCCGTTGCCCAGCACGTCGAAGCCGTAGCGGTACGGGCCGCCGATGCCCGCAAAGCCTTCCAGGTTGGCGCCGCCCAGGGTCATCGCCTGGACGTTGAGGTTGAGGTTGTTGAGATCGACGCCCGTGACGTCGCCGATGTCGTTGAGCAGGGGCCCCAGGCCACCCGGATCGACCTTGACGTTGTAGATCTCGCCCTTGCGGAAGGCGAGCGAGCCCCGCAGGTGGACGAAATCGGCCAGCGAGATCTCGGCCAGGCCGATGTCCAGGCCCATGACGGGCGGACCGTTGAAGTCCAGCGCCACCGGCTCGCGTCCGGTTCCGACCACGTGTCCGCGACGCTCGATCATCGTCGGCGGCGTCGTTGTCGGGTCGATCACCTTCGAGACGATGTCCTTGTAGATGGGCAGCGCGCGGAACAACTGGAGCCACTGCCCTCCTTCGTTGTATTCGAGCGTGATGTCGCGGCCCAGGATCTTCAGGAAGTCCCCGAATCCATAGGCGCCGAGCTCATCGGCGGTGGCCTTGATCGAGGTGACGTCCTGGACCGAGTCTCCGAACAAGGTGTCCAGCACGCCGGGCAACTTGGGCGTGTAGACGCCGATGGCCAGGTCCAGGTCCTGCATGCCGAAGCCGATCAGGCCCTGGTCGGCCAAGGGACGGCTGAAATCGGGCGCGCCACCACCGCCGACAAACAGATTGACGTTGCTCGCGCCGAAAGACGTACCCGTGTAGCTGACGCCCTTGAGGACCGTGAAGTCCTCGTTGAAGCCCAGCAGCCGCTGGACCACGTTGATGTCGTCCAGGAAGCCCGAAGGCAGGTCATCACCCGCCATCGCCTCGAGCAGGGCCTCTGTGCCCATGTCGAGCAGTTGGTCCACCAGGCCACCCAGCATCGGGTCGATCCCCGTGTAGGCATCGGCCGTGAAGGTGTCGCCCAAGGTGAGCTTGAAGTCACCTTCGAAGTAGACGAAGTCACCGAGACTGATCTTCAGGTCCGGGATGTCGATCGACCCGGTGATCCCGTCGACGCTGATGCTGAGCTGGACGTTCTGCAGCGCGTCCTTGACCCCGTCGATCGCATCGCGCAGCCAGCCAGGCGCGGTCGTGGGAATGCTGAACTCGAAGTTCGTCAGGCTCGACAGGTCGATCCGCGGGATCAGATCGCCGGTGTCGGGCAGCTCGAAGGTGAAGTCGAAGGCGGGGGCCTCGATCAGGAACAGATCGAACAGGCCCAGGTTGGCCTGCATGCCGATGCGGATCTCGAAGGCGTCGAGTTCGGCCATGTTGATCGACGTCGACGTCCCGATCGGGATGTCCAGGCCCGGGGAACCACCGTCGTCGATGCTCGAGAAGTCGATGAAGGTGCCAGGAATCGGATAGCCATTGGCCATCGCGAAGTTCAGTCCGAAGCGGACCTGCTTCGCGTTCAGCGTCACCCACGGGTCGGTGCCCACCAGACCGGCAAACTCGGCCGAGGCCGTGATGCCGATGTAGGTCAAGGCATCGAGCGACTGCCCCATCACCTGCGGGTTGGCCACCACCAGGCCGAAGTCCAGGTCTGCGATCGCGAAGCCGATGGCATCGGGGTTCGGGGTCTCGTCGTCGAGCTCCTGGTCCCCGTCCTTGTCCGTCAGGTAAGGCCCGTTGATACCGGCGAAGGCCGAGATGTTGCGCCCGCCGAGCACCAGCGCCTCGGCACCGATGCCGGGGATGCGCAACCCGGCCATGTAGACGTCAGCGTCGTTGATCGTGCGCCGCTGGAAGGTGATGCCGCCTTCGAGTGACAGCACACCGGCAATGTTGATGCGGGCGTAGCCGATGGACGCGGTGAGCATGTCCTCCTTGAAGTCCAGCACCATCGGCCGTGCCGGATCCCCGGTGTTGATCGACATGCCAGGCGACTTACCGCCGTCGGTGAAGTCGACGATCATCCCGCTCTTGTCGCTCTGGTTGAGTTCGACCAGGACGTCCTCGAACGAGAACTTCAGCTCCGACGGCAGCCCGACCATGCCGATCTGCTTGCCCGTGGCGCGCAGCGCGGTGAACTTGGTGCCCTCCGGCACCAGGAAGGACTTGGGATTGGCAATGCTCGGCGCCTGCGTCGTCAGGATCGTCATCCCGAAGTTCAGGTCGTTGACGACGATGCCGATCGCGTCCTCGTTGACGTCGTCGGCCAGGTAGGTCACGCCACCGACCGTGAGGTCTTCGTCGATGACATAGCCGTCACCGTTGGTGTCCTGCACGTAGGGCCCGCCCACGCCGATGAAGGCCTGGACGTTGTTGGCGCCGAACTCGATGCTGTTGGCGCGCACGCCCTTGATGGTGCCCAGCAGCCCGTAGTCGACCGTGATCTCGCGCGAGCTGCCCTTGCGGAAGGCAAAGTCACCCTGCACGTAGACGAACTGCGACAGCATCACCGTCGCGTTCTGCACGCTCGCCTCGATGAAGGCGCCCGCCGCGAAGTTCAGGTAGATGGGGTCGGCGCCGGTGGGCACCGCCAGGCCCTGGGGCCCGAAACTCGCGACGAAATCGATCGACGGCTTGGTCTCGGGGTCGCTCTTCCAGCCGTCGCTCCAGTTCATACGGACTTCGATGTCGTTGCCGTAGAGCTGGAAGATGTCACCGCCGCCGCACAGGGCGAACTGGTCTGCCGACGCCTTCAGCGAGGTGAACTCCGGCAGCAGCTTCGCGAGCGAGCCGGTGGGCTTCATGATCGCCAGCGCGACGTCGATGTCCTTGATAGCCAGACCGAACACCCCCGCCTGGTCCTTGACCGGCGTGCTGGATTCGAAGTCGGGGATGCCGTAGCCGACGAAGACGTTGGCGTTGCTGATGCCCAGCAGCGTCGTCTCGACCTCGACATTCGAGATCTTCCGCCAGTCCGACGACAACTCGACATCCGACGTGATGCTCTCGACCTCGAGCTGCAAGGCAGTGGAGATGAACTTGATGTCACCGAAGCTCGTTCCGGTGTCGATCGTGACCTTGCGCCGCGCCCCCTGCTCGTAGGCGAACGAGCCCTGGACGAAGACGAACTCGCTGATCTGGAGCGTCGCCAGCCCGACATAGACGCCGATGAGGGGGCTGTCGTAGTCGATCGAGATCGGATCGCCACCGGTCAGCACCGACAGGCCGTTCGCGCCGAAACTGGACTTGAAGTCCACGTAGGGTTCGACGTCCGACCCTTCCCAGGCATCGCCCTGGTTGGCGGCGATGCGGACCTGCTCACCCTGGATCTTCAGGAAGTCGATGCCGACCAGGCCGACGAAGTCGACGGTCGCCGACAAGGCCCACATGTCGGGAACGACCTCCTTTTCGTCGCTGTACAGCACCAGCGCGAGATCGAGGTTGTCCACCGCGAAGCCGATCGCGTCTTCCGAGGGCGTGTCGTCGACGGTGATGCGGCCGTCCCCGTCGCTGTCCACGAAATAGGGCCCCGAGCCGACGAAGAGCATCGCGTCCGAGAAGCCGATCGTCGTCGCCTTCAGCGGCACGTTCTCGATGCGCGAGTACTTGCCCGCCTGCACGTTCCCTGAGGACACGAGGCTCGACAAGGCGCCCTGCGCCATCGGGTCGGTGTCGCTGTAGCCGGTGACGACGTCGACCGTGGTGTTCGACGACTTGGTGATCGCGAACCCGCTCTGGATGAAGAAGAAGTCTCCGAGCGAGATGCTGGCGCGGCTGACCTCCACGCCGAAGAAGCTGCTGTTGTAGGCCAGGTAGATCGGCGTCCCACCGGTGGTCACCTTCAGGCCCTGCGGCCCGAAGGTCGACGTCAGGTCGGCATACGGTGCGATCTCGAGCCCGTCCCAGTCGCTGCCGGTGTTCAGCTTCAACGCGATGTCGTCGATCGCGAGCTTCATGAAGCCCCAATCCACGTCCAGCGCCACCGGCCAGTACGCGCTCATCGCGTACATGCGGGGGATCACGCCGTTGGGGTCGACGGCCGTCGTGGCGCGGAAGGTCGCGAAGGCGACGTCGATGCCGCTCAGCTCGATCAGCGGATCGTCATAGCTGCCGATCTTGATCGCGACGTCCTCGGCACCGAAGGTGATGGCATTGACCGGCAGGTCGTCGAAGCGGCTGTTGTCCGAAGCGAGGTAGCCGTCGCGCTTGAGCTGGCGCAGCTCGCTGTTCAGGCCCGCTGCCTCACCGGTGAGCCGGCTGGGCAGGTTGGTGTTGATGTCCAAGGCGAGGTTGTCGGACTTCTCGAACGAGAAGCTGCCCTCGATGAAGAAGAAGCCGCCGATGCCCAGCAGGGCGTCCTTCAGCGTGACGCCGATCAGACGCTTGTCGTAGTCGAAGTCGAAATGCTTGCCGGACACCCCCAGCGTCAGCTTGCCGTCCAGGCCAGGGGTGTTCGGGTTGTCGTACGAGCTCTTGAAATCGATGAACGGCCGCACGCCGTCCAGGTCGCCCCATTCGCCGCCCTGGTTGACCGTGACCTGCAGGCTCTCGAGCTGGAACTGGAACACCGTCCAGTCGATGTCCAGGTGGGCGTCCCAGTTGACCTGCAGCGCGTACAGGTTCGGGATCACGCCGTCCGGATCGGCCGCATCGGTGGGGTTCATGAACACCACGCCGAGGTCGATGTTCTCCAGCGTGATGCCCCAGCGGTCGTCGTTCAGGCGCTCTCCCTGATCGAACAGGCCGTTGCCGTTGCCGTCGATGAAATAGGGCCCGAGGCCGACGAAGATGTCGACGTCGGTGGCCGCGAAGAAGGTAGAGGCGGCCTGCAGGTTCTCGATGCGGCTGTAGTTGTCAGACACGCCCTCGACCTTGCCCAGGCCGCGCTTCAGTGCCGGATCGTCATTGACCTGCGAGGTCGCGAGGCCGGTGCCGATGTCGATGTTGGCGAAATCGGCCTGCTCGAAGTACAGGCCGCCGCTGATGTAGACGTAATCCGAGATCGCCAGCGTGGCGCGGTCGATCTTGACCCCCAGCACCTCGCCGCGCGTGGCATCGGTGCTGACCTTCACCGTGGCCTGCGGGCCGGCGGTGACCACGTATTCCTGCAGGGCCAGCACGGTCTGGGGCGCGTTCTCAGGCGCCTCGACGTCGTTCCACTCCACCGAGATGCCCTGGGCCGCGAGCGTGAAGCCGTCGATGCCCACGAAAGCCACCTGGTCGGCTGTGGCCGACAGAACGGTCCAGGAGGTGTCCGGATGGTCCTCGCTGTCGAACAGCACCAGGCCCATGTCGAGGCCGGTCAGCTCCAGGCCCAGCGGGTTGTCGCCATTGCCGCCGACACCCGCAAATGCACGGCCGTCGGTCACGCCGATGGTCAGCGCACGACCCTCGATCTCCTCGTCGTCGGCGTTCTTGAAGGTGGCGTCGGTGCTCGTGATGCCGAAGTCACCCGACACCTGGATGAAGCCGAAGATGTCGATGACCAGATTGCCGGTCAACTGCGTCATGTCGCCGCGGCTGCCGTCGATGGTCAGCGTCAGGTCCGAGTTCGGGCCGGTCGGCACCGCCAGCTCGGTCTTGCGCGCGCTGTTCTCATCAGTCGGGTCGGTGCGGCCGTAGTCGACGACCGAGCCGTCCTTGTCGGCTTTCTGATTGACCTCGAGGGCAAAGGAATTGACAGCGATCGTCAGGTTGTCGATGCCGACGAAGCCGGCGCTGCCCACGGTGGCCTGCACCGTCGTCCACTCGCGGGCTTCCGGCGCCGGCTGACCGGCCACCTTCGCGACGCGCTCGGTCAGCAAGGCGACCCCCAGATCGACGTCTTGCAGCTCGATGCCGATGTCACCGGCGCCTGCGAAGGCGTTCATGTCGTTGCCGCCGATCAGCAGCATGTCGACCGCGACGAGCCTCTCGTCCTTGTCCGTGTTCGGGTTGTCCGTCACGCCCGCCAGACGGACTTCTCCCTGGCGGCTCTCGATGCCGAAGTCGCCCGTCACCTTGATCAGGCCGAAGACATCCAGGGTCAGGTTGCCGGTCAGACGCTTGAGTTCGCCCGCGGCGCCGTCCATCGTCAACACGATGTCGCTGCTCGGCCCTGTGGCCACGCTCAGCTCGGTCTTGCGCGCGTCGCCGTCGTCGGCCTTCGGCGTCAAGGCGTAGTCGACCACCGTGTCGTCGACGTCCGACGCCAGGTTCAGCTGCAGCCCGAGGTTGTTGACCGCCACGGTCAGGCCGTCGACCGCATCGAAGCTCGCGCCGCCGATCGTCGCCTGCACCGTCGTCCACTCGCGGGCCACGGTGCTGGCGGGCTGCAGCCCGTCCAGCCGCTCGGCGATCAGCGCCACGCCCAGCGTCACGTCGCTCAGGCTGATGCCCACCGCCCCGTCCAGCAGCTGGCCGTCGTCGTCGTAACCGCCGTTGATCCCGGCG
>CAIRBF010000485.1 GCA_903876715.1 uncultured beta proteobacterium
CAGCGGCGTCCCGCCACACGCCGGCACCGCCGGCGTCCCGCCGCACGCCGGCACCGCCGGCGTCCCGCCGCACGCCGGCACCGCTGGCATCGAGCGCGACCGCCCCCGCCTCGTTCAGCACCACCGCCGCGCCCGCCAGCGCGGGCCGCGCGAGCCAGTGCCGCAGCAAGGTCGTCTTGCCGCTGCCGAGCGCGCCGGTGAGCAGCAGCACCGGCAGCCTCGGGCGGTCGTCTTCAGACGCCATCAGGCGCCCACCCCAGGCGGCGCGAGATCTCGCGCCCGGCCTGCTCGACCGCCGGCACGAGCGCGCGTTGCACCTTGCGGGTGAAGCGCGCGGCCGGCACCGTCAGCCCGACCGCGGCCACGGCCTGACCCTGGGCATCGAACACCGGGGCGGCGACGCTGCGCGTGTCGTCCTCGCACTCGCCCTCGTCCAGGGCATGCCCAGCCAGGCGCACGGTGTCCAGCGCGCGCGTCCAGCGCCCGGGGTCGGTCTCGGTGCGGGGGGTCAGGGGCTGCAGGCCGGCGGCCAGCGCACGGTGGCGCGCGGCCAGGGGCGCATGGGCCAGCAGCACGCGGCCCTCGGCGCTGCAGTGCGCGGGGCGTCGCATGCCCAGCCAGGTGCGCGGGCCGACGGCATGGACACCGTCGAGCTTGTAGAGGTAGACGACGTCGGCCTCGGTCAGCGCGGCCAGATGGACGGTCTCGCCGGTGGCGTCGCGCAGCGCGTCCAGCACGGGCTTGGCCTCGATCGAGACGTTCATGCGCCGGCGTACCGTAGTGCCGAGCGCGAACAGCGCCAGGCCCAGGCGGTAGCGGCCGTCGAGGCTGTCCTGCTCGACGAAGCCCTCGGACACCAGCGTGCTGGCCAGCCGGTGCACGGTGCTCTTGGCCAGGCCGAGTTCGCGCGCGAGCGCCGAGATGCCGTGCGCGCCGGGCTCGCGCGCCAGCGCCTTCAGCAAGCGCAGCGATGCGGCCACGGAGGACAGTCGCCGCGCCGCGCCGCCGCCGGCGGCCGGGCCGGCGGCACCGCGCTCAGGCACCGGTGGCTCCAAGGGCCGGCGCACCGTCGAGCCGGTGCGGATCGATCGTCATGTGGACCATGCCCTCGTCACCCTCGCCGACGAGCGAGCGCAAGGCGCGGTCGGTCTCGTGCAGCCCGTAGGTGTGCGAGCTCATCGCCTGCACGCCGTGGCGGTTCGCCGCGATCAGCTGCAGCGCCAGCTCCACCGACTGGTAGCTGTGGCCGCGCATGCCGGTCACGGTGAGGAAGCGCGCGATGATGAGGTCGCTGTCGAAGGCCGGCACGCGCTGGCGCTTCTGCCCAGCCAGCACGACGCGCCCGCGCTTGCGCGCCAGCTGCACCGCGCTCGTCACCGACGCCGGCCCGCCGGAGGCGCAGTCGATGACGAGGTCGGCCATCGCGCCGCCGGTGAGGTCGGCCACGGTCTCGAGGAGGTCCTGGCGGCCGATGTCCACCGTGTGGTGGGCGCCGAGCTCGCGCGCCAGGCGCAGGCGGCGCTCGTCCGTCGGGGTCGACAGGCCGCTGACGATGATCTTGGCCGCGCCGGCCTCGCGCGCCGCCACGACGCAGGCCAGCCCCTGCTGGCCAGGCCCCTGGATGACGACGCACTGCCCGGGGCCGGCGCCGCCGTGCAGGTAGGCCCATTCCACGCCGTTGGCCAAGGGCAAGGCGAGCGCCGCGTGGCGCGGCTGCACGCCGGCAGGCACGCGGTGGAAGACCGTGTTCAGGTGCAGGTGCTGGTAGGCGCTGAAGCCGCCCCACAGGCCGGGGGCGGTCCTCAGGCCGGTGGCGCCGTAGCGCAGGCCGCCCAGTCGCCAGTCCGTGGCGTCGCACAGGCGGAACTCGCCGCCGCGGCAGTGCTCGCAGTGGCCGCAGGGCAGGTACTCCTCGAGCGCGACGAGATCGCCCTCGCGCACGCCCCACTTCAGCGCCGCCAGCGCGCCCAGGGCGACCACCCGGCCCACAGTCTCGTGGCCGAGGATCAGGTCGCCGCGGGTGGCGTGCAGGTTCTGGTAGTAGCCCCAGTCGCTGCCGCAGACGCCGGTGCACTCCACGCGCAACAGGCCGGCGTCCGGCGAAGGCGGCGGCGCGCTGAAGCGCCGCAGCTCGGTGCGGCCCGGGCCGACGGTGACGGCGGCGGCGAAGTCGGAGGGGTCCATCGGCGGGGGCGCGGGCGGCGGCCGGCGTTCAGACGGTCTGGTGCGGCTTGCCCGGCTCGGCGCGCAGGGCATCGGCCGCGGCTTCGGCGAAGGGGCGGCCGCGCGGCAGCAGCATCGCCACCGAGCGCACGCGCTGCGAGGCGCTGTCCAGGCCCGGCGGCGCCGTGCCGTGCTCGGCCAGGGCCTGCGCCGCCTTCATCAGGCGCCGGCGCGCCATGATGATGCCGTTGTCGGTGGAGACGAGGTTCTCGCGCGTGCGATCCTGGATCGGGCCCATGCTCTCCTGCAGCGAGGCATCCTGCATCGCGATGCCCTCGATGCCGCTGTAGCGCGTGCCGGCTTTCTGCGCGGCGCGGTCCATCAGGTAGTCGTTGTCGCGGTTCTGCGCCGGGCGGTAGGTGCCGGGGATGTTGCGCGAGTGGATGCCGTGGCCGTCGCGCATGGCCTGCACCTCGGTCGCCGTGAGTGCGCGCGTGGGGTGGTAGTCGAAGCTCCAGGCCCAGCAGCGGTGGTCGTCGATCGGCACCCAGAAATGCCCGTGCACCGGGTGGTCGCCGCGCGGCGGCACCATCGTGAAGCAGGGCATCACCCAGGGCGTGATGCGCCAGTAGTACTGCTCGTCCTCGGCATTGCGCCGCACGCCGATGTACAGCCCGCCGCCGGACTCGGCAACGTCGAAGACGGGCTTGCGGTCGCTGAGGTTGTACTGGTTGCCCTTGGCGCCCTTGAACAGCGGGTCGGCGTTCAGGCTGCCGCTGTGCAGCCAGGAGACGTGGCTCGAGTCGATGCCGCCCTCGAGGGCCTGCAGCCAGTTGCACTCCTGCAGGCGCTTGGACATGTAGCTCTGCGCCGCCGGGAC
>CAIRBF010000486.1 GCA_903876715.1 uncultured beta proteobacterium
TCGCGGCGTGACGCGATGCTGCGTTCGGCCATGACCCGCGACAGGCGCGGTCCTTCGGCCGCGGGCTCGGCGCCCACAGCGGACGCGCGGCCCTTCAGCCCCTCTGTCCTGGCGTGGGGGGGCTTGGGCAGGGGCCCACGCGGCGCCGGCTGCGCTCCTGATGGGCGCCCTTGAAAGGGCGCCCGGGCGTCGCGTCCGTCCCGGGCGTCGCGTCCGTCCCGGGGGTCGCGAGGGCCGCGAGGGTCGCGAGGATCCCTCGCGGAGTGGGGGCGGTGGTCGTCCCTCGCAGTGCGCGGGCCGTTGGCATTCCTCGTGGGGTGGGCGTCGCGCCCATCCCTCGAACGCTGGGGGTCGCTGGCATTCCAACCCTTGCCTGGAAGGGGGGAGACCCCCTCGGCGCCTGTGGCGCCACCGACTTGTGCGCCGGAACCAGGCCGCGCAGATCGTGGGTCTTTCTCCCCGCTCCCGCCAGGGGTGGGGGGCTGAAGGCCAGGCTTGCGGCCCACGTCTCCTGGTGAGGGGGGTAAAGCTCGCGCTTCCGGCCCTGGGGCTGCAGACGACGCGTTGGCGGGCTGGGGCGGGACGCGTGGGTCGCCGCCGTCGCCGCGGTGCGGCGCTGGTGGGGGGGGCGAGCCGCCGGCTCGGTCAGCAGGACGCGATCTGTCGCGCAGCGGGCCCGGGGCGCCGCCGCGTACCGGGGCGCGGCGCGGGTCGCGGGCGGGGGCGTCGGACTTCAGGCCGAGTTTGCGACGATCGTTCATGGCCGGGATTGGACCACGCAGTGCGCCGCCGCGGACGGCGCCGCCCGCTGGCCTCGGCCGGGCCTTTCACCGGCCTGCGCCAAGGCATCCACCGGTCAGCGCCGCGGCATGCACCAGCCCGGCCCGAGCCGACCGCCGGCGCTGACCGGTCCGGCCGCCGGCCCGGTCAAGGCTGCCGCGTCGGGGCGGCTGCGGGCGGCCTGAACGCGGCGCAGGGGTCTGCCCGCGGGTGCGGTGGCGTCACGACGCGGTGGTCGAAGGCGGGTGTCGCGTCGCCCTCCTCGACCACGCCGATGGCCTGGCTGCGCGCGCGCGTCGCCGGCGTGAGCCATACCGGGACGCCGACGTCGGTGCGCACATGGCCGTTGCCGGCCAGCAGCACGGCGCCCCGCTGCGCATGCGCCTCGAGAGCCCGGGCCATGGCCTGGTCACGCGCCACCTGCGCCATCGCCATGCGGCGGGCCAGCGCGGCGCCGACTTGGCCGCAGTGGCCGTCTTCGACGAGCGCGGCCAGACCGGCCAGCACGGGCTCGGGCACGGCAGCGTCGAAGCCGCGCGCGGCCAGGCCTTCGCGCATCACGGCGCGCGCCTCGTTGCGCGAGACGTTCGCCGCGACGATGGGCAGGCCGTGACGCAGCGCCAGCTCGACGAAGGGGCGGTAGAACGGCCAGTGCCAGCCGGGGCCGCCGACGCGCGCGATCAGCGTGTCGGCGTCGAGGGTCGGCTGCGTGGCCCGCAGCACGTCGAGCTCGGCCTGGCGCTCGCGGTCGAGTTGCTCCAGCACAAGCGCCGGCCGCGCGCCGCTGGCCAGCAGCGCGGCAAAGGCCTCGGCGCGCAGGGCGTGCTGCTGCGGGTGGTCGTGCACCTCGCCCAGCAGCACGATCGGACGCTCGAAGCGCAGCGGGGCCGGCGTCGCGACCGGTGCGGCCTGATTTGCCGGGGGCATGGCCACTGCCGCAGCAGTGGAGCGGGCAGGGGTGGGCGAGGGGAGAGGCGAAGTCGCTGTCGCCGTCGCCGTCGCAGTCGCCGTGGCTTGTGTGAGCGTTCCGGATGCCTCGCGCCCGGGCTCCGCCAGCACCGCCCCTGCCGTGAACAAGGAGGTGCTCAGGAAGACCGTCAGGGCGCAGGTCGAGCGCAGCCGGGCGAGGCGTCGGTGCATGCGGTGGCGGGTATTGCGCGTTCGGGCTGGCGCCGTGATCGTCAACGCCCGCGCAGGAACAGGGCGTCCAGTTCCTTCAGCGTGAGTTGGCGCCAGGTCGGCCGCCCATGGTTGCAGGTGTCGGCGCGGTCGGCGGCCTCGATGTCGCGCAGCAGCGCGTCCATCTCGGGCAAGGTCAGGCGCCGGTTCGCGCGCACGGCGGCGTGGCAGGCCATCGTGGCGAGCAGGTCGTCGCGCGCGCGCTGCACCGCGCGGCTGGCGCCCACCTGCTGCAACTCGGCCAGCACCGAGCGCGCCAGCTCGGTCAGGTCGGCGTCGGGCAGGGCGGCCGGGCGGCTGCGCACGGCCAGGGTGCCGGGCCCCAGCGCGTCGACGTCCAGGCCGAGCGCGAGCAGGGCCTCGCGCTCCTCCTCGGCCGTGGCGACTTCGGCCGCGGTGGCGGCGAAGGTGTGGGGCAGCAACAGGGGCTGGGCGGGCACGGTCTGCGCGGTGGCGGCGCCGCGCTTCAAGCGCTCGTAGACGATGCGCTCGTGTGCGGCGTGCATGTCGACGATGACCAGGCCGTGGGCGTTCTCGGCCAGCACGTAGATGCCGCCGACCTGGCCGAGGGCTCGGCCCAGGGGCCAGGTGGTGTCGTCCCGCGGGTGGGATGCGACGCGGCTTCCCCCTTGCCCCAACCCCTCTTCCGAAAGGGGAGAGGGGCTGACTTCGTACGCTCCGGGGGGCGCACCGATGGCTCCTGGGAGAGGTGCCCGGGCTCCGGGGAAAGACGCTCCGTCCAGGGCCTGGGCCGATACGCTGCCCATTTCCTCCCCGTTCCGCTCGCGGGGGAGCGGGTACACCGACGCGCCACCGGCGGCCTCTCGTGCCCCCTCGCAGACAAGGGGTTGGGGGAGAGGGGGGGACGCCGGGTCGCCGGCCGCCCGGACCATCTCCCGCACGGGCCCGGCTTGCGCCGGGCCATGCGCGTCGTCGCGCCGCTCCCGGTCCTTGCCGAGCAATGCCTGCCACGCCGCCATGCCTCCGGAGCCGGCGTGCGGCAGGCTCTGCTGCTGCCAAGGCGCTGGAGCCTCCTCGACCCGCGGCGGACGGGCCGGCGTGTAGACCCAGCCCGTGCGCTGCCCGGCCGAAGGTGGCGTGGGCGGCGCCGACGGGTCGGCTGGCGCGACCTGCTCCGTCCCGGGCGCGGCCCGTGCACCGCCCGCTCCGTCGGCCGAGACGCCGGGCGCGTCCCCGGCCACGGCGGCACGCGCCCGCGACGGCGCGAGCGCGTTCGCGACCGCGCGCCGCACGGCCTCGTGGAGGGCGCGCCCGTCACGAAAGCGCACCTCGACCTTGGTCGGGTGCACGTTGACGTCCACCAACTCTGGCGGGATCTGCAGGAACAGCGCATACGCCGGCTGCCGGGTGCCGTGGAGCTGGTCCTCGTAGGCTGCGCGCACGGCGTGCGACACGAGACGGTCGCGCACGAAACGCCCGTTGACGAACAGGTACTGCAGGTCGGCGCGGGAGCGCGCCTGCTCTGGCTGGCCAGCGCGTCCGAGCAGGCGCAGCGGCCCGGTGGCGCCGTCCACCGGCCGGCTCGCCTCGAGGAATTCGGCGCCGAGCACGTCGCCCACGCGCTGCTCGAACTCCGCCGCGCGCCACTGTGCGACCAGCCGGCCCTCGTGCCAGACCGCGAAGCCGACGTCGGGCCGCGCCAACGCATGCCGGCGCACGGCCTCCAGCGCGTGCGCGAACTCGGTCGCGTCCGTCTTCAGGAACTTGCGCCGCGCCGGGGTGCTGAAAAACAACTCGCGCACCTCGACTGTGGTGCCGACGGCACGCGCCGCCGGCGCCAGCTCGCCGCTGCGCGCATCCAGCCGCCAGGCGTGCGCGGCCTCGCGCGTGCGGCTGGTGAGGGTGAGCTCGGCGATGCTGGCGATGGCCGCCAGCGCCTCGCCGCGGAAACCCATCGTCAGCACGTGCTCGAGCTCGGCCAGACTCACGATCTTGCTCGTCGCGTGGCGCCTGAGCGCCAGCGGCATCTCCTGAGGGGCGATGCCGCTGCCATCGTCCTCGACGACGATGGCGCGCACGCCGCCGGCCATCAGGCGCACCGTCACCTGCCGGCAGCCGGCGTCGAGCGCGTTGTCGACGAGCTCGCGCACCACCGAAGCCGGCCTCTCCACGACCTCGCCGGCGGCGATCTGGCTGACCAGCTCGTCGGGGAGCTCGCGGATCGGCCGGCGCGGCGCCAAGGCGGCCGTGCCGGCCGCGCCTGCCGCAGCGGCCGGTGGTGCGTTGGGCAGGGCGGTGTCGCCGGGCGGGGACGGGTTCTGCGGAGCTTGATCCATCGCGCCGATTCTAGGAAGCGGCCCCGGATAATCCCGCGCATGGATTTCGTGCTTTTTCTCGTGGATTTCATCCTGCACGTCGACCGTCACCTGGCGGACTTCGTGCAGGCCTACGGCACCTGGGTCTACGCGCTGCTGTTCCTGATCGTCTTCGTCGAGACCGGCGTCGTCGTCATGCCCTTCCTGCCGGGCGATTCGCTGCTCTTCGTCGTCGGCGCGCTGTGCGGCGCGGGCCTGATGAGCCTGCCGCTGGTGATCGTGCTGCTGCTGGCGGCGGCCATCCTCGGCGACCAGTGCAACTACCTGATCGGCCGGCGTGTGGGCCCGCGGGTGTGGGGTTGGGAGCACAGCCGCTGGTTCAACCGCCGCGCCTTCGAGCAGGCCCATGCCTTCTACGAGCGTTGGGGAGGCATCACGATCATCCTGGCGCGCTTCATGCCCTTCATCCGCACCTTCGCCCCCTTCGTTGCCGGCGTGGCCGAGATGAACCGGCCGCGCTTCACGGCCTACAACGTCGTCGGCGCGCTGATCTGGGTCGTCGGCCTCACCGTGGCGGGCTACCTCTTCGGCAATCTGCCCTTCGTACAGCAGCACCTGAGCAAGATCATCTGGGCGCTGATCATCGTGCCGGGGCTGATCGCGATCTTCGGCGCCTGGCGCGCACGCCGGGCGGCGGCGGTCTGAGAGCCTCCCATGGCCCTGTCGGTGCGCGGTGTTCGACGAGGTGCTGTTCGGGCCGCCCGTGAAGCCGTTCAGGCTGTGCCTGTCGAAGCCCTTTGCGCAAACTTCTCCAGGTCGGTCCGCAGCCCTGTCGAAGGGCGCAGTGAGAACGGTGGCGCGGGTCTGCGCAACGAACTTCTCATGGGGCAGGGAGTCTTTCCCCCCATGCCCGCCCTGCAAGCCAGAATACCCCTGCCCGTCGTTGCAAGCCTTCGTCAAGGCCTGGGCGATGGTGACAGGCTGCCCCTGGAAACAGGTCGTTTTGCCACGCCGTCCGCGCACGGCACGGCAACGCTCGGGCCCTGAGCCCTTCCCTGCGGACGACGGTGATGCGCAGCACCCGGATGAACAAACCCCTGCGCGAGCCTGGGCCTGATCCCACCTCCGCGCCTGCACGCGTCGACTCGCCCCCCTTCCTGCCGGACCCGGCCGGGCTCGTGCTGCTGGCCGAGATCGCTGACGCCGGCAGCCTCAGCGCAGCCGCGCGCGCCCTGGGCACGACCCAGCCTGCCCTGAGCAAGCAACTGCGACGCCTGGAGGAGGCCCTGGGCGCGCCGGTCTTCGAGCGCGGGGTTCGCGGAGTCCAGGCCACCCCCGATGGCGCGGCGCTGTTGGCGCGCGCCCGCGCGATCCGAGCCCAGGTGCGCCAGGCCGCCGAGGAGGTGGCCCAGCGCCGCGGTGCGCGCGAGGGCCGGCTCGTGGTCGCGCTGTCGCATTTCGCCACGCTGGTGCTTCTGCCTCGCGTGCTGCCGGGCTTTCGCCAGCGCTGGCCGGGGCTCAGCTTGACCGTCCTGCCCCCGCCCTTCGGGCTCGAGGGTCTGCGCGAGGGCCGGCCGGATTTCGCCGTGATGTCGATGCCGGCCGAGCGCCTCGGCAAGGAGTACCGCGCCCGCGCCCTGTGCGCGACCCGCGTCGCGGTCGTCGCGCGTGCGGGCCACCCGCTGGCCGGAGCACGCGCCCTGGCTGAACTGGCCGGCGCCGACTGGGTGCTGCCGTCGCCGGACAGCGCCATCTCGCGTGGCCTGACGCGGGCCTTCCGCCAGGCGGCACTCCCGCCGCCACGCTGCGCCGTCAACTGCGAGACGCTCACCGGGCTGGAGGTGCTGGTGCGGCATGGGGACTTGCTGGGCGCGGTGCCGATGGAGGTGCACCTGGCGCGCGCGGCGGCGAGCGGGCTGGTGCGCGTCCCCCTTGTCGAGCCGGTCGATGGCGCGCGCGTGGCCTTGCTGCGCTGGGCCGACGCCATGCCCACCCCGGCGTCGGCAGACCTGGAAGCTGCCTTCGTGGATGCGGCGCACGGGCTGGCGCGCGAGGGCGGTGGCGGCTGATCACATGCCTGGCGCCGGCGCGACCGGGCAGGCGAGGAGGCCCGGCGGCCGGGAAAACCAAGGTCTGGCCCAGCCCTGGGCAGACGCGCGGCTGGCGGTCGTCCTGCTCTCGTGTAACCTTCAACGGCGCCTCGGGTACTCCCGGCGCGCCTGCCTGCGCCCCCAGGCCTATCGCAATCACCTCCATCGGATCCCCCTGCCCATGACCTTGACGCTGAAGAAGCCCGCCGCGGGCACCATTCCCATCCACCTGACCGACCGGGCGTCCTTCGCAGGCCATGCCTCCACGCTGCCCCCTGCCGCGCGCCAGTGGCTGCAGACCTGCGGCTTCAGCGGGGCGCCCGATACCTGGGCGCTGGTGCCGGGGCCCGACGGCGAGGTGCAGTCGGCCTGGGCCGGCGTGCGCTCGGCGTCGCACCCTTACGCCTTGTCGGTGCTGCCCAAGGCGCTGCCCGAAGGGCGCTACCGGCTCGGCGACGTCGGGCTGCGTGCCGATCCGCAAGCCGCTGCGATGTCCTGGTCCCTGGGCGCGTACGCCTTTGCGCGCTACAAGGCGCCCAAGCGCGCGACCGCGGAGCTGATGCTCGCCCCGGGGCTCGAGTCGACCCGCGGCGCGCTGCTGGCCGCGACGATCGCCGCCACGCGTGACCTGGTCAACACCCCGGCGGAGGAGATGGGCCCGGACGAACTGGCGCAGGCGGTGAAGAAGGTCGCCCGCGCCCATGGCGCCAAGGTGCGCGAGGTGGTGGGTGACAAGCTGCTGGAGGCCGGCTTCCCGGCGGTGCACGCGGTGGGCCGGGCGTCAACCCGGTCGCCGCGGCTGATCGAGCTGAACTGGGGCAACCCGCGCCACCGGCGCCTGACGCTGGTCGGCAAGGGCGTGTGCTTCGATTCCGGCGGTCTGGACATCAAGCCCGCCGACGGCATGCGCTGGATGAAGAAGGACATGGGCGGCGCGGCCAACGCGCTGGGCCTGGCGGCGCTGATCATGGCCACGAAGCTGCCGGTACGGCTGCAACTGCTGATCCCGGCGGTGGACAACGCAATCGCCGGCAACGCCTTCCGCCCGGGCGACGTGTTCCGCACGCGCAAAGGGTTGCACATCGAGATCGGCAACACCGACGCCGAGGGCCGCGTGATCCTGTGCGACGCGCTGGCCTACGGCGCCGAAGCCCAGCCCGAGCTGATGATCGACCTGGCCACGCTGACCGGCGCTGCGCGGGTGGCGTTGGGGCCGCAGCTGCCGGCGCTGTTCACGCGCCGCATGGACCTCGGGCGCGACCTGGTGGACTGCGGCCTGGCGCTGCACGACCCGCTGTGGCAACTGCCGCTGTGGAAGGACTACCACGGCAGCATCGAGAGCGACATCGCCGACATCGTCAACACCGGCAAGGGCCCGATGGCCGGCGCCATCACGGCGGCGCTGTTCCTGGACGATTTCGTGCCCGAGGGCATGGACTGGGTCCACGTCGACCTCTTCGCCTGGAATGACGCCGCCCGCCCGGGCCGCCCCGTGGGTGGCGAGGCGCAGGCTATCCGGACGCTGCTGGCCTACCTGGAAAGCCGCTTCGCGAAGGCCGATTGACCGACCTTTGCGCTGCCTGGGCATGTGGCGGCGCGCCCGGCCCGGACGCTCATGGCGGGCGCGACGCTCGGGCTCACGGCCGTTTCGAGCGGAGCCCTTTCGGGGGCATGGTTCAGACGCTGCTCACCGCGCCCCCGGGCGCAGCGCCAGCCACAGCGCGACGGCCGAACAGGCCATGGCGCCGAGTTGGACCGGGCCCAGCGGCTCGTCGTGGACGATGGCGCCGGAGATCATGGCCACCACGGGGACCATCACCGAAGACAGGCCCGCGACCTGGGCCGGCAGCAGGCCGACGATGGAGAACCAGGCGACGTTGCCGATCGTCATAGGCATCCAGGTGACGTAGGCGATGGCCAGAAGGCTCTGCCATGAGGGCATGAACCAGGGCCCCTCGGCTAGCACGAAGGCGGTCGGGACGATGGGCACGCTGGACAGCACCAGCTGCCAGCCGGTGAGCACCAGCGCGGGCGCTCGCGGCGGCCGGCGCTTGAGGATGAGGGTGCCGGCGGCCCAGCCGACGGCCGCCAGCAGCCCCAGGGCGAAGCCCGCCGGCGCGTCGGCATAGGCCGGCAGGCTGCGCCACATCAGCAGTCCGACGGCAACCGCCCCGAGCGCCAGAGCCGCCAGCAGGTGGGTTGGCATACGCTGACCCATGAAGACGAAGCCCATCAGCGCTGCCCACAGCGGCATCGTGAACCCGAGGATGGCCGCCTGCCCGGAAGGCAGCAGCACGGCGGCGTAGGCGCTGGCGACGTTCCACACCGTCAGATAGCAAAAGCTCGCTGCGACGACGGTGGGCCAGTCCTCGCGCGCAATGGCGAGCGAAAGCCCGCGCGCGCGCGCCACCAACAGCAACGTCAGCCCGGCAGCCGGCAAAGCGAAGGCGCGGAAGGTCCAGGCCGAGACCTCGGCCAGCGCATAGGGAAACACCGGCCAGTTGGTACCCCACACCAGCGTCAGCACGACGAGCAGCGTGATCGCACGGGCGGGGATGGCGGGGCTGTGCGCGGGTGGGCGAGGGCTCGAATGAGGGTCCGTGGACGAGCCGGAGTGATGAGACGTCATAGAGCAAGTGTCGCGGCAAAGCGCGGACCATCCTTGGCGGCGATGACGCCGGGGCCACCCGGGTGCCGTCCCCGGGCCTGCGTTCCCATCCAGGGCCGTGATGCCCTTCGGCGCATATTCCCCAGTCGGAGAGACCATGTCAGCCCCGCTCCCCGTACGGGAGAGGGTGGCGACGGCATTCAGCCCCTCTCCCCCGGCCCTCCCCGCCAGGGGGAGGGGCGGACGACCCGCGTCCGCGTTGCGCGGTTCTGTGGCGAAGGCCAGCTCCGAAGGCGCTGCATGGGCCTACCCTCAACCGCTGCCGCGCAAAAGGTGCGGGGCTTGAGGGTCATGCTGCCGCCCGGGCGAAGGGCGTAGCGGCACCAGTGCTGAAGACACTCGCTGCGCCCATCAGCGGCGCGCAGCCGCGCCCATCAGCGGTCTCAGACGTGGCCACACGTTGTCCAGAATGCGGGCGTGGGCCTGCGCCGTGGGGTGGATGCGGTCGGACTGGAACATCGCGTAGGGGTCGGGCCCGTCGGCCACACCCGCCAGCAGGAAGGGCACGAGCGCGGCACCCTCGACACGCGCGACCTCCGCAAAGAGGGCGGCGAATTCCTCGCTGTAGGCGCGGCCGTAGTTGGGCGGTAATTGCATCCCGGCGATGAGCACTTGCGCGCCGGTGGCCTTGGAGGCGCGCGTCATCTCCAGGAGGTTGGCGCGTGTGGCGCTGAGCGGCAGGCCGCGCAGCGCGTCGTTGCCACCGAGCTCGAGCACGACGATGGCCGGGCGGTGGCGCTGCAGCAACGCGGGCAGGCGTACGCGGCCGCCGGACGTGGTGTCGCCACTGACGCTGGCGTTGACGACGCGTGCCGGGATGCGCTCGCGCTGCAGGCGTTGCTCCAGCAGCGCCACCCAGCCGGCGCCACGAGGGATGCCGTATTCCGCGGACAGGCTGTCGCCCACCACCAGCACCAGCGGGGCTTCGGCCGGCCGCGGCGGGGCAGCCTGAGCCGTACCCGCAGGCGCTCCTTGTGCGGCTCCAGGACTTGACCCCTGGCTCGATCCCCCTCCCGGCGCCTGCGCCGCGCCGCTGCCCGTTCCCGCAGCCCCCGGCGCCAACCCCTGGGCCCGCGCGGTGGTGAGCGGCATCAGCGGCGCTGCAGCGAGCACGGCGATACATTGCAGGGCGTCGCGCCGGCGGCGACGTGGCTGGGGCTGTCCAGGTCCCAGGCCCCGCTCGTCCAAGCCGACATCCATGCCGGCACCGATGTTCCGCGCCTCGCGCCCGTCAGCGTCCTTCACCCTGTCATCCCGCATGCCCGACCCCATCATCGCCGTCCGTCACGTCAGCAAGCGCGTGACCGATTCCACCGGCACGCTGACGATACTGCATGACATCGACTTCTCGCTCGCGCCGCGCGAGTCGGCCGCCATCGTCGGTGCTTCAGGCTCGGGCAAGAGCACGCTGCTGTCCCTGATGGCCGGGCTGGACGTGCCCAGCGAGGGCACGGTGGTGGTGGACGGCACCGACCTGTTCGCGCTCGACGAAGACGCACGCGCCGCGGTACGTGCCCGCAAGTTGGGCTTCGTGTTCCAGAGCTTCCAGTTGCTGCCCAACCTGACGGCGCTGGAGAACGTGATGTTGCCGCTGGAACTGCTGGGACGCCCACGCGCGCGCACAGACGCTGTCGAGATGCTCGGCCGCGTGGGCCTGGGCGAGCGGCTGTCGCACTATCCGCGGGTGCTGTCGGGAGGGGAGCAGCAGCGCGTGGCGCTGGCGCGCGCCTTCGTTGTGCAACCGGCGGTGCTGCTGGCCGACGAGCCCACCGGCAGCCTGGACTTCGCCACGGGCGAGAAGGTGATGGCGCTGATGTTCGAGATGAACCGGGAAGCAGGAACGACGCTGGTGCTCGTGACGCACGACCGTGAGATCGCCGCGCGCTGCGACCGACAACTGCGCATCGAGGCGGGGCGGCTGGCCGCCCCCGACCTCACTGGCTGAACTTGTAGTCCGTCCGCGCTGACTTGCGCAGCTTGTCCTGGAATTCCTGCAGCTTGGTTTGCTCCAGGCGCTGCTTGATCTGCTCCTTCACCTCGTCGAAGGCGGGAAACTCGGCCTCGCGCGTATCGTCCAGGCGGATGATGTGGAAGCCGAAGTTGCTCTTGACCGGCGCGTCGGTCATCTCGCCCTTCTTCAGTGCGGCCATCGCCTTGCCGAACTCGGGGACGTAGGAGTCCGGCTTGGCGAAGTCCAGGTCGCCGCCCCGCTCGGCAGAGCCCGGGTCCTTGGAATTCTTCTTCGCCAGGTCCTCGAACTTGGCACCGGCCTTGATCTGGGCGATCAGGGCCTTGGCCTCTTCTTCCTTCTCGACCAGGATGTGGCTGGCGCGGTACTCGGTGCCACTGGCTTGGGCCTTGAACTTGTCGTACTCGGCCTTGACCTCGGCGTCCTTCGGCGCGCTCTTCTTGCGGGCGTCCTCGAACAGTTCGCGGATCAGGATGCTCTGGCGTGCCAGTTCCATCTGTGAGCGGAAGCTGTCGGTCGCGCCCAGGCCGCGCTTCTGCGCTTCCTGGGCAAAGATCTCGCGCAGCACGACCTGGTCGCGCGCCTGCTGCTCGGCCCCCGGGGGCAGTTGCTGGCCGGAGCGCGCGGCCTGTTGCAGCAGCATGTCGACACGCGACTTCGGCACCGCCTTGCCGTTGACGATGGCGACATTCTGGGCCTGCGCCAGCATGGGCACGGCAAGGGCCACGACGGTGGCCAGGGTGGCAAGGCGCAAGGCGGGAGACTTCGGCTTCATGGTCTGGTGCTTTCGCAGGAGCAGGGCAGGGGCTGGGAATGGCGCCTGGCGCAGCATTGCTGCATCAGGGGGCGCGGGCGTCGATGGCCAGCGCGTGGATGCCGTGCCGCATCCATTCGCCCAAGGCATCATAAACGAGGCGGTGCCTAGCCACCGGCGCAAGGCCAGCGAAGCGGGCGCTGCGGATGCGTACCGAGAAATGACTGCCCTCGCGCGCTCCGGCGTGGCCAGCGTGCAGGTGGCTGTCGTCCTGCACGGACAGGTCGGTCGGTGCAAAGGCGGCGCGCAGCAGCGCCTCGAGCTGGGCAGCAGTGGGGCGGGTGGTCATGGTGATTGCGGGTGCGGGTGCGATGCTGCGACGCGGCGTTCAGGCTCGCGGCTCGAAGTCGATCGACGCCGAGTTGATGCAGTAGCGTTCCCCGGTGGGTGCCGGGCCGTCGTCGAAGACGTGTCCGAGGTGGCTGCCGCACTTGTGGCAGCGCACCTCCACCCGCACCATGCCGTGGCTGTGGTCTGTGATGCGCTCGATCACGCCGTCGGCCACCGGCTGCGAGTAGCTGGGCCAGCCGCACCCGGCGTCGAACTTGCTGCCGGCGTCGAACAGCGGTTCGCCGCATCCCACACAGCGGTAGCGACCGGGCTCGAAGTGGTCCCAGTAGCGGCCCGTGAACGCACGCTCGGTGGCAGCGCGCCGCGCCACCTGGTACTGCACGGGGTCGAGTTCGGCCCGCCACTGCTCATCCGACTTGCGGATCTCGTAGCGCGAATCGTCGTGGTCGTGCGGCGGCGGGGGGCGGCGGAAGGGATTCATGGGGCAGATCTCGGGGTTCGGTCGACAACAGGGCAAATCCAGATCCAGGCCCTATTGTCGGAGCGCGCGCAGAGGCCCGCATGCCAGCGCTGCCTTGGCTTGTCAGGGATGCCCTGCCTGCCGGATCGGCTGCGCTGATGTCACACTTCTGCCCGTGCTGGTGCGGCCGTCGCCGCCGCCGTCGATAAGGTGGGGGCCCTGGCCACCGATCGCCCCTGGCGGGGCGCGCCACACCGCCCTCATGATGGTTTCAGGATTCCAGGAGACTTTCCCATGCTCGGACTGATGCAGGACCAACCGCTGCTGATCTCGTCGCTCATCGAGTTCGCGGCCCAACACCACGGCAACGCGGAAATCGTCTCGCGCCGCGTCGAGGGCGACCTGCATCGCACCACCTACCGCGAGGCCGCGGCGCGCGCGCGCCAGGTTGCGAACGCGTTGGACGGCCTGGACCTGGCCTTCAGCGACCGCGTGGCCACGCTGGCCTGGAATGGCTACCGCCATTTCGAGTTGTACTTCGGGGTGTCGGGCAGCGGGCGCGTGCTGCACACGCTGAACCCGCGCCTGGCGCCCGACCAGGTGGTGTGGATCGTCAACCACGCCGAGGACCGGGTGCTGTGCTTTGACATGACCTTCCTGCCGCTGATCAAGGCGATCTGGCAGAAGTGCCCGACGGTGAAGCACTGGGTGGCGCTGTGCGACGCGACCGCGCTGCCCGCCGACACCGGCGTCGAGGGCCTGGTGTCGTACGAGGCGTGGATTGCGCCGCACAGCACGGCCTACGCCTGGCCGCAGTTCGACGAGAAGAGCGCCGCCTCGCTGTGCTACACCAGTGGCACCACAGGCAACCCCAAGGGCGCGCTCTACAGCCACCGCTCGACCGTGCTGCACGCCTACGGCGGCGCGCTGCCCGATTCCCTGGGCCTGTCGGCGCGCGACAGCATCCTGCCCGTGGTGCCGATGTTCCACGTCAACGCCTGGGGCCTGCCCTATGGCGCGGCGATGACGGGCGCAAAGCTGGTCTTCCCCGGGGCGGCGCTGGACGGCAAGTCGGTCTACGAGCTGATCGAGGCCGAGGGCGTGACCATGGCCGCGGGCGTGCCCACGGTCTGGCTCGGGCTGCTGAACCACATGGCGCCGGCGGGGCTGCGCTTCTCGACGCTGAACCGCACGGTGATCGGCGGCTCGGCCTGCCCGCCGGCCATGATCAGCGCCTTCAAGGACCAGTACGGTGTGACCGTGCTGCACGCCTGGGGCATGACGGAGATGTCGCCGCTGGGCACGGTGTGCACCCTCAAGCTGCCGCAGCAGGCGCTGCCGCCCGAGCAGCAGATGGCGGTGCTGGTCAAGCAGGGGCGGGCGGTCTACGGGGTGGAGATGAAGATCGTCGACCCCGACGGGCACGAACTGCCCTGGGACGGCCAGGCAAGCGGCGACCTGTACGTCAAGGGGCCGTGGATCATCTCCGGCTACTTCAAGGGCGAGGGCGGCAACCCGCTGGTGGACGGCTGGTTCCCCACCGGCGACGTGGCCACGATCGACGCCGACGGCTTCATGCAGATCACCGACCGCAGCAAGGACGTGATCAAGTCCGGCGGCGAGTGGATCAGCTCGATCGACATCGAGAACATCGCGATGGCCCACCCGGCGGTGGCCATGGCCGCCTGCATCGGCGTGCGCCACCCGAAGTGGGACGAGCGCCCGCTGCTGGTGGTGGTGCGCAAGCCCGGCGCTGAGGTGACGCGCGAGGCGCTGCTGGCCTTCTACGACGGCAAGGTGGCGAAGTGGCAGGTGCCCGACGACGTCGCCTTCGTCGACGCGATCCCGCTCGGTGCCACCGGCAAGATGCAGAAGATGAAACTGCGCGAGCAGTTCAAGGACCACCGGCTGCCGACGGCGTGATGGCCGCGGTCCAACCTGAAATCCGGGGCGGGCTCGAAGCCTTCGGGCCGAGCGCCTCGCGCGGCTCGCCCTTCGACAGGCTCAGGGCGAACGGTTGGGGGCGAGGTTCGCCCTTCGACAGGCTCAGGGCGAACGGTTTGGGTCGCGGTTCGCTGCATCGATAGAATCGAACGATCGTTCTATTTCCACCGACTCCAGGAGACGCGCGATGAGCGCCAGTTACGAAGTTCGCGGCTCTGTGGCCGTCATCACCATGAGCAACCCGCCGGTCAACGGGCTGGGCTACGACACGCGGGTGGGCATCGCCGCCGGCGTCGAGCGCGCCTGGGCCGATGCAGCGGTGCAGGCGATCGTGGTCACCGGGGCCGGCAAGGCCTTTTCGGGCGGTGCCGACATCCGCGAGTTCGGCTCGCCCAAGGCAGTGGCCGAGCCCAACCTGCTGTCATTGATCAAGATGCTGGAGTCCTCACCCAAGCCGGTGGTCGCGGCCATCCACAGCGTGTGCATGGGCGGCGGGCTGGAACTGGCGCTGGGCTGTCACTACCGCGTGGCCGCGCCCGGGGCCAGCATCGCGCTGCCCGAGGTCAAGATCGGCCTGATCCCCGGGGCCGGCGGCACGCAGCGCCTGCCGCGCGCACTGGGCGTGGAGACCGCGCTGAACATGATCGTCAAGGGCGACCCGGTCAAGAGTGAGGTCCTGGCCGCGCTGCCGGGGCAGAAGCTGATCGACCGCCTGGCCGAGGGCGACGTGGTCGAGGCCGCCTGCCGCCTGGCCGAGGAAGTGGCTGCGCGCCGGCCGCTGCCGCGCGTGCGCGACCTGCCGCTGGCCCACCCCGAGGCCGACGCCTACTTCCAGTTCGCGCGCAACACCGTCAAGGCGATGGCGAAGAACTTCCCGGCGCCGCTGAAGTGTGTGGACGCGGTGGAGGCCGCTGTCAAGCGCAAGTTCGATGACGGCATGGTCATCGAGCGCGAGATCTTCTCGGCGCTGATGCTCACGCCCGAGTGCAAGGCGCTGCGCCACGCCTTCTTCGGCGAACGTGCGGCCAGCAAGATCCCCGACGTGCCCGAGGACACGCCCCTGCGCCGGGTGGAGAAGGTGGCCGTGATCGGTGCCGGCACCATGGGCGGCGGCATCAGCATGAACTTCCTGAATGCCGGCATCCCGGTGACCATCCTGGAGACGAAGCAGGAGGCGCTGGACCGCGGCCTGGCCACGATCCGCAAGAACTACGAGGCCCAGGTCAAGAAGGGCAAGCTCAAGCAGGACAAGTACGAGCAGCGCATGTCGTTGCTGAAGCCCACGCTGAGCTACGACGACCTCGCCGACGCCGACCTGGTGATCGAGGCCGTGTTCGAGGAGATCGGCGTCAAGGAGCAGGTCTTCCGCAAGCTCGACGCGGTGGCCAAGCCGGGGGCCATCCTGGCCTCCAACACCTCGACGCTGGACGTGGACCGCATCGCCTCGTTCACGCAGCGCCCGCAGGACGTCGTGGGCATGCACTTCTTCAGCCCCGCCAACGTGATGAAACTGCTGGAGGTGGTGCGCGGCGCGAAGACGGCCAAGGACGTGCTGGCCACCGTGATGCAGGTGAGCAAGAAGATCCGCAAGACGGCCGTGGTCTCGGGCGTGTGCGATGGCTTCATCGGCAACCGCATGATCGAGCAGTACAGCCGCCAA
>CAIRBF010000487.1 GCA_903876715.1 uncultured beta proteobacterium
GATCCAGGTGCACGGCGGCTACGGCTACACGCGCGACTTCCCGGTGGAGCAGTACTGGCGCGACAACCGCCTGAACATGATCCACGAGGGCACGCACGGCATCCAGGCGCTGGACCTGCTCGGGCGCAAGGTGGTGATGGACGGCGGCGCCGGGCTGAAGCTGCTGGCCATGCGCATGAGCGCCACGGCGCAGGCGGCGGGCCAGGTGCCGGGCCTGGCCGAGCCGGCCAACGCGCTGGCGGGCGCGCTGCAGCGCCTGGGCGCGGCGACCAAGGCGGCCTGGGCCACCGGCGTGCCCGAGGAGGCCCTGGCCAATGCCACGCCCTACCTGCAGGCCTTCGGGCACGTGGTGCTGGCCTGGGTGTGGCTGGACGTGGCGCTGGTGGCCGCGCAGGCAGGGTCGGGCGCTGCGAGCGGTGTGGGCCTTTCTGGCGGCACCGGAAGCGCCGGGAGCACGGGCGTGGACGAGGGCCCGGACGCAACCGCCTTCCGTGCCGGCAAGCTGGCGGCGATGCGCTACTTCTACGCCTACGAGCTGCCCAAGATCGACGCCTGGCTGGGTGTGGTGGCCCGGCGCGAGTCGCTGGTGCGCGAGATCGACCCGCAGAGCCTGGAGCCCTGATGAAGGCTGGCACCGTCGAGACGCTGGTCTGGGTGCTGCTCTACGGCGGGCTGCTGCTGGCGGTGCTGGGCCTTGCGATGCTGCGCGCCGACCATCCGCTGGGCTGGTCGATGGTGGTTGCCGGCGGGATGGCAGCCGGGGTCGGCGTGGCGTTGATCTGGATCCGCTCGAAGATGGACTGATGAGGCCGGGCCGACGCCGTCGCGCCCAAGACTTTTCTGCCCCCTGAAACCAGGCCGCCCGCCTTCGCGGCCACAACGAGGAGTAAGCGCTTGAGTACTTCTGTGATGAAGCTCTTCGACCTGAGCGGCCGTGCCGCGCTGGTCACCGGCGGCTCGCGCGGCCTGGGCCTGCAGATGGCCGAGGCCCTGGGCGAGGCCGGCGCGAAGATCATGCTGACGGCGCGCAAGGCCGCCGAGCTGGAGGAGGCCGCGGCCCACCTGGCCGACAAGGGCATCGATGCGCGCTGGGTAGCCGCTGACAGCAGCGACCCGGCGCAGGTGCGCCGCGTCGTCGACGAGACGATGCAGCGCCTGGGCCGCATCGACATCCTGATCAACAACGCCGGTGCCACCTGGGGCGCGCCGGCCGAGGACCACCCGCTCGAGGCCTGGGACAAGGTGATGAACCTGAACGTGCGCAGCCTGTTCCTGTACGCGCAGGCGGCGGCCAAGGCCTGGATGATCCCCAACCGCTGGGGCCGCATCGTCAACGTGGCCTCGGTCGCCGGGCTGGCCGGCTCGATCAACGTCGATTTCGTCGCCTACGGCACGAGCAAGGCCGCGGCGATCAACCTCTCGCGCATGCTGGCGGGCGAGTGGGGCGAGTACGGCATCACGGTGAACGCGCTGGCGCCGGGTTTTTTCCCGAGCAAGATGACGCGCGCCACCCTGGCCGAGCTGGGCGTGGCGAAACTCTGCGAGGCCGTGCCGCTGCGCCGCATCGGCGACGAGGACGACCTGAAGGGCGCGGTGCTGCTGTTCGCCAGCGCCGCCGGCAAGCACATCACCGGGCAGGTGCTGGCCGTGGACGGCGGCATCAGCGCGGTGCACTACGGTTGAGGAGACGACGATGACGATGAATCAGCAGATCCTGCTCGCCTCGCGCCCCGCGGGCGAGCCCACGGTGGACAACTTCCGCCTCGTCGAGGCGCCGCTGCCGGCGCTGGCCGAGGGACAGGTGCTGGTGCGACACCTCTACCTGAGCCTGGACCCCTACATGCGCGGGCGCATGAACGACGGCCGCAGCTACACCGCGCCGCAGCCGCTGGACGAGGTGATGATCGGCGGCACGGTGGGCGAGGTCGTCGATTCTCGCCACCCGGGCTTTGCCGCCGGCGACCAGGTGGTCGGCATGGGCGGCTGGCAGCAGTACTCCGTGGTCGACGCTGTTCAGCCGGGCGTGCTGCGCAAGGTGGACACGACGCACGTGCCGCTGTCGGCCTACCTGGGCGCGGTGGGCATGCCCGGGGTCACGGCCTGGGTGGGGCTGACGCAGATCATCGAGCCCAAGGCCGGCGAGACGGTGGTGGTGGATGCCGCCAGCGGGGCCGTGGGCGGCGTGGTCGGCCAGCTGGCCAAGGCGCGCGGCTGCCGTGTCGTGGGCATCGCCGGCGGGCCCGACAAGTGCCGCCACGTCGTCGAGGACCTCGGCTTCGACGCCTGCATCGACCACCGCGCCCACGGCGACCTGAAGTCCATGCTGCGGGCGCTGAAGGAGGCCGCGCCGGCCGGCATCGACGGCCACTTCGAGAACGTGGGCGGCCACATCCTGGACGCCGTGATGCTGCGCATGAACGCCTTCGGCCGCATCGCCTTCTGCGGCATGATCGCCGGCTACAACGGCGAGCCCATCCCGATGGCCAACCCCTCGCTGATCCTGGTGTCGCGGCTGAAGCTGCAGGGCTTCATCGTCAGCGAGCACATGAACCTGTGGCCCGCGGCGCTGAAGGAACTGGGCGGGATGGTGGCCGGCGGCCGCCTGAAGTACCGTGAGACGGTGGCCCAGGGCCTGGCCAGCGCGCCCGAGGCCTTCCTGGGCCTGCTGAAGGGACGCAACTTCGGCAAGCAGCTCGTCAAGCTCGCCTGAGCGTCGGGGTGCCCGGGCACCCGATCGCCAGATCGCCCGAGCCCCGACTGACCTCCCTTCACCCGTCATGCCCGCCACGCACGCCGTCACCAACCAGGCCACGCCCTACGAGGACGTGGACCTGTGGGCGGCGAACGCCGCGCTGCGCGACGCGCTGGCCTGGCACCACCCGGGCTTCGACCACGAGCGGATGCGCGCGCTCGGGCGCAGCGCCGGCAGCGCGGCGCTGCAGCAGCAGGCGCGCCTGGCCCACCTGCACCGGCCCGTGCTGCGTACGCACGACCGCTTCGGCCGGCGCGTGGACCAGGTGGAGTTCCACCCCGGCTACCACGCGCTGATGGCGCACGCCTGCCAGGCGCGGCTGCACGGCGCGCCCTGGCGCGAGGGGCCGGGCGGGCACCTGGAGCGCGCCGCGGGCTTCATGCTCGCCACCGAGCTCGAGCCCGCGGTGCTGTGCCCAGTCTCGATGAGCTACGCGGTGGCACCCTCGCTGCGCGCCCATCCGGCGCTGGAGGCCGCCTTCGGCCCGGGGCTGGCCGCCGCGGCCTACGACCCGCGCTTTGCCCCGGCGGCGGCCAAGACCGCCCTGACGATGGGCATGGGCATGACCGAGAAGCAGGGCGGCTCGGACGTGCGCGCGAACACCACGCGCGCCGAGCCCGACGGCGAGGACGCCTGGGGGCGGCGCTTCCGCCTCACCGGCCACAAGTGGTTCTTCTCGGCGCCGATGTGCGACGCCTTCCTGGTGCTGGCGCAGGCGCCGCAGGGCCTGAGCTGCTTCTTCCTGCCGCGCTGGCGCCCCGACGGCGAGGTCAACCCGATCGCGATCCAGCGCCTGAAGGACAAGCTCGGCAACCACGCCAACGCCAGCTCGGAGGTGGAGTTCGACGGCACGCTCGCCTGGCTCGTCGGCGAGGAGGGGCGCGGCGTGCCGCAGATCCTGGCCATGGGGGCGCTGACGCGGCTGGACTGCGCGCTCGGCACCGCCGGCCTGATGCGGCACGCGCTGGCGCTCGCGCTGCACCACACGGCGCAGCGGCGCGCCTTCGGGCGGCGCCTGGTGGAGCACCCGCTGATGCTGAACGTGCTGGCCGACATGGCGCTGGAGAGCGAGGCCGCCACGGCCCTGGCCCTGCGCCTGGCCGCGGCGGTGGACGCCACCGAGCACGGCCGCGCCACGCGCGCGGGCGCCGACCTGGCGCACGAGACCGTGATGCGCCGCCTGCTGACGCCGGTGGCCAAGTTCTGGGTCTGCAAGCGCGGCAGCCTGCTCGCCCAGGAGGCGATGGAGTGCCTGGGCGGCAACGGCTACGTCGAGGAGCAGGGCGAGGGCGTGATGGCCCGCATCTACCGCGAGATGCCGCTTAACTCCTTCTGGGAGGGCGCGGGCAACATCATGGCGATGGACCTGCTGCGCGCTCTGCGCGGGCACGACGTGGCCGCGGCCGTGGCGAACGAGTTCGCCGCCGCCCGCGGCGCCCTCCCGGCA
>CAIRBF010000488.1 GCA_903876715.1 uncultured beta proteobacterium
ACCGGACGGGCACACCGTGCTGGTGACGTCGAACTCGCCCATCGTCATCAACCCCAACCTGTACAAGAAGCTGGCTTACAACCCGGCGGCCGACCTCAAGGCAGTCACGCTGGCGGGGATGGTCGAGCTCGCCATCGTCGTTCACCCGCAGGTGCCGGCGCGCACGCTGCCCGAGCTCGTGGCGCTGCTCAAGGCCAACCCCAACAAATACAGCTTCGGCTCGCCGGGCGTGGGCTCGACGAGCCACATGACGATGGAGCTGCTGATGCGCCTGACCGGCGCGCAGCTCACCCACGTGCCCTACAAGGGCAGTGGCCCGGCGATGACCGACCTGATGGGCGGGCAGATCCAGCTCATGGCCGACGCGCTGCCGAGTGCCATGGCCAATATCCTGGCCGGGCGCATCCGCGCTGTGGCCACCACCGGCGTGCGGTCGTCCAGCGTGCTGCCCGACATCCCGACCGCCACCTCACAGGGCCTGACCGGGTTGCCCGTGGGGGGCTGGTACGGATTCTTCGTGCCCGTGGCCACGCCTGCTGCCGTGGTCGACAAGCTCGACGCCGACCTGCGCCAGGTGATCTATGCGTCCGAGTTCCAGGCCCGCATGCGGGCGCTGGGCATCGCGGCGGTGCCCCCTGGCACGCCGGCCGAGTTTGCCGAGTTCGTCCGCCAGGACACCGCCTTCTGGGAACGCACGACCCGCCAGCTCAACCTGTACCAGACCGAGGGCTGAGGCCGGCTTCAGCGGTGGGGCACCGCCAGAGGGGTGGTGCCGGTGAAGGTCTCGCCCAGATCGCCGAGCATCTCGTGCAGTGCCTCGTGCCGCCCGGGGCCGATGACCTCGCTTTCATGGATGGCGAAGGCGTCGAACAGGTTGTCGAGCTGCGCCGTCGACAGCCGGCTCTCGGCCAGCGGGAACAGCACCTCGTGCTCGTGTGCGATGTGGCCGCGCAGCAGCGCCGCGTAGGCGCGCGCTGCGGCGGCGAACTCCGGGCCGCGCAGCATCGGCAGCGCAGCGCCGCGCATGCGCTGTACCAACTCGCGTCCCCGGCCATGCTCGTCGAGCATGCGACGCAGCGGGTCGGCGTCCCGCGCCAGACCGGCATCCAGCAGCGCGGGCAGCAGCAGGCCTTCCTCCTTGCCGTGGTGGCAGGCGTCGGCGAACTCGTGCAGGAAGGCCAGCAGCGAGCCGATCTGCTGCGGGTCCACGGGTCGGCCGGCGTCGATGCGCGCAACCATGCGCTCCAGGATGTCGAGCGCGAACAGGATCGCGTCGTGTTCCTGCTTCAGGTCTTCGATGGCGTGGCTCATGGCCGTGCACTGTGCGCCGTGGCGGCGCGCGCCGATTGACCGTCCGCAGGCCGCGGGCACGAGCGGCCGGCGTATGCGCCGCGGACGCGTTCCGGCCCGATACTGCGAACCGGAGGAGAAACCGCACCCATGCCCACCCGCAAGATCCGCCCTGAAGCCCCGCCGCCGCTGCGCATCGGCGTGCTTGGCTGCGCCAACATCGCGCGCCAGTTCTGCCGCGACGTCGCCGCCAGTCCGGCGGTGCGCGTGGACGCCGTAGCCAGCCGCGACGCCACCCGCGCCGCCGCCTTCGCCGCGGAGTTCGGCATTGCGCGTGCCGTGGGGAGCTACGAGGCCCTGCTCGCCGACGAGGCGCTGGACGCCATCTACGTGCCGCTGCCCAACGCGATGCACGCCGAGTGGGCGATGCGCGCGATGGCACATGGCAAGCACGTGTTGTGCGAGAAGCCGCTGGCCTGCAGTCTGGATGAGGCGCGGCAGATGGTCGAGGCCTCGCGTCGGCACGACCGCTTCCTGCTCGAGGCCTACCCCTACTGGTTCCAGCCGCAGACCGGCCAGCTGCTGGAGTTGCTGCGCGACCGCGCCATCGGCGAGGTGCGCTGGATGCAGGCCTGCGCCGGCTTCACGCTGCGCAATCCGGCTTCCGACATCCGCCTCGTGCCCGAGCTCGGGGGCGGCGCGCTGCTGGACATCGGCAGCTACCCGCTGAGCCTGGTACGTCTGGTCATGGGATGCGCGCCGCGCCGCGTCAGCGCCGAGGCCACCTGGTCACCCAGCGGCGTGGACATCGCCATCGCCGCCACGCTGCACTTCGCTGACGGTCGCCGGGCCCAGATCTCGGCGGCGATGGATGTGGGCTATGTGCGCCGCGCGGTCATCGCCGGCAGCCAGGGCACGATCGAGTGCGAGTTCCTGAACCACACCGCCGAGCCCGGCGCGCCCCACCCGTGGGGCTACGTGCCGAGCCCGCTGCGCGTGCGCCGAGGCGTGAGCAACCAGGTGCCCTACGAAAGCCTGTACAGCCCGGCCGGCAGCGGCTTTCGCTTCGCGGCCGAGGCCTTCGCGAAGGTCGTGCGCGAGCGCGACCGCCCGGCCATCGAGCGCGCCGCCCAGGCCAGCCTGGACCTGGCGGCGACGATGGAGGCCGTGTTGCGCAGCGCACGCGAAGGCGGCACGGTGGACGTGGCCACCTGAGCATTCGGACTGAGGGCGCGCGCCCGGCGGGCTCGGCGCCTGAGCGCGGCCCCAGGGCCGAGTTGCGCCCGCCACCCAGCTCTCGCCAGCGTCGTACCCACGCGTGGCCGCGCCGCTGCAGCCGGCCCGCGCGCTGGGCCTGGACCGTGTGTTCGGCGCCGACGCCGGGGTCGTCGAAAGCCCGGCCGTACTCGCTGACGCTATGCCGCGTGTGCCTGACACCACGGTGTCGCAGCCGCTGCGTGACGCCGGGCAGGTGAAGCATCTCGTGGACGATGGCCTGCAGCCTGGCGATACGATGTCGGGCACGACGCAGGGTTATCGCGCCGGGTGGACGATAGGGCCGCCGGGGCGGATGGAGCGTGGCATGGCAGGCGGGTCGGGCATCACCGCTGTGCTTGGACCAGTGCCTTGCGCCCCCGTCGTTCTCGCTGGCTTTCTCACCGACCCCTCTCCAGGAGCTCCCCACCGTGTCTTCGGTTTCGCATTCCGCTGTCCCGTCCCTATCTGTCCGCCGTCGCGCGCTCGCCCGGCTGTCCTGCCTGACGCTGCTGCCGGCCCTGCTGGCCGGTCCGGCGCTCGCGCAAGTCGCCGGCGCGGCCTGGCCCTCCCGGGCCGTGACCTGGGTCAACCCCTTCGCCGCCGGCTCGGCCGTGGACGTGGTGGCTCGCACGATCGCGCAGAAGGTGGCTACCAACACCGGCTTCGCGATGAACATCGACAACCGCACCGGCGCCAGCGGCAACATTGGCACCGGCTTCGCCGCCCGTGCCCAGGCTGACGGCCACACGCTGCTGCTGGGCTCGCCGGGCACGATGGCGATCAACCCCTACCTCTTCGCCAAGCTGCCCTACGATGCGCTGAAGGACTTCGCGCCGGTGTCGCACCTGGTGTCCTTCCCGCAGGTGGTCGTCACCAGCCCGAAGCAGCCCTTCAAGAGCGTTCCCGAGCTGATCGCCGCTGCCAAGGCCCAGCCCGACCGCCTGGCGCACGCCTCGTCGGGGCCGGGGACGACCTCGCACCTGGTGTTCGAGCTGATCAAGGCCGATGCCGGCTTGACGATGACGCACGTGGGCTACCGCGGCGGCGCGCCGGCGATGCAGGCGGTGATGGCGGGCGAGGTCCAGACCGGCGTCGAGGGACTGCCCTCGCTGGTGGGCCAGATCAAGTCTGGCGTCATCGTCCCGCTGGCCGTCACCTCGCTGCGGCGCTCGCCGCAGTTGCCGGACGTGCCGGCGATGTCGGAGTTCATCCCTGGCTTCGATGCCACGGCCTGGATTGTGCTGATGGCCCCGGCCGGCACCCCGCCCGCGGTGGTGGCGCGCATCCATGCCGAGGTCAAGAAGGCGATGGACGATCCCGTCGTGCGCCAGCAACTCGAGAGCCAGGGCGCCACCTTGGTGGCCGCCGGCCCCGCCGAGACCGGCACCTTCCACCAGCGTGAGATGACCAAGTTCAAGCGCGCGGTCGAAATCTCGGGCGCGAAGGCCGAGTAAGGCACCGAAGGCGCCATCGACGGGCGCCCCGGAAAGTGCTTGCCCGCAGCGGGGGGACTGGCTCCCATCCCTCCCCTTGAAACCATGGGCCAGGCGCCCGGCTTTCAGCCCCTCTCCCTTCGCGGGAGGGGGGAGCAAGGCCCCGGCTCCGGGGCGGCGCTATGCCAGCGCCTGCGCCACGCGCCAGCCCAGGCCGAAGGCCTGGGCCAGGCCGTTCCCGGGCAGGTAGCCCTCGCCGCCGCGGGCCACCAGGCCGGCGGCGCAGCCGCCGTTGGCATACAGGCCGGGTAGCGGCCGGTCGTCGGGGCCGAGGACGCGCCCATCGGCGTCGGTCAGCAGCCCGCCCTGGGTGTGCGACAGCGCCCCCGTCACCCATGACGCCCGGTAGGGCGGCTGCAGCGCGCGCGGGAAGCGTTCCCGACCGAGCGGGTCGGCTTCGGGCCGGTCGCGGCCTTTGCCGGCTGCGGCGCCGGCCTGCGATCTGGCATCCTCGCCGGCCGTGTCACCCGCATGCAGCGCGGCTTGCGTGCCGTCCGCGAACAGGGCCGCCCACGCCGCCACGTCTGCCAGCGTGCGGCGCAGCGCCGGTGCGGGCACCCCCGCCTTGGCGGCGAGGTCCTCCACGGTATCGGCCTGCAGCACCTGGTCGGCCGCGCGCGCAGCCTGGTAGGCCGAGGCGTTGCCGAGCTGGGCCTCGATCGCGGCGTCGAAGACCTCCAGCGCCACCCCGCCAGGCTGGGCAAGTACATGCGCCGCCAGCGCGGAGGGGCCCACGTCCTCGCGCACGAAGCGCTGCCCGTCCCGGTTGATGAGCACCCCGCCCAGCGGCGGTATCGACATCCCCAGCCGTGTCGCGCCGCCGGGGTTGGTGTGCCCCTGGCCCTGGTAGCCGTCCATCCCCCACAGCGCGGCGCCCCAGGCCACGCCGAGCGCGACCGTGCTGCCGTCGTTCGTGGCTGAGCCGTTGTGCAGCGCGCCGGCCATGGCAGGGATGTGGCGCGCCACCATCGCCGCGTCGGCGCCGAAACCGCCGCCGGCGAGCACGAGCGCGCGGGCCCGGGCGGGCGGGCTGCCGTCCGCCCAGTCGAGTTCGAAGCCCTCGCCGGCACGCCGTGCCAGCGCCCGACGCGGGGTGTAGACGATGCCTGGCCGCGCCTGCACCGCGCTGCGGAACCAGGCCGCGAAGGCGGCGCCCGAGGCTGGCTGAACGCTGTGGAAGCGCAGCGTCCGGTGTCCGGGCGCCACGGTGTCGGGCAGGAAGCGCACGGGGGCCCCGGCTTCGTCGAGCAGGAAATCGACGACCCGGGGCAAGGCCTCGGCCACGGCGGTGGCGATGCGCTCGTTGACCGCGCCCTCCGGCGCGAAGGCCCGCAGGTCGCGCAGCCAGTCCTCGGGGCGGTCGTGTACACCGGCTGCAGCCTGCAGGCGCGAGCCAGCCGCCGGAAACAGCCCGCCGCTGATGGCGAAGTTGCTTGCCGCGCTGGCGTGCGGCTCGACCAGCAGCACGCGCTGGCCGCGCGCCTGCGCTGCCAGCGCGACCAGCATGCCTGCCGCGCCAGCGCCGAGCACGGCGGCGTCGAAGGTGCCTGCCAAGGTGTCTGCAGCCATCGACCCCACCTCAGCGCCGCCTGGCCTTGGGAGGGGCGGCCATCGGGGCGATGGTGGGAGGAATGGCAGCGATCGGGGCCATGGCGCTCACGTCGGAGTGCTCCTGTGGATGGACGGCCGCGCATTCTGCGGGAGATCCCGCGACGGTCTGCAGCGCCGAGGTGTCATCCCCAGATCCCCCGATGGCGATCTGTCGCGATAGCGCAAACAACTGTGTTTGTGTACAGTATCTTGGGCGTTGCGACTTTTCTTCACTTGCGCTCTGGGCACCGCCGTCACACTCGCCGCCGCGGCCTCTTGACTTTGCGTCCTGACCGCGCGCCGCAAGTGGGTCTGCTCCATCATGCTTCCCACCTACGCTGAACTGCACTGCCGCAGCAACTTCAGTTTCCTGCGCGGCGCCTCCCACCCGGAGGAACTGGTCGCGCGCGCGCATGAACTGGGCTACGCCGCGCTGGCGATCACCGACGAGTGCTCGCTCGCCGGCGTGGTGCGCGCGCACGGTGCTGCGCGGCAATGCGGGCTGCACCTGGTCGTCGGCACCGAGATCGCGCTGTCGCCGCCGGGTGCGGGCGGCCGGGTTGGCATCGGGGTCGGGGTTGGGGATGGAGGCTGCGACAGTGACGTCGGCAGCGACGTTGACGGCGACATTGACGGCGGGCAGGTCGGTGCCGTCGAGGGCGCGGATCTTACGGGCCACGCTGTGGCGCACGCGGCAGGCCCTGATGCCTTCGACACCCCGCCGCGCCTGGTGGTGCTGGCGCAGTCGCGCCGCGGTTACGGCAACCTCTCGCACTGGGTGACGCTGGCCCGCCGCCGCGTGCCCAAAGGTAGA
>CAIRBF010000489.1 GCA_903876715.1 uncultured beta proteobacterium
ACCCGATCAGCTTCGAGCACCAGAGCGACACCGCGACCTTCGACAACGCGCTCGAGCTGCTGACGATGGCCGGCTACCCGCTGGCGCACGCGGCGATGATGATGATCCCCGAGGCCTGGGAACAGCACGAGGGCATGGACGCGCGCCGGCGCGCGTTCTACGAGTACCACGCCGCCATGATCGAGCCGTGGGACGGCCCGGCGGCCATGGTCTTCACCGACGGCAAGCAGATCGGGGCCACGCACGACCGCAACGGCCTGCGCCCGGCGCGCTACTGCGTCACCGACGACGACCTGGTCGTGATGGCCTCGGAGTCCGGCGTGCTGCCCATCCCCGAGAACCGCATCGTCAGGAAGTGGCGCCTGCAGCCGGGCAAGATGTTCCTGATCGACTTCGAGCAGGGCCGCATCGTCGACGACGAGGAGCTGAAGAACCAGTTCGCGAGCGCTCGCCCCTATCGGCAGTGGATCGAGAACGTGCGCGTCAAGCTCGACGACATCGCGCTGCCCGCCAGCGCGGTCGCCAGCCCCGCCGGCTTCAGCGAGACGCTGCTGGACCGTCAGCAGGCCTTCGGCTACACCCAGGAGGACCTGAAGTTCCTGCTCAGCCCGATGGCAGCCCAGGGCGAGGAAGGCATCGGCTCGATGGGCAACGACTCACCGCTCGCGGTGCTGTCGGACCGCAACAAGCCGCTGTACCACTACTTCAAGCAGCTGTTCGCGCAGGTGACGAACCCGCCGATCGACCCGATCCGCGAGGCCATCGTGATGTCGCTGAACAGCTTCATCGGTCCCAAGCCCAACCTGCTGGATATCAACGCCGTCAACCCACCGATGCGGCTGGAGGTCACGCAGCCCATCCTCGACTTCGAGGACATGGCGCGCCTGCGCGAGATCGAGCGCCACACCGACGCGAAGTTCCGCAGCCACGAGATCGACATCACCTATCCGCTGGCCTGGGGCCGCGAGGGCATCGAGGCCAAGCTCGCCTCGCTGTGCGCCGAGAGCGTGGACGCCATCCGCAGCGGCCACAACATCCTGATCATCACCGACCGCCGCATGGGCCGCGGGCAGGTCGCGATCCCGGCGCTGCTGGCGCTGTCGGCGATCCACCACCACTTGGTACGTGAGGGCCTGCGCACCACCGCTGGCCTGGTGGTGGAGACCGGCTCGGCGCGCGAGGTGCACCACTTTGCCGTGCTCGCGGGCTACGGCGCCGAAGCTGTGCACCCCTATCTGGCGATGGAGACGCTGGTGCAACTGCACCAGGGCCTGTCGGGCGCGCTGGCGCCTGAGAAGGCGGTCTACAACTATGTCAAGGCCATCGGCAAGGGACTGTCGAAGATCATGTCCAAGATGGGCGTGAGCACCTACATGTCCTACTGCGGCGCCCAGCTCTTCGAGGCCATCGGCCTGGAGCAGTCCTTCGTCGAGAAGTACTTCCGCGGCACCGCAAGCCAGGTCGGCGGCATCGGCGTGTTCGAAGTGGCCGAGGAAGCGCTGCGCATGCACTGCGCCGCCTTCGGCGACGACCCCGTGCTCGCGCGCATGCTCGACACCGGCGGCGAGTACGCCTGGCGCGTGCGTGGCGAGGAGCACATGTGGACGCCCGACGCGATCGCCAAGCTGCAGCACAGCACGCGTGCGGGCAAGTTCGACACCTACAAGGAATATGCCCAGATCATCAACGACCAGAGCCGGCGCCACATGACGCTGCGCGGCCTGTTCGAGTTCAAGGTGGACCCCGCCCGCGCGATCCCGCTGGAGGAGGTCGAGCCCGCGAGCGAGATCGTCAAGCGCTTCGCCACCGGAGCCATGTCTCTGGGCTCGATCTCGACCGAGGCGCACACGACCCTGGCGATCGCGATGAACCGCATCGGCGGCAAGAGCAACACCGGCGAAGGCGGCGAGGACCCGGCGCGCTACCGCAACGAACTCAAGGGCATCCCGGTCACGGCCGGCACCAAGGTCAGCGACGTCGTCGGCACCAAGGTCATCGAGGCCGACTATGAGATGCAGGCCGGCGACAGCCTGCGCTCCAAGATCAAGCAGGTGGCCTCGGGCCGCTTCGGCGTCACGACCGAGTACCTGGTCAGCGCCGACCAGATCCTGATCAAGTTGGCCCAGGGCGCCAAGCCCGGCGAGGGCGGGCAGCTGCCCGGCGGCAAGGTCAGCGAATACATCGGCTTCCTGCGCTACAGCGTGCCCGGCGTGGGCCTGTTCAGCCCGCCGCCGCACCACGACATCTACTCGATCGAGGACCTGGCCCAGCTCATCCTCGTCCTGAAGAACGCGAACCCGCGCG
>CAIRBF010000490.1 GCA_903876715.1 uncultured beta proteobacterium
CCCCTGGACGAATATGTCGAATGCTGATGCGTGCCTTCAGCAGCCGTCGAAGCTTCCGTACTGTTGCCAAGGACTCGAGACCGGAGCAGTTTCGGCAATGCACCGCGTGGCTCGATCCGGTTTTCTCTCAGGAGACCATGAAGCCGGCTCCCCAACAGGCGACGCTTGTCGTCGTATTGCCGTCCATCCCAACGGTCGAGAATGTCTTGAATGTCATTGATCCCAATACCATCAGCGTAGTCGTTCGCATCGGCATAAGGGATCGCCATGGTCTGGCACAGTTCTTTCGTCCGAGAATCGATGCACAGACATACCGATGGCACACCCGCTTGAATACCTGCCATGACACCATGAATTCGGGTCCCAATGACCAAATCGTGACGCGACATCATCGCAATCCATTCGGGCACGCTGGTGAAGGCATGGGCATGCGAACGGAACCAAATCAGGAGTTCGTCATCGTCGAGATCAGGGTGAATATAATCCTTGTATCTGGAAAATATATACCTCTCAATGGTGGTGTATTCAAGCTTGGCGAGCCGAAGCATATCAATCGGATGCTGGCATACATAGGTCCCATGAGTTGTCTCGACGAGGCCTCGCAAGCTCTGCTCGAGCAATCTGTGCTTCGGTATAAACGGATTTCCTGCCGCCACGGCTATGCGTTTGACTGCAGGGGTCCGTCGACGTGTGATCTCCCGGCCCAAAGTCGCCGAAGGATTGATGAAATTCGATGGACAGCCCGTGACCACGCACCCGTCAGCGAGCCCCTGTGCTCCGATGACACGCAGCGTTTCCTCACCGCGCAGCGCTACATTGGGCTTGCCGTCAACCGACCGCTCGAGAATCACACGCAGCCACTTCCAGGTGCCTTCCGGTACCGCGGCGGCGTCGACACCATCGATCGGCCCTTGCGCTCCCAGACCCAGACCCACCATCGGTATCTTCTGTCTCGCCATCCTTTCAGCGAGTACTTCAAGGTCTACGTGAGCACCCAGTTGATTTGCCAGCGGCAGCACCAACAGATCGGCCAGAGGATCCAATTCGTGCAACGATGCGCCCCAGGGAATGGATGCCGGGCCAGCGCCTGTCATCCTCGAGACCGAATGGCAGAACATCAGGTTGCCCGTATTCCCACCCGATTGGTCGCTCAACTCGTCGGCGCTGAGATAAGCCGCATCAGGCAGATAAGGCGACGTGCCATAGAGATGGATTCTCATGATCGTCCAGCCTTGCTCATCAGATCGCAGTGACGTCTGGCGACGCTTCGATGGCTTTCAGGGCGCACGATCCCAGCCCGCAGCCGCTCATGGTTCTTTGTGCTCGTCGCGCAATTCATCAGGGCAGCTTTCCACTGGGGTGCGCTGCCGACCGATGCATGCACGCCGTCCACGCCGTTCCTTACCTTTTCCTTCATCCCTCCGATGTCCGAAACCACCAAGGGCCTGCCGCACACGAACGCTTCCTGAATCACCATGGGCGAGTTCTCCCACCAGATGGAGGGCACCACCACCCAGTCCACGCCGGCCATACGGCTGTGCAGTTCATGGGGCTGGTAGGGCCCCACCCACTGCACCACACCACGCTCCATCAGCGGCGCACGCAGCCGCTCCACCTTCTTGCGGTAGTCATCGGGTTGCAGTTCCAGGTTGGCACCGTGCACCTCCAGGACGATCTTGTCGCTGTCGCTCTCCTTCAACAGCGCCAGTGCTTCCAGCACCACGTCCAGCCCCTTGTAGGGCGTGATCTGCCCGAAAAAGCCGAATCGATTGCGCGCTTGGCCGGCGGCCAGCGCGCGGGGGGGGAGTGGCTCTTCATCGGACTGGCCGTTCTCGATCACGGTGATCTTCTCGGCGTTCAGTCCCCAGTCGATGTAGCGCTGCCGCAGGAACTCGGATGGCGACACGAATTGATCGACGAGGTCGAAGTGACTCATGAAGTAGTGCTTGCGCAGCCAGAAATCCTCTGGCGTGGAGTCCGGAAAGCACCGCGCGCAGTCGTCGGGGCTGGACCGGCTGCACAGCCGGAAGCCACCGGTCTTGATCATCTGGCCCTGGTTGCGGCAGATCGCCATGTACTCGTGCAAGGTCATCACGATCTTGATGTTCGGGTCCACCTGCTTGATGACGCGCAGGTATTCCAGGCCCAGGTGCGCGTAATGGTGGGTGTGCACGACCGTGGGCTTCAGCGCACGAATGAGGTCGGAAAACCAGGTGACCACCGATTCCTGGTGCAGCGCCTTCATTCGGTGCCAATCGTGCACGGCCTGTTCCCACAGGTATTCCTTGGGCCGTCGCAGGCCGATCTGACCCGTGACGCCACGACCTCGGTCAGCCCGCGCGAGGAACCACGCCTCCTGAACTTCGGCGTCTTGGCGGTAGGCGTTGAACAGGTTGTAGGCTGCAATCTCGCCCCCGCCCAGGCTGAAATCAGGGTGGGCGTGCGCCATCACCAGGATGCGGTGGCGACCGCCGGGCGGGGGGAAGACGGATGCCGCGGTGGCGGGCGCCGCGGGGAGCGCCTTCTTGGATCGGGTGCTGTTCATGGTGGGCGTGGAAGTGCGCGTCATACGGCTTCTCCGAGCTCGCGCAGGGCGCTGGCCCAGCGGCTTTGGTGCCGCACGGCATTGAAGATCACGACCTTCTGCCTGAAGTCGTCCTGCCCCAGCAGCTTGAAGCTTTGCCGCTCCAGGTGCGTCAGCTGCACGCCCGGCACATAGGCTACGCGCAAGCCATGGGCGCGCAGCTTCAAGCACAGGTCAGAGTCTTCAAAGTCGCCGATCAGGTAGCCGGTGTCCCAGCCGCCGGCGGCTTCGAAGGTGTCGCGCTCGATCACCAGGCAGGCTCCGGTGATCGCAGGCAGCGCGGTCGTCTGGGTGTGTGGGTCCAGCGAAGGCGCCAAGCCCATGCGCGGGTGGTGGTTGATCCAGACGCCCCATTCGTCCCGACGCACGAATGCCATGCCGGCATGCTGGATGGAGCCATCGCCAAACACCAGGCGCGGCGCCACGGCGCCCACGCTGGGATTGCCTTGCAGTTCGGAGATCAGCGTCTGCAGCCAACCCGGCTGTTGCGGGAAGGCGTCGCTGTTGAGGAACACCAGCAGCGGCGCACGGCTGTTGGCAGCCCCCAGGTTGTTGGCGCCCGAAAACCCCCGGTTGGTGCTGCCCCACACCCACTTGAAGGGCAGCCGGTACAGCCGGTGCCAGGCCGGAGCCTGCTTCGCGAACGGCTCCACCAGCTTGGGGTCGTCCAGCACATAGACGATCTCCGCATGCGCGCTGATCCATGGATCGCGCGAGAACTCGATCAGCTGGTGCTCCACGAAGTCCAGGCGCCCGTACAGCGGGACGATGACGCTGGCCTGCGGATGGGCCACGGGCGTGCCCAGTTGGTGCACTTCCACCGGCTGCTGCTGCTGGCCGCTGCGTTGCAGCGAGATCAGGGGGTCCAGCAGCGGCAGGTCGATGCTCTCCATGCGCTGCGCCAACAGATGACGCGGGGTGTGCAAGCCGAATAGCCACCGGGCCGCGGCCACAGGGTCCGACGGCAAGGCGCTGGCCTGGATGGAGCCCAGGACGATCATTTCGTTGCCTCGCTGCGTGACCAGCCTGACGGGCTGGCCGAAGGCCAAGTCGTCCACGCGGATCAGGAAGCCCGCGTTGGACGTCAGATCGCCATGCGATGCGCGGTACGCATCCATGACATCCTGCCGCGAGAAGCGCACGACGGGCCCCGTGAGTTCCTGCAGGACGCCGTCTTGCTCGATGAACAAGGGCTGACCCTGGGGCGCGATCGCCCAGCCCACGACGACCGCCTAGCCCGAAACGGGAGAGATGCTGGCCGCCTCGACGAAGCCCACAGGCTGAACCAGGTCGAGAGGGCCCGACGGCAGACTGGCTGCATCAACGGCGATGTGGAAGCCCTGCGTGGCGCTATGGCCGGGGTGGTCAAGAGTGACGTGAATCGTCCATTCACCGCTGGCTGCCGCAGCATCGGGGGCCGACACGATCGTCCATCCATGCCCGGCATCGTCCTCAGGCACGCTGCGGGCCACAGCGACATCCGGTCTTCGGCCACGGCTGATCGCATGGTCGATGGGTTTCCCGTCGAGTTCGAGCGCAAACGAGAGCATGCCCAGGGACCACCCCTCCAACCGCAGCCGCTTGCGGCCGTGCATCCTGGCGCTGTCGATGCTGAAGGTGGCCAGTTCCTTGTCGCCCACCACCAGACTGATCGGCCCACGCTGCGCGTCCCCGTGGTCGGGCACCAGCAACACGGGCGAACGCGTGGGGGCAGACGGCCTGACGGCCACACCCCTCTTTGCACTCGCAGGGGTGGTCGGCGCGGGCTTCGATGCCGGCGGCGTGGTCTTGGAAGTCACTGATCGCATGGCTTTGGGGTGGGCATCGCTGGAGATTTCTTCTTGCGGCCAGGGCTCGTCGAAGGCCGCAACGCTTGGGGCTTGGCGCCGATGTCTGCACTTGGTGCCGCAGACGCCTTGCCGTCGGCTGGCGCCGAGAACAGGTGCGGCGCCTCTTGCTTCAATTCGTCCCAGTTGGCCTGGGCGTCGGCGTAGTCGGGCCGCAAGTGCAGCGCGCGCTGTATGTGCCGGAAGGCTTCGGCATGCTTGCCCTGGGTGCGGTACAGGTTGCCCAGGTTGTTGTGGGCCTCGGGCAGGTTCAAGTCGATGTCGAGCGCCGCCTGGCAGGCCTCGATGGCGGCTTCGATGCGGCCCAGGCGCTTTTCCGCCACACCCATGTTGATCAGCGCGGGCGTGAACCGGGGATTGAGCTTGAGGGCGCGCTTGTGGAACGTGAGGGCCTTCGGAAAGTCGTCACGGTCCTGGAACAGCACGCCCATGTCGTTGTGCAGTTCAGGGCGCTCGGGCGCCAGCACCAGCGCCTTTTGCAACAGGGGCAAGGCGTCGTCGATGTGACCCAGGCGCCGCAGCAGCCAGGCGGTTCCCTGGAGCACGCTCACCTCATTGGGCCGCAGTTGTGCGGCCGCGCGGTAAGCTTTCAGGGCTTCTTCGGGCTGTGACGAAGCCTCGAGCTTGCGCGCGTGCTGCAACAACTGCTGGAGCGGGTCTTGGTTGTTGACATGCGGGTCCAGCGCGGCCAGGCGGGCCTTCAGTTCCTCGGACGGGGTCAGTCGGTAGGCGCTGTCAAAGGCTTCATGGGCCAGCTTGAACTGCCCCAGCTGCTGCTGCGCGTAGCCGATCTGGGCCAGGACAGCGGCCTTGAACAGCTTGCCTGGTGCGCTGTTGCGCTTGCTGGCAACCACCCACAGGCGCCCGAGCAGTGGCAGTGCATCGGCAGATCGGCCCACCCGGTTGTACGCAATGGACAGGCCCATCAGTGCCGGGGCCTGACTCGGCGCCTGCTGCAGGATGCGGCGGTAGCCCTCGATGGCCGAGCCGAAGTCCAGGACTTCCATCCGGGCGGCAGCGGTGGCCAACAGGCTTTCCAACTTGCTCATGTCGTCAATTTCCTGGTGAATCGATGATGGCCGTCAGTATTTGCAGACAGAACGTCGACGAAGGCAGCAGATACCTGCATGTTCAGCAGCCTTCGCTCATGTCAGACCGATCAGGGCCCTGTACTGGGGAAGGCAGACCTGCTGGAAGTCGTAGCGGTCGATGACGGTCTGGCGGGCGCGTTCCCGCATCTCGGTGTGCGCCCTGGGCTCAGACAGGGCTTGGATGGCCAGGGTGGCAAGCCGCGAGGTGTCGAAGAAGTCGAACAGGAAGCCGTTCTCGCCGTCCTGCACGACATCGCGCACGGGCGCCGTGTCCGAAGCGATCAGCAGGCATCCCGCCGACATGGCTTCGAGCATCGACCAGGACAGGATGAAGGGGTAGGTCAGATAGACGTGGGCGCGGGACACCTGCAGCACGCGGAGGTAGTCGTCATAGGGCAAGGCACCGAGGAAGTGGACCCGGTGCCAGTCCACCTGCCCGCGCAGCTGGGCCTGATAGACCTGCTTCCATCCGCCTGCGCCGGGCGGCCTGGGCCCGTAGTGGGCCGCGTCGTCGCCCAGCACCAGCACCTGGGCCTGCGGGCGCTCGCGCAAGATGCGCGGCAGTGACCGCATGAATTGATGAAAGCCACGGTATGGCTCCAGGCAGCGGCTGGCGAAGGTCAGTGTTTCATCGCCCTCGCCGAGCGTCCGGC
>CAIRBF010000491.1 GCA_903876715.1 uncultured beta proteobacterium
GTGCTGCATGTCGATGTCGAGAGCGGAGATTCAGCGAAGACTAACTTGTATTCAAGTTATGTCGCCAGCTAAAACCCGCTTGAGCAGCCGGGCCCAAATGATGCGGTTCGGCCGCGCCTGAAGGCTCTCGACCTCGCACTCGGCAGCCGATGCGGCTTCGCTGGCCACCTCTTGCACCTGCGGCCCCTGCGGCACCAACGCGGCCAGCCGCTGCATGAACTCCAGCGGGCTCATCACCAGATGCGTCGTGCTGTCACGCCAAGGCGTCTTGAGCTTGAGCTCCACCTGCCCGGCGGTGTTGAGCTGCACCCGTTCGTCCGACAGCGCGGGGCGGGTGATGTAGCGGCACAACTGCTCCAGCCGCTTGCGGTCGTGCGCTTCCACCCGCACCGCGGCATGCAGGCTGAACCCGTCGATGTCGGCGCACAGCGGCTCGCGGGCCCGGTCCTCCTGCGGCATCGCGCCTCGCAGCGTCAGTACCTTCTGCCCGGCGTGCGGGCCGAAGGCGATACGGTAAGGGATGGCCGCGGTCTGCAGCGGCCGCAGTGTGCGCGCCTCCTCGCCGTCGGCATCCGGCTCGGCCAGGTAGGCCTGGCCCATGTCGTCGACCAGCACGCCCCGGCGCGTGAGCATCTTCATGAGCCGGGCAATGACGGTCTGCAGCAGCGCGCGCAGTTCCTCGTCGGTGGATGCGTCGGCCTCGACGAAGCCAGGCGCGCCATCAGCGTGGGAACGGTACACCCCGTCCAGGACCAGGCAATGCGGGTGGATGTTCAAGTCGGCAGCCGAGCCAAAGCGCTGGATCAGCGTGACGGCGCCGCCCTGACCTTCGTCGCTCTCGAGCCCCGTGTGGTCCAGCAGATGCCGCGCGACCACACGCAGCACAACCTGCAGCGCCGGCGTGACCGGCTCGGGCTGCGCGGCCAGCAGCACGCGAGCGGGATCGGCAGCGACAGCACCCACTGCCGCACCGGCACGTGCGGGATGACATGGTCTACCAGGTGCGCTGCCGTCTGCGACATCCGCCGGGCCCTGCACGAGGGGCAATAGCCGCGCGGCTTGCAGCTGAAGGCGACCCGCTTGTCGTGGCCGCGGTCGGGATGCCGATGGAGGGTGCGCCCAGCTCGAGGCTGGGCGCCTTCGTTCACCGGGCCTGAGCACCCCACCGATCCCAAGCCCGCGCCCCCACCGCCTCGCCCCTCAGGTCGACCGTGACCGGCGTGCCCGCGTGGGCCACGGCGGCAGCGTCGCCGCGCACGTAGCCCAGCGCGACGCAGCGACCGGCGGCCCAGCCCCAGCCGGCCAAGCTGAGCTCGCCCACGGGCTCCCCACCCAGGGACAGCGTCTCACCGCCCCAGGCATAGGCCGCCGGGTCGTCGAGGACGACGGTGACGAGCTTCTTGCGCAGCGGCTGGCCGCGCGCGGCCAGCAGCGCCTCGCGGCCGATGAAACCCAATTTGTCCAGGCTGACCGCATAGGCCAGGCCGGCCTCGAAGGGGGTCTCGTCGGAGCCGAGCTCGGCGCCCCAGGCGCGGCGGCCGGCCTCGATGCGCTGGGCGTCCAGCGCGTAGTAGCCGGCGTCGCGCACGCCCAGGTCGGCGCCGGCCTGCATCAGGCTCAGGTAGACGTGACGCGTCATCTCCACCGGCACGTACAGCTCCCAGCCCGGCCCGCCCACGTAGGCCATGCGGGCGGCGCGCACACGCGCGTGGCCGAGGCCGATCTCCTTCGTGTGCGAGAAAGGCAGCGCCGCGGACGACAGGTCGTCGGGGCTGAGCCTTGCGAGCAGCTCGCCCGCCTTCGGCCCCATGACGCCGAGCACGCTCCACAGCGGGCTCACGTCGGTCAGCAGCGCGTGCTCGTGCGCGCCGATGTGGCGGCGGATCCAGTCGGCATCGCGCACCGGCTGGGCCGAGCCGGTGACGA
>CAIRBF010000492.1 GCA_903876715.1 uncultured beta proteobacterium
CTGTCAGCGCAACGTCAGAATCACTTGCGGAGGACAAGGAGAACCCGTCATGCAACGCCCCTGGCTCGCGCACTACCCGTCCGGCGTGCCGGCTGACATCCCGGTCGACGCCTACCCTTCGCTGGTGGCGCTGATGCAGGACAGCTTCGAGCGCCACCGCGAGCGGCCGGCCTTCAAGTTCATGGGCTCGGCACTGACGTTCGGGGAACTCGACACGCTGTCGCGCGCCTTTGCTGCCTGGCTGCAGCAGCAGGGCCTGCAACGCGGCGACCGGGTCGCGGTGATGCTGCCCAACGTGCCGCAATATCCGGTGGCGGTGGCCGCGATCCTGCGCGCCGGGATGGTGGTGGTCAACGTCAACCCGCTGTACACGCCGCGCGAGCTCGAGCACCAGCTGAAGGACTCGGGCGCCCGGCTGATCGTCATCCTCGAGAACTTCGCCGCCACCCTGCAGCAGGTACTGCCGCAGGTGCCGACGAAGAAGATCGCTGTGGCGGCGATGGGCGACATGCTGGGCTGGTTCAAGGGCGCGCTCGTGAACCACGTCGTGCGCAAGGTGAAGAAGCTCGTGCCCGCCTACCGCCTGCCCGGGGCGGTGCGCTTCAAGGACGCGCTCGAGCGCGGGCGCGGGGCCGCGCTGGCCGAGCCCGGCGTCGGCCCCGACGACATCGCGGTGCTGCAATACACCGGCGGCACCACCGGCGTCAGCAAGGGCGCGGTGCTGATGCACCGCAACCTCGTGGCCAACATCCTGCAGTCCGAGGCCTGGAACCAGCCCGCCCTGAAGCAGGTGCCGGCAGGCGAGCAGCTCGTCACCGTCTGCGCCCTGCCGCTCTATCACATCTTCGCTTTCAACGTGAACATGATGCTGGGGCTGCGCATGGGGGCCTGCAACATCCTGATCCCCAACCCGCGCGACCTGCCGGCCACGCTGAAGGAGCTGTCGCGCCACCGCTTCCACAGCTTTCCGGCCGTCAACACCCTGTTCAACGCGCTCGCCAACCACCCGGACTTCGGCCGTGTGGACTGGAGCGCGCTCAAGCTCAGCGTCGGCGGCGGCATGGCGGTGCAGCAGGCCACGGCGCAGCTGTGGCTGCAGAAGACCGGCTGCCCGGTGGTCGAGGGCTACGGCCTGTCCGAGACCAGCCCCTCGGTGACCTGCAACCCGGTGGACGCCACCGCATACAGCGGCGACATCGGCCTGCCACTGCCCAACACCGAGATCCGGCTGCTCGACGACGAGGGCCGTGACGTGTCCCCCGGCACGGCCGGCGAGATCTGCATCCGCGGCCCGCAGGTCATGGCCGGCTACTGGCAGCGCCCGGACGAGACGGCCAAGGTCATGACGGCCGACGGATTCTTCCGCAGCGGCGACATCGGCACGATGGACGAGCACGGCCGCGTGCGCATCATCGACCGCAAAAAGGACATGATCCTGGTCAGTGGCTTCAACGTCTACCCGAACGAGGTCGAGGACGTCCTCACCCAGCACCCGGGCGTGCTCGAGGCGGCGGTGATCGGCGTGCCCGACGGACACTCGGGCGAGGCGGTGAAGGCCATCATCGTGCGCAAGGACGCCGCGTTGAGCGAGGCCGACGTGCGCGCCTGGTGCGAGTCCAACCTCACGGGCTACAAGAGGCCGCGGACCGTGGAGTTCCGCGCCGAGCTGCCGAAGACACCGGTGGGCAAGATCCTGCGGCGCGAACTGCGCGGTTGATGGCGAGGTTGATGGCGCGGTTGATCGTGAGTCTGCCCGCGCGGCCGATCGCGCGGGCAGACGCGCAAGACGGGCACGGCGTCGCGGGACAATCACCGCCATGATGCTGCCCACCATCGCCGCCCTGCGCGCACAGTTCGCTGCCGGAAAACTCACCCGTGAGGAGCTCGTCTCCCGTGCGCTGGACGGCGCGCGGGCGCCGGCCGCCGCCCACGTCTTCATCCGCCTGTACGAGAACGTCGCGCTCGAGGCCGCACGCCACGCCGATGCGCTGGCGCGCGCCGGCGTCCCGCTGCCGCCACTGGCCGGCCTGCCGGTGTCGGTGAAGGACCTGTTCGACGTCGCCGGCGAGCCTACGCCCGCGGCCTCGCTGCTGCGCGCCGACGCACCGCCCGCCGCGGCCGATGCACCCGCCGTTGCGCGACTGCGCGCGGCCGGCGCCGCCCTCGTCGGCCGCACGAACATGAGCGAGTTCGCCTTCTCCGGCGTCGGCATCAACCCCCACCACGACACGCCCGCGAACCCGGCGGACTCGACGGTGGCCCGCATCCCCGGGGGCTCGTCCAGCGGCGCGGCGGTGTCGGTGGCGCTCGGACTGAGCGTCGCGGGCCTGGGCTCGGACACCGCGGGCTCGATCCGGATCCCCGCAGCGCTGTGCGGGCTCGTGGGCTTCAAGAGCACGCAGTCGCGCGTGCCGCTGGACGGCGCCTTCCCGCTGTCGCAAACGCTCGACACGGTCTGCGCGATGGCGCGCAGCGTCGAGGATTGCCTGGTCGTCGACGGCGTGCTCGCCGGCGCGCCGATGCCGGTGGCGCGCCGGCCGCTGGACGGCCTGCGCCTGGCGCTGCCGCAGACGCTGGTGCTCGACGCGCTGGAGCCCGCCGTGGCGCGAGCCTACGACCGCGCGCTGCAAGACCTGTCCGCCGCCGGCGCGCGGCTGGTGGAGCTGCCGCTGGCCGAGCTGGCCGAGATCGGGCAGATCAACGCCCCGGGCGGCCTGTCACCGGTGGAGGCCTGGGCCACCCACCGCGAGGACATGCGCGCCCGGCGCGAGCGCTTCGACCCCCGGGTGGCGGCCCGCGTCGCGCTCGGCGAGGGCGTGTCGGCGGCCGACTACATCCGCATGCTGCAGCGCCGGCGCGAATGGATCGCGCGCGTGGAGCAGCGCCTCGGGGGCTTCGACGCCTATGTCTGCCCGACGGTGCCCTTGGTCGCGCCGCCGATCGCCGACCTGCTGGACTCGGACGAGGCCTTCTTCAAAACCAACGGTCTGCTGCTGCGCAACACCCTGCCGGTGAACTTCATGGACGGCTGCGCCTTCAGCCTGCCCTGCCACGCCAGTGGCGAGCTGCCGGTGGGCCTGATGCTCGCCGCCCCGGGCGGTGCCGACGCCCGCCTGGCGACCGTGGCGCTGGCGGTGGAGGCGGCGCTGGCCGCAGGCCGGTGACGCTGCGCCTGCACGTCGACGGGCCGCTGGCTGCCGGCGCGGCCCTGGCCCTGCCCGAGACCGCCGCGCGCCATGTGCAGGTGCGCCGGCTGCAGCCGGGCGACGCCTTGCGCCTTTTCGACGGCCAGGGGCGCGAGCACGAGGCGCGCGTGGCGTCGATGGGGCGCCGGGAGGTCAGCGTGACGGTCGGTCCCGCCGTGGCGCCGGTGCCCGAACTGCCTGTGGCCGTGACGCTGGCCGTGGGCGTGCCGGCCAACGAGCGCATGGACACGCTGGTCGAGAAGGCCACCGAGCTCGGTGTGGCGGCGATCCAGCCGCTGGAGTGCGAGCGCTCGGTGCTGCGCTTGGCCGGCGAGCGCGCAACGCGTCGGCGCGAACACTGGCAAGCCGTGGCCGCGGCCGCAAGCGAGCAGTGCGGGCGCGCCGTCGTGCCGCCGGTGGCGCTGCCGCGGCGCGTGGACGACTGGCTGGCAGCCCTGCCCGCGCAGGGCCTGCGCCTGGTGCTGAGCCTGGCCGACGACGCGGCCCCGTGGCCTCAGGTCGCCGTCCGGGCTGCTGGCCCGGTACTCGCGCTGTCTGGCCCCGAGGGCGGGCTGACACCACAGGAGGAAATGGCGGCGCGCGCCGCCGGCTTCCGCCCGGTCAGCCTGGGCCCGCGCGTGCTGCGCGCCGACACCGCGCCGCTGGCGCTCTTGGCGACGATCAGCCTGGCGGGCTGAAATTGGCCTGTTGGTCGGGGCGCAGCCCGGCCCTGGGGGCGCTCTCAGGGTCTCAGGCCAGGCGCTCTGCGGCCGCGGGGCCTGGAGCAGCACCGACCTCCCGCGCCGAACCCGCCACCATGTCGAAGCGGAACAGGCGGCATTCGATCGGCCCGTTCCACATCGGCACGCGCCGGCTCTCCTTCAGGCGCATCAGCGTCGGCAGCTTCATCTCCGGGCACAGCACCCAGGCCGTCCAGCCCGGGTAGTGGCGCTTCCAGTGCGCCGCCAGCGCGCCGAAGAAGGCGGCTGGACCGGCGCCGGCCTCGAAGTCCTCGCGCCCCTGCGCGCCCGCGGCGCCCTGGCCCTTGGGCGCGATGCGCTCGCCGTAGGGCGGGTTCATCACCAAGGTGCCGTGCGGGGTAGGCGGCGGACGCTGCAGCGCGTCCGCGGTCTTGAAGGCGATCGCGTCGCGCACCCCGGCGCGCTCGGCGTTGCGCGCCGCGAAGTCCGTCATGCGGAAGCTCACGTCGCCGGCATGGACGGCCACCGCCGGCGCGTGGATGCGCTGCTGCGCGTGCTGGCGCATCGCCTGCCAGGCCGGCCCATGCGCGCGGAAGGGCTGCAGGCGCTCGAAGGCAAAGCGCCGCTGCAGCCCCGGGGCGATGCCGCAGGCCATCTGCGCCGCCTCGATCGCGATGGTGCCGGCGCCGCAGCAGGGGTCGAGCAGCGGCCCGTCCTCGGCGCGGCCCTGCCAGCCGGCGGCGGCGAGCATGGCCGCCGCCAGCGTCTCCTTCAGCGGGGCCTCGCCCTTGACGTCCTCGCGCCCGCCGCGCGCGTCGCGCCAGCCGCGCTTGAACAGCGCCTCGCCGGAGGTGTCGACGTACAGCGTGGCGTGCTCCGGCCCGAGGTAGAGCTGCAGCGGCAGGTCCGGGTGGCGGGTGTCCACGCTGGGGCGCTCGCCCACCTCCTCGCGCAACGCGTCGCACACCGCATCCTTGATGCGCAGCGCGGCAAAGTTCAGGCTGCGCAGCGGGCTGGCATGCGCGTTCACGTCCACGCGCAGCGTCTGCGCGGGTGTGATCCAGGCCAGCCAGGGCACTTGCCGCGCCAGCGCGTACAGGTCGTGCTCATCGCGGTAGGGGCCAGCGGCCAGCGGCCAGAGCACGCGCTGCGCGAGGCGGCTTTCCAGGTTCAGGCGCATGGCCACGTGCACGTCGCCGCGGACCCAGACGCCGCCGCGACCCGCCTGTGCCGGGACGCCGGTCAGGCGCGTGGCCTCCTCGGCCAGCAGCACCTCGGCGCCACCGGCCACAGGCAGGAAGAGCTCGACCACCGTGTCCATGCTGCCGGGTGCGCCTCTCACAGGGCCTTGCGCAGGTTGGCCGGGGCGATCTTCAGCGCCTCGCGGTACTTGGCCACAGTGCGGCGCGCGACCTGGATGCCCTGCTCCTCGAGCATCTGGCTCAGCGTGCTGTCCGACAGCGGGCGCCGCGCGTCCTCGGCCGCGACCATCTGCCGGATGAGCGCCCGCACCGCCGTGCTCGAGGCGTTGCCGCCGGCCTCGGTGGCCAGACCGCTGCCGAAGAAGTACTTCAGCTCGTAGGTGCCCTGGGGCGTGGCCATGTACTTGGCCGTGGTCACGCGCGAGATCGTCGACTCGTGCAGGCCGAGCTCGTCGGCGATCTCGCGCAGCACCAGCGGCTTCATGGCGATCTCGCCGTGCGTGAAGAAGGCCTTCTGGCGCTCGACGATGGCCTGGCTGACGCGCAGGATCGTGTCGAAACGCTGCTGGATGTTCTTCATGAACCAGCGCGCCTCCTGCAGCCGCGCCGACATCGGCCCGCCGCGCTGGCCCCGCACCGCCGCCGCATAGACGTCGTTGATGCGCAGGCGCGGCATCACGTCCGGGTTCAGGGCCACCTTCAGGCCGCCGCGCCCGCTGCGCTGGACGACGACGTCGGGCACGATGACCAGCGACTCGGCGTCGGCCCAGGCGCGGCCGGGCTGGGGTTCGCAGGCGGCGATCAGGGCCTGCGCCTCACGCAGCAGCGCCTCTGGCGCGCCGGTGGCGGCGACGAGCTTCTTCACGTCGCGCCGCGCCAGCAGTTCCAGGTGCGCGGCGCAAACCGTCAGCGCCAGCGTGCGCGCGGGGCTGTCGGGGCCGCCCCGCAGCTGCAACGACAGGCACTCGGACAGCGAGCGCGCGCCCACGCCCGGAGGATCCAGGCGCTGCAGCCAGTGCAGGGCGCAACGCAAGCGCGAGCACAGGTCGTCCAGCGCGTCCTCGTCCAGGTCGGGGCCGAGGGCCTGCGCGATCTCCTCCAGCGGGTCGGCGAGGTAGCCGCGTTCGTCCAGCGATTCGATCAGCGCCAGCACCGCGGCCGCGTCCTCGCGCGGCAGGCGAAGACCCGGCAGCTGGCCGCGCAAGTACTCGGCCAGGCTCTCGACGCCGGCCCGGCGCTCGGCCGGGTCGGTGTCGTCGTCGGCATCGGCCCGCGCGCCACCCGCCAGGGCAGGCAGGTCACGGATGCCGTCGAAGTCGTCGCCCTCGGTGCCATTGGCCCAGTCATCGCGCTCGGTGGCGCCGAACTCGCCTGCGCCCAGCTCGGGCAGCGCCTCGGCCCCTTCGGCGCCGGCTTCGCCCGGCCCTGCAGCCTCGGCGTCCTGGTCGCGCTCGCGCTGCCGGTCGCTCACGACCGCGCGGTCGAGTGCTGGCGCCGAGGGCAAGTCGTCGTCGGCCTCGGGCTCGAGGAAGGGGTTCTGCTCGAGCATCTGCCCCACCTCCTGGTGGAGCTCGAGCGTGGACAGCTGCAGCAGCCGGATCGACTGCTGCAGCTGCGGCGTCAACGCCAGGTGCTGCGAGAGCCGGAACTGGAGCGAGGTGCGCATTGCGCGCTACATCCGGAAGTGCTCGCCGAGGTAGACGCGTCGCACCTGGGCGTTCTCGACGATCTCGGCGGGCGAGCCTTCGGCCAGCACGCTGCCTTCGCTGATGATGTAGGCGCGGTCGCAGATGCCCAGGGTCTCGCGCACGTTGTGGTCGGTGATCAGCACGCCGATACCCTTGGCGCGCAGGAAACCGATGATGCGCTGGATCTCGATCACGGCGATCGGGTCCACTCCGGCGAAGGGCTCGTCCAGCAGGATGAAGCGCGGCTGCGTGGCCAGCGCGCGCGCGATCTCGACGCGGCGCCGCTCGCCGCCCGACAGGGCCGGCGCGGGCACATCGGCTAGCTTCTCGACGCCGAGCTCGCGCAGCAGGTCCGCCAGCCGCTGGTCGATCTGCGCCGGCGCGAGTGCGCGGCCGTCAGTGTCACGCTGCAGCTCGAGCACCGCGCGCACGTTCTCGGCCACGGTGAGCTTGCGAAAGATCGACGCCTCCTGCGGCAGGTAGGACAGGCCGAGGCGTGCTCGGCGGTGGATGGGCAGGTTCTGCACCGCCTGCCCATCGATCAGGATCGTGCCGGCATCGGCCCGCACCAGCCCGACGACCATGTAGAAGGTGGTCGTCTTGCCGGCGCCGTTGGGGCCGAGCAGGCCGACGACTTCACCGCCACCCACCGTCAGGTGCACATCGCGCACCACCTTGCGGGCGCCGAAGCGCTTTTGCAGGCCGATGGCCTGCAGCGTTGCCCCGGTGCCGGAAGGCCCCGCCGGGCCTGGCGCAGCGCTCACCGCGACGGGGCGGGAGCCGGGCTGCCGCCCCGCGTCGACGCGCCGGTGGCCGGAGCGCGGGCGGGCTCGGCCCGCGGGCCGAGCACGGCCCGCACCCGGCCGCTCGGGTTGGCCGGCGAGGCTCCGCCTTCGACTGTGAACAACTCGGTGCCGTTGTTCCAGGTGATCAGCTGCCCGGTGATCTCGTCGATGAGTTCGGTGCCGCGCAGGCGCCGCACCACCGCACTGCCAAGAAAGCGCAGCGTGTCGGTGCGGGTGTCGAACTCGATGCGGTCGCCTTCGCCCTCGAGGAACTCGTCCACCGACTCGCGCTTCTCGCGGTACCACGCACGTCTGGCGGCGCTGCCCGTGGCCACGCCGCTGCGCTGGCCGTCCTTGGTCTCTCGCACTTCGACACGCTCGGCGCGCAGCGTCATCGTGCCCTGGGTAAGGACCACGTTGCCATTGAAGATGACGATCTGCTTCTGCATGTCCATGCTGCCGGGCTTGTCGGCCTCGACAACCATCGGCAAACCGCGATCGGCTTTCTCGGCCCAGGCAGCGGTGCTGCCCAGCGCCCAGAGCAGGATCGACAAGCAGGCGAAGGGGTTCAGGACGCGGAGCATGGGCAAGGCATAAAAATTGCTGTCTATTCTAGAGCCAGAGGCTGCTCAGCCGCCTTTGCGCGCACGGGCGATCAGGAGATCGGCCACCGCCAGCGCGCGCACGTTGTCGCCCGCGAGCGACCCCGACGTGACGAAGCGCCCGTGCACGCCGATGGTGGGCACGCCGTCGATGTCGTAAGCCTCGGCCAGTTGCTTGGCCTGGCGCATCTTCGTCTGAACGCTGAAGGACTTGGACACCTCGGCGTACTTGGCCGTGTCCATGCCGGCGCCCTTCAGGAAGGCGACCTGCTCGGCCTCCTTCTCGAGCCGCTGACGCTGGGTGTGGATCGCGGCGAAGATTTTCGGGTGCATCGGCCCCAGCTGGCCCATGGCCTCGAGCGTGTAGAACAGCCGCTGGTGCGCCTCGTGCACGGCGCCGAAGGCCACCGGCACGCGGCGGAAGACGACGTCGGCGGGCAGCTTCTTGATCCAGGGCTCCAGTGCCGGCTCCAGCGCATTGCAGTGCGGGCAGCCGTACCAGAAGAATTCGACGACTTCGACCTTGCCGGCAGGCACGGCCACCGGCGCCGGCTTGGCCAGGCGGATGAAATTCACACCCTCGACCGGACCGCCCTGGGCCCAGGATGGGAAAGCCACGGGGCCGAGACCGGCCACCAGGCCAAGGGAAAACTCGCGGCGCTTCATGGAGAGGAGTCCTTTCGTCATGGGTTCAGGTCGGGTGTCAGACCCGCCTGTGCCCGCGGAGTTCACTGCGCAGGACGTTCGGCGCGCATCAAGCGCGCTTCGATGCCGGCGCTGACGAGCCGATCCCGCGTGCCTTCGGCCTCGGCCATCTTGTCATAGGGCCCGACGCGCACGCGGTGGATCGTGCGACCGGACTGGTCGCGCTCGACCACACGGGCCTCCAGGCCGAGCATCGCGAGCTTGGCGCGCTGGGCCTCGGCGTCCTCGGCGCGCTGAAAGGCGCCGGCCTGGACGAAATAGACATAGGGATCGACGCCGGACTTCGGCGCCGGCACCGCCGCAGCCGGCGTGCCCGCTGATGGCACGGGCGACGCGGCGCCGGCCAGGATCGCCGCTGGATCGCGCGCCGGTGCCGAGGCCGCCGCAGGCGCCACCGCCGCGGCTGCCGCACCCGAGGCCGCAGCCGCCGCAGGCACGACCACGCCCGAGGCACTGCTGCCCGGCCGCGGCGCCTTGCTCGCCAGCGGCGCATTGGGCTCCCAGTCCTTGTTGCGCTTCTGCTCGGTGGCGTCCTGCTCGGCACTGCGCTGCGGCACCTTGTCCACGAAGGGGATGGGCACCTTGGTGACGTAAAGCGCCACCCCGAGCGCGACCGCCAGCCCCAGGAGCAGACCCACCACCATGCCGAGCACGAAGCCCCCGCGCTGCCGCGCGCGGGCTGGCTGCGCGTCCTGGCGCGGTGTCTTTTCAGGCCGCGCCGGCATCGCCAGTCTCCGCCTGCTCGCGGCTCATCGACTCGGGCGCGCTGACACCGAGCACCTCCAGCGCATTGCGCAGCACCTGACGCGTGGCCGCCAGCAGCGCCATGCGCGCGCGCGCCAGCGCGGCGTCGTCGACCAGGAAGCGCTCGGCGGCGTAATAGGTGTGGAAGGCCGCAGCGAGCTCGCGCAGGTAGAAGGCCACGTCATGCGGCGCATGCTCGGCGGCTGCGCGCGTGAGCATGCCCGGGTACTCGGCAAGCTTGAGCATCAGCGCCGCCTCGCTCGGCGCCGTCAGCAATGCCAGGTCGGCCTGCGCCAGCGCAGTGGTGTCGCCGCCCCACTGGGCCAGCACCGAGCAGATGCGCGCATGCGCGTACTGCACGTAAAAGACCGGGTTCTCGTCGTTGCGCTTGAGCGCGAGGTCGACGTCGAAGACGAACTCGGTGTCGGCCTTTCGGCTGACGAGGAAGAAGCGCACCGCGTCGCGGCTGGTCCAGTCGATCAGGTCGCGCAGCGTGACGTAGCCGCCGGCGCGCTTGGAGATCTTCACCTCCTGCCCGCCGCGCATCACGGTCACCATCTTGTGCAGCACATAGTCGGGGTAGCCGGCCGGAATGCCGACGTCGGCCGCCTGCAGCCCGGCGCGCACGCGCGCGATGGTGCCGTGGTGGTCGCTGCCCTGGACGTTGAGGACCTTGACGAAGCCGCGCTGCCACTTGTGGATGTGGTAGGCCACGTCGGGCACGAAGTAGGTGTAGGGCGAGGCCTCGGGCGCTGCGCCCTCGGGCGCGGACTTGCGCATCACGCGGTCCTTGTCGTCGCCGTAGTCGGTGCTGCGCAACCACAGCGCGCCGTCGCGCTCGTAGGTCTTGCCGGCAGCCACGAGGCGCCGTACCGCGTCCTCGACGCGGCCACTGGAGTACAGGCTGGACTCCAGGTAGTACTGGTCGAAATGCACGCCGAACGCACGCAGGTCCAGGTCCTGCTCGTGGCGCAGGTAGGCCACGGCAAACTGCCGGATGCCGTCCAGGTCGTCGGTGTCGCCGGAAGCGCTGAAGCTGCGGTCATCGGCACTCACGGTCTGCCGATCAGCGAAGGCAGCAGCGATGTCGGCGATGTACTCGCCGTTGTAGGCGTCGTCGGGCCAGGCGGCGTCGCCGGGCTTCAAGCCTTTCAGCCGCGCCTGCGTCGAGCGCGCGAGCGTGGCGATCTGCACCCCGGCGTCGTTGTAGTAGAACTCGCGGTGGACCTGCCAGCCCTGGCTCTGCAGCAGCTTGCACAGCGCGTCGCCGAGCGCGCCCTGGCGCCCATGTCCTACGTGCAACGGCCCGGTCGGGTTGGCCGAGACGAACTCCACCATCACCTGCCGGCCAGTGCCGGGCTGGCTGCCGTAGCCGGGCCCGGCGCCCAGTACCTCGGCCACGACGGCCTGCTTGGCCGCCGCCGACAGGCGCAGGTTCACGAAGCCCGGCCCGGCGATCTCGAAGGCCTGGACCCAGCGTTCGACGCCGGGCTGGCGCTGCATCGCTGCCACCAGCGCCTGCGCGAGCTCGCGCGGGTTCTTCTTCAGCGGGCGCGCGAGCTGCATCGCGCAGGTGATCGCCAGATCGCCGTGCGCAGCCTGGCGCGGCAGCTCGAAGACGGCTTCGACGGGGGTGTCTGGCGCCAACTCCGCCAGCGCCGAGCGCAGGGCCGCGAGCAGCGCCTTGCGGGCCTGTTCCATGGCAGGGATTCTAGGGTTGGCCCGCAGGCGAGGATGACCTGCGGCTTCTCTACACTGCACCTCTTTGCGAAAGGCCCCCGATGAACGCACGCGACCCCCTGATGCCGGTGCCCGACGACGCGAACGCCGCGCTGGCCGAATTCGCCGCACGCGCCTGGGACGAGAAGATCGTCCCGGCGATGACCGACTACATCGCCATCCCGGCCAAGAGCCCGATGTTCGACGCGCAGTGGGCCCAGCACGGCCACCTCGAGCGTGTCGCGCGCGACGCCGCGGCCTGGGTGGAGCGGCAGAAGGTCGCGGGGCTGAAGCTCGAGATCGTGCGCCTGGAAGGCCGCACGCCGCTGATCTTCTTCGAGGTGCCGGCCACGCGCCCCGACACCACCGGCACGGTGCTGATGTACGGCCACCTGGACAAGCAGCCCGAATTCAACGGCTGGCGCAGCGACCTCGGCCCCTGGACGCCGAAGTACGAGGACGGCAAGCTCTACGGCCGCGGCGGCGCCGACGACGGCTATGCCGTGTACGCCGCGCTGACCGCGATCATGGCCCTGGACGCGCAGGGCATCGGCCGTCCGCGCTGCGTGGGCGTGATCGAGACCTGCGAGGAAAGCGGCTCGGGCGACCTGCCGGCCTACCTGGACGCGCTCAAGCCCCGCCTGGGCGACGTCTCGCTCGTCGTCTGCCTGGATTCCGGCGCCGGCAACTACGACCAGCTCTGGCTCACCACCAGCCTGCGCGGCATGGTCAGCGGCGTGCTGAAGGTCGAGATCCTGAGCGAGGGCGTGCACTCGGGCGACGCGAGCGGGCTCGTGCCCTCGAGCTTCCGCATCCTGCGCCACGTGCTCGACCGCCTCGAGGACAGCGCCACCGGGCGCCTGCTGCCGCAGGTCTTCCACTGCGACATCCCGGCCTCGCGGGCCGATCAGGCCCGGGCCACCGCGACCATTCTCGGCGACGAGGTCTGGAAGCGCTTCCCCTGGGCCTGCGGCGCCGACGGCGGCGTGAGCCTGCCGACGACGACCGACCCGACCGAGGCCCTGCTCAACCGCACCTGGCGGCCCACGCTCAGCGTCACCGGTGCCGACGGCTTCCCCGAGTTGCGCAACGCCGGCAACGTGCTGCGGCCCTACACCGCCTTCAAGCTCAGCCTGCGCACCCCGCCACTGGTGGACGCGCACCTGGCGAGCCAGCAGCTCAAGGAGCTGCTCGAGGACAACGCGCCCTACAACGCGCGCGTCACCTTCCACCCCGACGGCCGCGCCGGCGCGCTGGGCGCCACGGGCTGGAACGCGCCCGAGCTCGCGCCCTGGCTGGAGAACGCGCTGAACGCCGCGTCGCGCACCCACTACGGCGCCCCGGTGGGCTACATCGGCCAAGGGGGCACGATCCCGTTGATGAGCATGCTGCAAAAGGGCTTCCCGCGCGCGCAGATGATGGTCTGCGGCGTCCTCGGCCCGAAGAGCAATGCCCACGGTCCGAACGAGTTCCTGCACGTGCCCTACGGCAAGAAGCTCACGGCCTCGGTGGCGCAGGTGATCGCGGCCTGCCCCTGAGCCGCCCTCCGGGGCCGGTCGCCGGGCCCGAAGAACGGCCCGCCGTCACGGAACGAAGCCGTCGGTCAGCGTACGCAGGAAGCTGGCGATGTCCTGCACGTCCTGCGGGCTCAGGCGCGGGCCGCCGGCCGGCGGCGGACCGAAAGGCGCTTGCCGGGTGACGTTGCCTCGGTAGGCGGGCGGCAGGTCGTTGAAGCGCTGCACCACGCCGCCCACGGTCGGGTACCAGCGCGCGGGATCGCTGTCGCGCGTGGCGTAGAAGGCCACCACGTCTTCCAGCGCGGACAGGGCGCCGTTGTGGAAGTAGGGCGCGGTGAGCGCGACGTTGCGCAGCGTGGGCACCTTGAACATGCCGCACAGATCGGTGCGGTTGGCCAGGTCGGTGCGCACCGGGCCGCACAGGCCCATGTCGAAGAAGGCGGGGTCGGCGGTGGCGGCGCTGGTGTTGCGCGGCACGCCCAGCGCGAAGTAGCCGAAGTTGGTGAAGACAGGCAGGGCGTCCCCCGGCCGCAGCGTGCTGCTGTGGCAGGACGCGCAATTGCCGCGCTGCGGATCGTTGAACAGGTTCAGTCCGCGCTGCTCCTGGGCGGTGAAGAGGGCCTCGCCGCGTTGCACCGCATCGAACTTGCTCGTGAAGGGCTGGTAGTCCACGTCGCCCGCCTGGTAGTCCTCCAGCGCCTGTTGCGTGGCCTGCAGCACCTGGTCGTCGCTGGCCGCTGGCGGCAGGCCGTAGGCTGCGGCCAGCTCACTGAAATAGGGCAAGGCCCGCACGGCTCGCACCACCGCGGCGGCATCGGGGTGCGCCATCTCGTTGGCCGCGAGCAGCGGGCCCAGGGCCTGAACGGCACGCGTGTTCGCGCGGCCGTCCCAGGTGAAACCGCCCCGCGGGCGTGCGTCGGCGTCCCACTCGAAGGCGGGATTGCCGTTCATGTAATGCAGCGACGGTGAACTGCGCAGGCCCTGCTGGTCCAGCGCCGGGCCGCCCAGAGGCAGGAAGGCGCCCTCGGGATCGGCATGGCCACGCTCCTTGACGTGGCAGCTTGCACAGGCCTGGCGCCCGCCGGCCGACAAGGCGACCTCGTTGAAGAGCCTGTCGCCGACGGCCACGCGGTCGGCGGCGATGGACCGCGTCAGCGACAGGGCCCGGACCGTTCCATCGGTGGGGTCGGCGGTCGCCCCACCGCCACAAGCCACCAGGCTGGTGGCCGTCACGGCGATCGAGGCGCACAGCGCGCACAGGCGCAGCAGGAGTCGGAGGCAGCTCATTCGGTGGCGGGTGTGAAGGTTTCGGAGCCCTCAGCATCGCGCGACACGCGACAGGAACGATGGATGAATCATGGAGAACGCCTCCTCAATCCTCGACGCCTGTACGACTAACATGACCCGCTCCATGTCCGCGACCCTGCGACTGTCCCTTGTCCACCAGACCGTGCTGCTGCTGGTGGCGGCGGTGCTGCTGGCCGTCAGTGCCTTGGCGGGCCTGGTGGCGTGGAACCTGCGCAGCGGCTTCTCCGACTATCTGCGGCATCAGGACGAAGCATGGCTCGAGCGCTTTGCCGGCGTGGCTGCTCTGGCGGTGGCGCGTGACGGGCTGGCAGCGCTGGACGGGCATCCTGGGGTACTGCGTCCGCTGCTGGACGCCGCCGGGCCGCTGGAGGGGCTACCAGGCCCCCGGGGCGAAGGCCGGGAGCCGCGCCCGCCCGGGCCCCCGGGCCCGCGCGAAGGACGCCGGCCAGGCGCGGCGCCCCCCGGGCCGGGGGGTCGGGTGGCCGTCAGCACGCCCGAGGGCGAGTGGCTGTCGGGCCGACCGCCGCGCCCCGGTGCAGCCGTGCTGCAGCAGCCCGTCACCGTGGCCGGCCAGGTCGTGGCCGTGGCCTGGCTGGAGGCCTTGCCGCCGGCCGCGCAGAGCGTGGACGCGGCCTTCCTGACACGCCAGTACCGGGGCATCCTGCTGGCCGCAGGCGGACTCTTGCTGCTGGCGGTGCTGGGTGCGGTGTGGGTGGGCAGACGCTGGCTGCGCCCGGTCCAGGAGGCTCGACGAGCAGCCCACCGCATCGCCGAAGGTGCACTGGACACCCGGCTGACCCCCCGCGGCAACGACGAACTGGCCGATCTGGCGCGCGACATCAACACGATGGCTGCGTCCTTGCAGAAGCTCGAGGCCAGCCGCCGCCACTGGATTGCAGAGCTCTCGCACGAGATGCGCACCCCGCTGGCCGTGCTGCGCGGCGAGGTGGAATGCCTGATCGACGGGATTCGCCCCTTGGAGCGTGGCGCACTGGTGTCCTTGCAGGGCGAGGTGGCGCGCCTGACGCGGCTGATGGACGACTTTCATCAGCTGGCGCTGTCTGACCTTCGCGCGCTGCCCTGCACCTTCTCGACCCTGGACGCCGGCGCGCTGGCGCGTGATGCGACCGCACGCCTGGCCCCGCGGGCCGCCGCAGCGGGCCTGAGCCTGGACTGTGCCGTCCCCGCCGGGCCCGTTCACGCCTCATGGGACCGCCAGCGCATCGACCAGTTGCTGACCAACCTGCTGGAGAACAGCCTGCAGTACACCGATGCGCCAGGGCGCGTGCGGCTGGCCTTGCACGTGGCGGACGGCCAGACCGCGACCCTCACCGTCGATGACAGCGCTCCGGGGGTGCCGCCGCAGAGCCTGCCGCACCTGTTCGAGCCCCTGTACCGTGCGGACCCCTCGCGCAGCCGGCAGTCGGGCGGCAGCGGCCTGGGGCTGGCGATCTGCGAGGCCATCGCGCGCAGCCATGGCGGGCACATCATGGCCGAGCCTGCCCCCTGGGGCGGGCTGCGGGTGGTGACCCGCCTGCCGCTGAACCCGAAGGCGCCCTCATGACGGCCCGGCCCGTGCTCGTGGTCGAAGACGAGCCCAAGCTGGCGGCGCTGCTGTGCGACTACCTGCGCGCCCATGGCTACGCGCCCCATGCGGTGGCCGACGGGCCCGCGGCGCTGGCGGTGTTTGCCGACCTGCGGCCCGCGGCGGTGTTGCTGGACCTGAACCTGCCCGGGCTGGACGGCATGGAGGTCTGCCGCGCGCTGCGACGCGACTCGAACGTACCGATCCTGATGCTCACGGCACGCGTCGATGAGATCGACCGTGTGATGGGCCTGGAGATCGGCGCCGACGACTACCTGTGCAAGCCCTACAGCCCGCGTGAGGTGGTGGCTCGTGTACGCGCCCTGCTGCGCCGCTCCGAGGGCGCGCTCGCGAGCGCCCACAGCGCCCCGGGTTGCAGCAGGGTGGGCGGCTTCATGCTCGACGAGGGCAGCCTGCGGGCTTGGTGGCGCGACATCCCGCTGCCCCTGACCCCGGTGGAATTCCGGCTCCTGCGCACCCTGGCCCAGCACCCTGGCCGCGTCTTCGCGCGGGCCCGGCTGCTGGACGCCATCTATGCCGACTTCCGCGACGTGAGCGACCGGGCCATAGACAGCCACGTGAAGAATCTGCGTCGCAAGCTCCAGGCGGTGCTGCCAGGACACGACTGCATCGCCGCGGTCTATGGCGTGGGCTACCGTCTGGAGATGCCGCACGAGGACGGCCGTCCGGCAGAGTGAGCCGCCCCGCACCGGCCGTCGAGTGCTTGCATTCCTGGCGCCGGCGCCCGGGCTTGCAGCTCACCCCGCTAGTGGCGTGCGCAAGACAGGCTTCAGCGCCGGCGCGCGAGCTTCGGGTCCATCAGGTCGCGCAGGCCGTCGCCCAGCAGGTTCAGCCCGAGCACGCTCAGCACGATGGCCATGCCCGGCCACAGCGCCAGCAGCGGGGCCTGGAACATCTGCGTCTGCGCCTCGTTGAGCATGCGGCCCCAGCTGGGCTGCGGCGGCTGCGTGCCCAAGCCCAGGTAGCTCAGCGCGGCCTCGGCCAGGATGGCGGTGGCGAACGAGATCGTCGCCTGCACGATCAGCACGCTGGCGATGTTGGGCAGCACGTGGTCGAGCGTGATGCGCCACGGCCCCTTGCCGGCCGCGCGCGCCGCGAGCACGAACTCGCGCGCCCACACCGCCTGCGCCGAGCCGCGCGTGATGCGCGCGAAAACCGGCACGTTGAAGATGCCGATGGCGACGATGCTCATCACCAGCCCCGGCCCGTAGATGGCGGTGAGCATGATGGCCGTCAGCAGCGCCGGGAAGGCGAAGGTGAAGTCGCTGGCGCGCATGATCACCTCGTCGAGCCAGCCACCACGCGCTGCGGCCACGCAGCCCAGCAGCACGCCCAGGCCGAGGCCGATGCCCACGGCGATGACGCCGACGACGATGGAGTTCTGCGAGCCCACGAGCAGCTGGCTGACGATGTCGCGCCCCAGGCTGTCGGTGCCCAGCCAGTGCTGCGCCGACGGCGCCTGCAGCTTCTTCGGGATGTCGATCTCGGCGTAGGGGTAGGGCGTCCACAGCAGCGACAGCAGCGCCGCCGCGGTCAGCAGCAGCGTCAGCACGCCGCCGACGACGAAACTCTTGTGGCGCAGTGCGCGCGACCAGAAGCTGTCCACGACCCTGGCCTTCAGCCCCGCCGCAGCCTGGGGTCGATCCAGGCGTAGAGCACGTCGACGACGAAGTTCACCACCACCACCACCGCCGCCAGCAGCATCACCACATCGCGCACGACGACGAGGTCACGGTTGCTGATGGCCTGGAAGACCAGCCGGCCGATGCCCGGCAGCACGAACACGTTCTCGACCACGATGGTGCCGGTGATCAGGTTGGCGAACTGCAGGCCCATCACCGTCAGCACCGGGATCATCGCGTTGCGCAGCACGTGGCGCCACAGCGCCTGGCGCCGGCTCAGGCCCTTGGCGCGCGCGGTGCGCACATAGTCCTCGCGCATGACCTCCAGCACCGCCGAGCGCGTCACGCGCGCCAGGATCGCCGCCTGCACGAGTGCCAGCGCCACCGACGGCAGCACCAGCGCCTTCAAGGCCTTCAGCACGCCGCCGCCGTCGGACTCGCGCCAGCCCGGAAAGCCCCCAGCGCTGACCCACTGCAACTGCACCGCGAACACCAGGATGAGCAGGATCGCGAACCAGAAGTTCGGGATCGCGATGCCGACCTGGCTCGCCGCCATCACGCCCACGTCGCCGAGCTTGTTGTGGTGGGAGGCCGCATAGATGCCCAAGCCCAGCGCCAGCACGACCGTGATCACCATCGCCAGCACCGCCAGCGGCAGCGTCACCTGCAGCCGCTGCATGATCAGCGCGGCCGTGGGCTCGCTGTAGCTGATGCTGTCGGCCGTGCGACCCTGCAGCAGGCCGCCTACCCAATGGGCGTAGCGTTCCACCGCGGGGCGGTCCAGCCCGAGCTTGGCCTCCAGCGCGGCCAGCGACTCCTTCGTCGCCGAGTCGCCCAGGATCACCTGCGCTGCGTTGCCCGGCAGCAGCTCGAGCACGGCGAAGACGAGCGCCGAGGCCACCGCCAGCGTGGCGGCCATTGCGGCCAGGCGCTTGAGGAGGAACAGCAACATCGCGGTCTATCATGCCTCAAGCACGGCAAGCCCCCGCGGAACCACCCCGCGAACACCCCGACATGAGCCTCGTCCCCTTCGACACCACCTGCGTCTTCATCGACGGCCGCTGGCGCAGCGGCGACAGCGGCCAGACCCTGGCGCTGCTCAACCCCTCCGACGGCAGCGAGCTCGCTCGCATTGCGCGCGGCAACGCGGCGGACATCGACGCCGCGGTGCGCGCCGCGCAGGCGGCGCTGGACGGGCCGGGCGCGACCGAGGGCGAGCGCGCCGGCCCCTGGGGCCGGCTCACCGCGGCCGAGCGCGGCCGCATCCTGCTGAAGATGAGCGCGCTCGCGCTCGAGCAGGCCGACGAGCTCGCGCGCCTGGAGGCGCTGGACGTCGGCAAGCCGCTGAAGCAGGGCCGCGCCGACGCGTTGGCGCTGGCGCGCTACCTCGAGTTCTACGGCGGCGCGGCCGACAAGGTGCACGGCGAGACCCTCCCCTTCGCCAACGGCTACACCGCGCTCACGCTGCGCGAGCCGCACGGCGTGACGGCGCACATCGTGCCCTGGAACTACCCGATGCAGATCATCGGCCGCAGCGTCGGCGCCGCGCTCGCGATGGGTAACGCTTGCGTGCTCAAGCCGGCGGAGGAGGCGTGCCTGACGGCGCTGGCCTTCGCCCGCATCGCCGAGGCCGCCGGCCTGCCCGCGGGCGCTCTGAATGTCGTGCCCGGCCTGGGCGAGGAAGCCGGCGCCGCGCTGTCGGCCCACCCCGACGTGCGCCACATCTCCTTCACCGGCTCGGTGGCCGTGGGCACGCTGATCCAGACCGCGGCGGCGAAGAACGCGATCCCGGTCACGCTCGAGCTCGGCGGCAAGAGCCCGCAGATCGTCTTCGCCGACGCCGACCTCGACGCCGCGCTGCCCTTCCTCGTCAACGCCGGCATCCAGAACGCCGGCCAGACCTGCTCGGCGGCCAGCCGCATCCTCGTCGAGCGCCCGGTCTACGACACCGTGCTGGCCCGCATGGCCGAGCGCTACCGCGCGCTGCGCGTGGCCCCGGCGCTGGACGACGGCGACATCGGCCCGGTGATCTCGCAGCGGCAGCGCGAGATCGTCCAGGGCTACCTCGACGTGGTGCAGGCCAGCGGCCTGCGCGTGGCCGCGCAGGCGCCGCTGCCGGCCAGCCTGCCGGCCGGCGGCTGCTGGGTGCCGCCCACGCTGGTGGCCGACGTCGACCCCGACCACCGCATCGCGCAGGAAGAGATCTTCGGCCCGGTGCAGGCACTGATCCCCTTCGAGGGCGAGGCGCAGGCGCTGCGCATCGCCAACGGCACGCCCTACGGCCTGGTGGCCGGCGTCTGGACGCGTGACGGCAGCCGCGCGCTGCGCATGGCGCGCAAGCTGCAATCCGGCCAGGTCTTCGTCAACAACTACGGCGCCGGCGGCGGCATCGAGTTGCCCTTCGGTGGCGTCAAGCACTCGGGCCACGGGCGCGAGAAGGGCTTCGAGGCCCTGTACGGCTTCTCGGTGCTGAAGACGGTGGCGATCCGGCACGATTGACATACGTCGTCATACGACGCCTGGAATTCCCGTACACTGTGGCGCCGACGCTCCGAAGGACCCTGCGATGAGCCGCGTCAACGCCCGCATCGACGAACACACCGAAGCCCGCATCGCCTGGCTGACCGAGGTGACCGGCCAGAGCGTGAGCCACGTCGTGCGCGAGAGCGTGGCGCGCTACCACGCCGAGGTCCAGGCGCGCCAGGCCGGCCCGCGGCGCCTGCTCGCGCTTGCCGGCCAGGGCGACAGCGGGCGCGATGACATCGCCTCTGACGCGAAGCGCTTTCTCGGCGCCGCGATCGAGACCAAGCTCGCGGTCGCGCTCGCCGCCAGCCAGGAGCGTCAGCCCGCGGCACACGCGCAGACCGGCACCGCCCCGCCGCCGTGATCGCCGTCGACACCGGCTTCCTGTTCGCTCTGGTCGACCGGCGCGACCGCTGGCACGCGCGGGCGCTGGCGCAGCGGTCCACCGCGGCCGAAGGCTGGGTGACCACCTGGCCGGTGCTGGCCGAAGCCTGCCACCTCTTCCAGCGCCACCTCGGCAGTGAGTTCGCTGCCGCGCTGATGGAGGACGTCGCCGACGGCGGCCTGCGCGTCTGGCCCCTGCCGCCCGAGCGGCTGGCGGCCATCCCCGGCCTGATGCGTCAGTACGCCGCCCTGCCGATGGACCTGGCCGACGCCAGCCTCGTGCTGCTGGCCGAGCACCTGGGCCACGGGCGCATCCTGTCCACCGACTGCCGCGACTTCGGCGCCTACCGCTGGAAGCAGCGCGAGCCCTTCCACAACCTGCTGTCCTGAGGCTGCGATGCTGAAGACCGAAGCCCTGCGCGGCCCGGGCGGGCGCGTCGTGTTGATGGACACGATCACCAAGGTCGATGCCGGCGACAGCGGCGCCTTCGTGGTGTCGGGTTCGCACGGCGGTTCGAGCTCGGGCGAATTCGCGCTCGCCGCGCCGCTGGCGCTGGCCGTGTTCAACGACGCCGGCATCGGCAAGGGCGAGGCCGGCATCGCCGCGCTGGCCATGCTGCAGGCCCGCGGCATGCCAGGCTGCACGGTGGCCCACACCTCGGCCCGCATCGGCGAGGCGCGCGACACCTGGGAACACGGCGTCATCAGCCGCGTCAACGCCGCGGCGCAGGCCCTCGGGTTGCGCGAGGGCTTGGCCTTGCGCGGGGCGCTGGAGCGGCTGGCGGGTATCGGGTCCGGGGTGCCCTGCAGTCCACCCTGAGCGGATCGGCCGTCCCAGACCCCCATGACCCCCGATCCCGCTGCCGACCCCGCCCAGCTGCCCCCGCCGCAGCTCGGCCCTGCCGCCTGGCTGGGCGCCGAGCAGGCCGCGCGCAGCGACTGGATCGAAACCCTGGACGACGCCGACATCGCCGAGCTGGAAGCGGCGATGCGCGCCTTCATCGCCCGAGGCGGCGATGTCGCCGCGCGCCTGGGTGGGATCACCGCCGACGACTTCCCGCTGCCGCGCCTGGGGCCACGGCTGCGGGCGCTGCGCGCGCAGCTGCTGCAGGGCCGGGGCTTCGCGCTGCTGCGGCGGCTGCCGGTGGAGCGCTGCTCGACGACCGAGGCCGCGACCCTCTTCATGGGCCTGGGCGCCCACCTCGGCCGCGCGCGCTCGCAGAACGCGCAGGGCCATGTGCTGGGCCACGTGCGCGACCTGGGCCTGGCCAGCAGCGACCCGCACGTGCGCCTGTACCAGACGAGCGAGCGCCAGACCTTCCACACCGACTCCTGCGACATCGTCGGCCTGCTGTGCCTGCAGGAGGCCCGCAGGGGCGGCGACTCGCTGCTGGTGAGCGCGCTCACCCTTTTCAACGAACTGCGGCGCACCTGTCCCGATCTGGCCGCGCGGCTGCTGCGGCCGATGGCGCACGACCGCCGCGGCGAGGTGCCGGCCGGCCAGCAGCCCTTCTTCATGATCCCCGTGCTGAGCTGGCACGCCCAGGCGTTGACCGTGTTCTACCAGCGCCAGTACGTCGACAGCGCGCAGCGCTTCGAGGCCGCGCCGCGCCTGCAACCGGCCGATGTGGAGGCGCTCGACGCCTTTGACGCGCTGGCCGAGGACCCGCGGCTGCACCTGCGCATGCGCCTGGCGCCCGGCGACATCCAGTTCGTGCACAACCATGTGCTGCTGCACGACCGCACCGCCTTCGAAGACCACGCCGAGCCGCAGCGCAGGCGCCACCTGCTGCGCCTGTGGCTGGCCGCCCCGGGCGCGCGCGAGCTGCCGCCCGCCTTTGCCGCGCGCTACGGTGCGCTCACGGTGGGCGACCGCGGCGGCATCGTCGTGCCGGGCATGCGGCTGACGGTGCCACTGTAGGCGCGACGACGCTCACCTTCGGGTCCCCGCAGCGCGAGCCCGCCGCGTGTGACCCTGATCAATCCTCGTGCCGGGGCACGGCCGCAGACTGGTCATCACCGGCCATCGACAGGCGCGGCCAAGGACAGGCCCATGATCCGTCGCCGTGCGTTGCGCACCTTCACCGCCCTCACCGCGCTGGCCGCTGTGCCCTGGCGCCGCGCCCGCAGCCATGCCTACCTGACCACGGTGGCCGCCATGCGGTCGGCCCAGGAGGTCGAGATGGGCGTGTACTACCGCTACACCGAGTTCGGGCGCAAGGCCCGGCAGGAAGGCTATCGCGGCATCGCCTACCTGTTCAAGGCCTTCGGCTCGGCCGAGTTCATCCACGCCGGCAACTTCGGCCGGATCCTGGCCCGGCTGAACGTCGAGGTGGCGCCGATCCAGAAGCCCGAGTTCACCGTCGGGACCACGAGGGAGAACCTGCTGGTCGCGGCCAACGGCGAGGCCCATTCGGTCGACGGCTTCTACCCGCGGCTGCTGGAGCGCATCACGCCTGAGGGCCACGAAGACGCCATGACCGCCGTGCGCTTCGCCTGGGAAACCGAGAAGCAGCATCGCGACAAGATCCGCCAGATCCAGCGCTGGTCGCCGGCTTTCTTCGAGCAGGTGGCCTCGGAAATCGACAGGAAGTCCGGACAGTACTTCGTCTGCCAGATCTGCGGCAACACCGTCAACGTCGTGCCCACGCCCCGCTGCCCGGTATGCAGGAACGCGTCGACGCATTTCAGGCACATCGAGCCGCCGGCATGAATTGCCATGGTGCGGGGGGCCTGACAGGCTGCGCCAGTTGATCACGGAAACGCACCGGACGCGACGCGCCTGCTGCGCGACAACGGCATGTGGGTGCGCACGCTCAAGAGCCCGCACGTGGACCTGGTCACCGACGGCATCGCGCGCATCAGCGAAGGCGCCATCCACACCACCGCCGGGGCCGTCCACCCCGTGGACGTGATCGTCTTCGCCACCGGGTTCCGCGCCGCCGACTTCCTGTACCCGATCCAGGTGACCGGCGCAGGCGGCCAGGACCTGCACGCGCTGTGGGCCGGCGACTGCCGCGCCTACAAGGGCATCGCCGTGCCCGGCTTCCCGAACCTGTTCATGACCAGCGGCCCCAACACCGGCGTCGCCGTCAACGGCAGCGCGGTGTTCTTCTCGGAGTGCCAGGTGGAGTACGTCCTGCGCGCGCTGCGCCACATGTTCGAACACGGCCTGCGCAGCATCGACTGCCAGCCCGGCCCCTATGCCGAGTACAACGCCTACATCGACCGCGGCAACCAGACCAAGGCCTGGGGCGTGGCCCACACCAGCAGCTGGTACAAGAACCGCCACGGCCGCGCCTCCCAGACCTGGCCCTGGGGGCTGGAGGATTACTGGGCGCAGACGAGCGGGTTTGATGCGGGGGCGTACAGCTTCGGCTGAAGTGGCGGCTGGGCGCCGTGGTCATGGGCCCCTTCGCCAGCCACTCGTCAATCCCCCGGCAAGAGGCGTTCGACGGCGAAGCGATCAGCGGCGAGGTTCTCCTGCTTGTCCACGGCCAGGAATGGGTCACGACTCATGTGACTTCCTGGATGCCGATACTCCGCAGGTAGTGGTAAGTGCCGTCATAGAAGGCCGGTTCGCGTGTCGGATCCTCGTGCGTACCTTGCGGCACGACGATCACCATGCCCTGGCGCGCACGCGTCAGCAACACGCGGTAGGCGTTCTTCAGATATAGCCGTCGGTCGGCCTTGTGGATATGCTGCCAACGATCGCCGACAAAGGAATGGTGCTTCCAGCCTGCCCCAAGGTGACGCAGGTCTGCATCCCAAACCACCCCGACCCAATCGAGTTCGAGGCCCTGGACCTGAAACTCTGTCGCCACGTCTTCCAGGTAATAAGACGACCGGACATCGTCTTTGGGGCTGAGAAACCAGTTGACCGGATCCACTGGCGCACGAACATCGATGGCGTGCGGCTTGAGCCGCAAGGCCTGGGAGGAGACCACGATGCCGTAGCGCTCGCTGCCACGCGCCCGATCGCGCAGCCAACGCCTTGCCGCCTCGACTGACCGGGTCATTACCAGCGGGAAACTGGCTGCGAGACTCTTGTAGAGCGCCGCGGCTGCTTCCACCTCCAGGTCCAAAACCCGCTTCACGAAAGCCGACACATGCTCGGCTCTGAAGGAGCGCATCGACACAGACAGGTGCAGGTCTTCGTCAAAGTAAACGCCCGGCCTGCCGGCCAGAGCGGTGATGGCACTTGCTGCGCCGTACTCGGAGTCCGTCAATTGCGAAGACAGGTGGACCTGCCAATGCGGATAGGCAGTTCGGATCACCTCCAGCCATTCGGCGATACCTGCTTCCCCGGTGTTGATCTCCTGGCCACCACCGACCAGGCATACGATCACGGCCCAGTCGCGATGCCGATCCAGGCAGGAGATCAGAAAGTCGGGTTCGGACTGCCGAAAGTCACGCTGGCCCTTCTTGCGCTGCATGAAATCGGCTGTCTTGGCGAGATTCCAGGCGCGCTGGGCTTCGTCAAAGATGGTCACGTGCTCGGGCGGTGGCGAAGGGTCTTTCACGCCTTCGTCGCGGAAGTGGTGAACCGCCTGGATGAAGGCCTTGACGGCCTGCCGCGCGACGCCCTTTCTGAGATATCGCCCGTGCCGCCTCTCCTGCTCGATCCGATCACGTGCCAGCGCCTCGGTCAGGATGGCGACGAGGGGACCGTTGCCAGAAAGGTAGACGCTGTGGAGTTCACTTGCTGCATCCTGGAACCGCGTCGCGACATCCAGACCCACAAGGGTCTTTCCTGCCCCAGGTACGCCTGTCACGAAGCAGATGGATTTGCATGACGTATCACGTGCGCGGCGGATGATCGAAGCCACTTTCTCGGATGTGATACCGAGGTTCTTGGCCTCGGCTCCGTGCCGCGCGATCTCACGCACCGAATGCCGTCGATAGAGGCTCGTTGCAGCTTCAATGATCGTGGGTGTGGGCCGGTATCGGCCTTGTTGCCATCCTGCGTCGTCAAAGTGCTCTTCGGCGCAGACCCCCAGCACCTGTAACAGGTACTCGCCTAGCCTGTCGGCCGAGATCCGGCTGGGATCAACAACCTGATCTGCTGATCGCGAAGCGCCGCGCACCAGACGTCCATGTGCGCCTGTGATCACGAGCACGGGCCAGATGGTCCGATGCTGACTCGTCTCGTGGAAGTTCTTGAGGTCGAGTGCGTAATCCCAGACCTGCTCGACGTCTGCCCTGAGGAAGTCTGTTGCACCCGTCTTGAACCCGAGCACGAAGACCATGCCGCGCAGCAACAGGACCACATCGATGCGTTTGCCCAGCCGCGGGACCACGAACTCCAGGAACAGTTCCCCTGCCCCAAAGGCTGGCAGCACATTCCGGAGCAGGCGGATCTCCTCAAGCCACGCATCTCGCTGCGGCATCTCGACAGGAAAATCGCTCGCGGCGACAAGTGCGCCGAGAACGCTTTCGTCTTCGCAAGCCAGAAAGCTCGAGAAGGAGGCCGAGTAATAGGCTCGACTTGAGTTCACAAGCTGTTTAGGTACTCAGACCCGGCCGCAGGCGGCTCCGTTCGCGCCTGAACCCCTCGCCCGCTGCACTCGAAGAGGTAGGCCATCATCTCGGTGAAACCGTACCGGCAACCCCTTCGCTTGCGCCACGCAATTTAGTGTTGTTCTCCACGTGAAAGAACGCGGAGCCGTGGTCCTGCAACCTACGGTCTCGCCGACTCACACATCAATATTCGCCGCCCTCAACGCATTGCTCTCGATGAAGTCCCGCCGCGGCTCCACCTCGTCGCCCATCAGCATCGTGAACACGCGGTCGGCTTCGATGGCGTCCTCGATCTGCACGCGCAGCAGGCGGCGCACGGCGGGGTCCATCGTGGTTTCCCAGAGCTGCTCGGGGTTCATCTCGCCCAGGCCCTTGTAGCGCTGGCGGCCCACGCTGGCCTCGGCCTGGGCCATCAGCCAGGCCATGGCGGCGCGGAAGTCGCCGACCTTGTGCTCCTTCTGGCGCTCGCCCTCGCCGCGCCGTACCACGGCCTGCGGTGTGAGCAGGCCCTTGAAGGTCAGACCGGCGCGCGCCAGCGCCTCGTAGTCGGCCCCGTGGACGAAGTCTGCCGTGATGACGCTGCTCTTGACGTTGCCATGGTGGCGCCGGCTCACGCGCAGGTGGTGCTTGTCGGTGCGCGCGTCGTACTCGGCGGCCACCTCGGCGTCGTGCAGCGCGGCCTGCAGCGCGGCGGCGCCTGCTTCGGCGGCGGCGGCGCTGTCCAGGTCCAGCGCCAGGCCGTCGCTGATGGCGCGCAGCGCCTCCACGTCCATCCAGTTCGACAGCCGCGTGATGACGTTGGTGGCCAGCACGTACTGCCGCGCCAGCTCTTCGAGCGCCGCCCCGCTGATCGACGGCTGGCCCTCGCCGGGGCCGGCGGGCAGCACGACCGCGCTTTCCAGCGCCACCTTCATCAGGTAGCCGTCGAGCTCGTGCGCGTCCTTCAGGTACTGCTCGTGCTTGCCGTGCTTGACCTTGTACAGCGGCGGCTGCGCGATGTAGATGTGGCCACGCTCCACGAGTTCGGGCATCTGGCGGTAGAAGAAGGTCAGCAGCAGGGTGCGGATGTGGGCGCCGTCGACGTCGGCGTCGGTGTTGTGGCAGCACAGGCCGCCCATGCCGGCGATGAAGTTCTCGTCGCCCTCGACCGAGAAGTCGTACACCTGCCCGTTGCTCGCCGCCACCGGCTGGATGTGCGTGATGGGCAGGGCGATCAGGTCACCGTCGATGGCCTCGAAGCGGCGGTTCTTATCGTTCGTGCCGGGGCGCGCCAGTGTCTCGCGCAGCGCCGGGGCGTTGGCGTGGTCGCGCCAGGCCGGCTCGATGCGGCGCAGGTCTTCCTTGGCGCAGACGGTGATGGTCCAGTACGGATGACGCGTCTCGCAGGGCTGGCCGCGAACCTCGCGCTGAACGCCGTCGGGTTCGTGCCGCGACAGCGAGGCCACCACGCCGAAGGAGCCGAGCAGGTACATCACGCCGCTGGCCAGGTCGTAGGACGAGGTGGTGAAGGCCACGTGCCGCGCGTTCACGGTGCCGTCGCCCAGCAGGTAGCCGCGCAGGAAGGCCAGGCGCAAGTCATCGCTGACGTTGAACACCAGGTCCGGCACCCGCTTGGTCAGCGAGTCTGTGCCTTCGAAGCCGAACAGGTGTTGCCAGGCCAGCGCGGCCACGCGGTTGACGAGCTTCATCTCGGCGGCGCGGCCGGTCTGCTGGTAGAGCACCGGCGAGTGGCCGAACACGGCGCGGAAATGCCCCGCCATCTCATCGGCGAAGCGGGCGTTGCCGTTGCCGATGCTCAGGCGCACACCGTTGCGCGCCGAGCACGAACCCTCGGCCAGGTAGAACCCCAGCAGCGTCATCAATTCCGCACCGACCGGCACCTGGCGCGGCGTGCCCAGCCCGGCGTGGCGCTCGGGACTGAGCGTGACATCGTCCCGCTCGGCAAACCATGCCAGGTCTTGCGCCGTCAGATCGGACAGCCGCACGCTCTCGCGCACCAGGTTGCGGCCCGAGGGCCTGCCCGGGCGGCGGGCCCACTGCCGCTGCAGGCGACTCTCGCCCACGGCGACCTTGCGCATGAAAATGTCTTCGTTCGCCCCCACCGCCTTGAGGTAGGCAGTGAAATGCTGGACCGTGGGGCGCGACACGCCCTTCTCCCAAGCATGGAAGGTGACGGGTTGACGGATGCCCACGGCCTCGCACAGGGCCTGCGGGCTCAGGCCACTGGAACGACGGCGCGCGGCGAGCTCGGCGCCCACATGGGCAGGGATCTCGACGCGTTCGCTGGTGAGGTCGGCTCCAGGGCCATGGCGGTCCAGCACCTGGGCCTGGCACCAGGCTTGCACGGCCGGGCCCCGCAACCAGACCTGGCGCGCCGCCTGCGGCACGGCCCAGAGGGCTTGCATCAGATCCAGCCGGGTTGCCGACGCCTCGCCGAAGCGCACCGTCCTGGGCGCGACCACCTGGTCCCCCAGCTTCAGCTCGTCCCCGCGCTTGAGCTTGACCGCGCCGTCCTCGTGCACGAAGACGCTGTGGCTGGACGTGACCCGCACGGTGCGGCCATAGGCCGTCTTCACCTCGTACAGGGTTTCGTCCAGCGGGTGGCGGATGACCGCCTTGATGGGCTTGAAGCGCACGTCGTGCGCATCCACGCCGAAGCACAGCACATCGCCCAGGTCCGCGCCCTGGACCTTGGCCACGCCATGGGCGTTGGCCACGGCGCCGTGCTGCTCGAGCGCGGCATCGATGAAGGCCCCGATGCGGACCATGCGCACGCCCGCGCCGGGGCTGTGCACGAAGACGTGGTCGTCACCGTCCACGCTCATGATGATGATGCGGTGGTACCTCAGCTTGTCGACGTTGAAGTCGTCACCGCCCATGCCCTTGCCGATGCCCGTGCCCAGAGCCGTGATCAGGGTCAGGATCTCGTTGCTGGTCAGCAGCTTCTCGTAGCGCGCCTTCTCGACGTTGAGGATCTTGCCGCGCAGCGGCAGGATGGCCTGGAACTTCCGGTCGCGGCCCTGCTTGGCGCTGCCCCCGGCGGAGTCGCCCTCGACGATGTAGATCTCGCACAGCGCCGGGTCCTTCTCCTGGCAGTCGGCCAGCTTGCCGGGCAGGCCCAGGCCGTCGAGCACGCCCTTGCGGCGCGTCATCTCGCGCGCCTTGCGCGCGGCCTCGCGGGCACGCGCGGCCTCGACGATCTTGCCGCAGACGATCTTGGCGTCCACGGGGTTCTCCAGCAGCCACTCGCCGAGCTTGGCCGCGACGATCTCCTCGACCGGGCCGCGCACCTCGCTGGAGACCAGCTTGTCCTTGGTCTGGCTGCTGAACTTGGGCTCGGGCACCTTGACGCTGATGACGCAGGCCAGGCCCTCGCGCATGTCGTCGCCGCTGATCTCGACCTTGGCCTTCTTGGCGAGCTCGTTGTCGTCGATGTACTTGTTGATGACGCGGGTCATCGCCGCGCGCAGGCCGGTGAGGTGGGTGCCGCCGTCACGCTGCGGAATGTTGTTCGTGAAGCACAGCACGCTCTCGCTGTAGCCGTCGTTCCACTGCATCGAGACCTCGACACCGATCTCGGTACTCTGCTCGCTCATCTTGCTGCCGGTGGCATGGAAGATGTTGGGGTGCAGCGTCTTCTTGCCCTGGTTGATGAACTCGACGAAGCCCCGGACGCCGCCGACGTAGGCAAAGTCGTCCTGCTTGTTCTGGCGCTCGTCGACGAGGCGGATGCGCACGCCGTTGTTCAGGAAGCTCAGCTCGCGCAGGCGCTTGGCGAGGATGTCGTAGTGGAAGTCGGCGTTCTGCTGGAAGATCTCGTCGTCGGGCAGGAAGTGCACCTCGGTGCCGCGCTTGTCGGTCTCGCCGGTGACACGCATCGGGCTGACGGGAACGCCGTCGCGTTGCTCGAGCACGCGGTCCTGGGCCACGCCACGGCGGAACTCGATGAAATGCACCTTGCCTTCGCGCCGCACCGTCAGGCGCAGCCACTTGCTGAGCGCGTTCACGCAACTCACGCCCACACCGTGCAGGCCGCCCGATACCTTGTAGCTGTTCTGGTTGAACTTGCCACCGGCGTGCAGTTCGGTCAGCGCGATCTCGGCCGCGCTGCGGCGCGGCTCGTGCTTGTCGTCCATCTTCACGCCCGTGGGAATGCCGCGGCCGTTGTCGATCACGCTGATGGAGTTGTCGCTGTGGATGGTGACGATGATGTCGTTGCAGTGGCCGGCCAGGGACTCGTCGATGGAGTTGTCCACGACCTCGAAGACGAGGTGGTGCAGACCGGTGCCGTCGGAGGTGTCACCGATGTACATGCCCGGGCGCTTGCGCACGGCCTCCAGACCCTCGAGGATCTGAATGCTGGATTCGCCATAGGCGTTCTCGGCGGCACTGCCGCCGGCGGGCACCTGACTCGGTTCGCTCATGAGGTCTTTCGCAAAGGCTGGGGCAGGGGCCCTGCCAGGGCCCGCTGCGGCGGCAGGACGCTGGCGCCGCGGGTCATCAGATGCGCATCGGCATCACGACGTACTTGAAACCGGGCATGCCGGGCGAGGAGATCAGCGCCGAGGCGTTGCCGTCCTGCAGGTCGATGCGCACCATCTCGGCACCCATGTTGCCCAGGGCATCGATCAGGTAGCTGACGTTGAAGCCGATGTCGATGGCATCACCCGCGTAGTCGACCTCGAGCTCCTCCATCGCCTCTTCCTGCTCGGCATTGCTCGAGCCGATGCGCAGCGTGCCGGGCTCGATCTC
>CAIRBF010000493.1 GCA_903876715.1 uncultured beta proteobacterium
CTCAGATCACGCGGATGCGCGTGGCCTGCGGCCCCTTCTGGCCCTGGGCGACCTCGAATTCCACGCGGTCGTTCTCGGCGAGCTTCTTGAAGCCCGTGCCCTGGATTTCCTTGAAGTGGGCGAAGAGGTCCTTGCCGCCGTTGTCAGGGGCGATGAAGCCGAAGCCCTTGGCGTCGTTGAACCATTTCACGGTACCGGTTTCAGTGGTCATGATGTCTTCCTTGCGGTGTTGGGGGAAATCGAGTTGGAAAGGGGATGGTCGAGTGTCGGCATCTCAGCGCCGACGCGGCGCGCCGGCGGATCCGCCCGCCGGGCCCGGGCCACGGCGCTCCAGGTGCCGGAAGGTGATCCGGCCCTTGGACAAGTCGTAGGGCGACAGCTCCAGCGACACGTTGTCGCCAGCCAGGATGCGGATATGGTGCTTGCGCATCTTGCCGCCGGTGTAGGCCACCAGTTGGTGCCCGTTGTCCAGCGTCACGCGAAAGCGAGAGTCAGGCAGCACCTCGTTGACGGTGCCATGCATTTCGATCAGTTCTTCTTTGGCCATGAGGAGGGCCGCCTCGAGACGGCAGTTGGGTTCGTGGGCGCGCTGCAATCCACGGGTGTCGGGGCAGTCCCGATGTCTTCGCGCGCAAGGACAGCGTTGGTGCCGATCCAGGCAAGCCCTTCGGCGCTCGCGTGGCGTGCAGCTTCCTCGCTGGAATTGAACAAGGGCAGCAGGCGCAGCACGCGATCGTGCGTCATGCTGCCGCGACCCGAGCGGATGGACACCGACGCCGCATAGCGGCCGCAGACGGCCTGACGGGTCAGGGGAGAGACGAGATACTTCCCGACTTGGAAGGGGATGGAGATAAAAACTTTCTCTGACCTGTATTGCCGATGGCAGATGACCGGCCTGTGTTGCAACAAGGCGTGTACGGCAACACGCTGGGTGCGGTGAGCCAGCCCTGGCACCGAACTCGCAACATCATCTGCAGCGGGCCCGAAGGCGCGAGAGCACAACTACCAGCCGGCCCAGAAGACCGACATCCACCGCTCATTGAGTGGGGGGCGAGGCCCGCTCGTGGCCCCGACGCGACCCCGAAGTAGGCACTGCTATGAAGACGGTGCAAGCGGGACGCTGAGCTGCGGAGTGTACGCGGTGCGAGGCATTGCGTGCACGGTTTGCGCAACTTTCTTTGCCTTGTCGCGCCAGGCCGGGGCCCGCAGGCGTCGAGACCTCCTTGCCAGGGGAGACCTCAACCCCGGCCGCCCCGGCGCCTTCGCCTTGAGGCGCTGACGTCACAATCGCACTTCGAGCAACCAAAAGGAAGGAGACTGTCCATGCCCATCACCCGGATGGCCCGGCTGCTGCTGGTGTCCTTGTCCCTGCTGGCCGCCGCGGCCACGCAGGCCCGCATCGTGCGCGTGGACATCGAGCGCGTCGAGCCCGCCTTCGAGGGCCGCAGCTTCGGCGCCACGGGGCCGTACGACCGCTTGGCCGGCCGCGCCCACGGCGTGCTCGACCCGCGCTTGCCGGCCAATGCGGTGATCCAGGACATCGAACTCGCGCCACGCAACGCCCAGGGTCTGGTCGAGTACGTCACCGACATCGAGATCCTGCGCCCGCGCGATGCCGCGCGCGGCAACGGCGTGATCCTCGTCGACGTGGTCAACCGCGGCAACAAGCGCGCGATCGTCAACTACAACGCCGACGTCCCGACCGACATGGCCAGCGTCAACGGCCTGCGCTCGGCCGGCGACGGCTTCCTGATGGCCGAGGGCTACACGGTGGTCTGGTTCGGCTGGCAGGCCGACCTGGTCGCCGGCGGCGGGCGCGTCCGGCTGCAGGCCCCGGTGGCGCGCCAGGCCGACGGCTCGGCGCTCACGGGCGTGCTGCGCTCGGAGATCGTCGTCGGCGCGCCGGCGCGCAGCCTGCCGCTGTCGGCGGGCTGGTTCACCGGCCAGACCCACCATGCCTACCCCACCGTCTCGGTGGACCACACCACGCCGCTGGCCGACGGCTTCAAGCCGACGCTGACGGTGCGCGCGAAGGAGAACGCGCCCCGCGTCGAGGTGCCGGCCTCGGCCTGGCGCTTCGCCGACTGCCCCGAGGGCCAGCCGGCGCGTCCGAGCGAGACCCGCATCTGCCTGGACGGCGGCTTCCAGCCCGGCCGGCTGTACGAGCTGATCTACCGCGCCCGCGAACCCATCGTGCTGGGCGTCGGCTTTGCCGCGCTGCGTGACGTCGGCGCCTTCCTGAAGTTCGAGCAGGCCGATACCGCCGGCCGGCCCAACCCGGTGTGGCGGCCCGGGCAGAAGACCATCGTGCTGGGCACCTCGCAGAGCGGGCGCTTCATCCGCTCCTACCTGCACCTGGGCTTCAACCGCGACGAGCAGGGCCGCACCGCCTTCGACGGCGCCAAGCCGCACATCGGCGGCGGGCTGATGCCGCTGAACGTGCGCTTCGGGCACCCGGGGCGCGCCTGGGGCGACCAGATCGACCACCTCTACCAGGCCTACGACTTCCCGTTCCACTACGCCAGCCTGAACGACCCGATCACCGGGCGCACCCAGGGCCTCCTGGACCGCTGCGCCGCGGACGGAACCTGCCCGCGCCTGTTCCACGTCGCCACCTCGCTCGAGATCTGGGAAGGCCGGCAGTCGCTCGGGCTGACCGATCCGCTCGGGCGCCGCGACGTGCCCGACCCGGAGAGCGTGCGCACCTACATCCTCGCCTCCACCCAGCACAGCGCGGCGCCGCTGCCGCTGCCCAAGGCGCCACCCTTCGGCATGTGCGTGCAGCAGTCCAACCCGAACCCGCACCTGTGGGCGATGCGCGCGCTGCTGAACGAGCTCACGGCCTGGGTGCGCGACGGCAAGGCCCCGCCGCCGAGCGTGGTGCCGCGCATCGCCGACGGCACGCTGGTCGCGCCCAACCAGGCGCGCATCCCGGCGATCCCGGCGACGAACTACGGCGGCGTGCCGCGCCCGGCGCTGCGCTACCTGGCCAACCACAACCCGCTGCAGGTGTTCGACTTCGGGCCGCTGTATCGGGCCGGCGACTCCAGCGGCGTCATCACCATCGAGCCGCCGCGGCAGGGCACGCAGAGCTACGGCATCCTGGTGCCGCAGGCTGACGCCGACGGTGCCGACCTGGCGGGCCTGAAGTCGGTCTACCAGCAGGTGCCCATCGGCAGCTACCTGGCCTGGAACGTCGGCCGCAAGGACCGCTTCGAGGACGGGTTCTGCATCTTCCAGGGGGCCTTCATTCCGTTTGCCCCGACCCGCGCCGAGCGCGAGGCTGCGGGCGACCCGCGCCCCTCGCTGGAGGAGCGCTACCCGACGAAGGAAAGCTACGTCGCCGCGATGCGGCGTGCGGCCGAGGCCCAGGTCGCGCAGCGGCTGCTGCTGGCGCGCGACGCCGAGCGCCTGGTGCGCGAGGCCGAGGACAAGGGCGTCCGCACCGAGCCCTGAGGCGCAGGCCGCGCAGCCCCGCTGCAGGGCTCGCGGTCTTCCTCTCCTCCGGGACCGGGGCTGAAAGCGGGGCACCCGGCGGAGAGCTACTGACCGGGCCCGCGTCGGCTTCAGACCACCAGGCCCTGCTGCACGAACCACGCCTGCACCCGGGCTGCCACGGCGTCGCTGTTGCGGTCCATCATCAGCATGTGCGAGTTGCCGCCCAGGCCCTGGGCCGGCAGCTCGAGTTCGTCGACCCGCACCCCGCTGAGGCGCAGCGCGTCCCGCCAGCCGGCCAGGCCCTGGCGGATGCGCGCCCAGGGGGCGTGCCCCTCGAAATGGTCGCCCCAGACGAAGAGGTGGGGGATGCCGGACAGGCGGGCGAGTTCGTGCGCGGCCGGGTCGGGGAAGCCCGAGGGCTCGAGCGCGACGATCGCCGCCACGCGGTCGGGCCGGGCCAGCGCCATCCTGAAAGCAAAGTTGCAGCCCTGGCTGTGCGCGATCAGGGCAAAGGGCCCGTGCGCGGCCGCCAGCGCATCGTAGGCCGCCTGGGTGGCGGCGTCGTTGCCGACCCAGCGCGGCACCGACTGCTTCATGAAGGCATCGAAGGCGTCGACCGGGAACTGCTGCCCGGCACAGGCGGCGCTGGCGCCCGCGCGGCCCTGCCAGGAGCCCGGCGGGCCGATGCGGAACAGCTCCCAGGCCTCGGCCTTGGTGCGGAACAGCGGCTCGCCAGCGAAGAACTCCGGGCTGCGCGCCCAGGACGCGCGGCCGCGCTCGACCGCGTCGGCGACGAACACGTCGTGCCCAGCCTCCAGAAAGCGCCGCTGCCAGCCCGGCCGCCCGTCGGGCGTGGTCTCCCAGCACACGCCGCACAGGCCGCCGCCGTGCATCAGCAACAGCGGCTGGCGCGCGCGCGGCGCGGCCAGGCGCACGTGCTGCACGTACATCTGCTCGATCTCGAAGCTGCCGTTGGGGTCCACCCGCACCGGCGGGTTGCCGGGCGAGAACACCACCTCGCGCGCGGGCAGGCCGCTCAGGTGCGCCTCCCGGCCGCCGATGTGGAAGCTGCCGATGTCGCGCACCTGCAGCACGGGGGGGTCATCGCGGGGCGGGTTCATCGGCGGGATTCTGGCGCGGCGGCGGTACGCTCGTGCTTTTCCAACCGATCCCGCCCGGACACCACCATGCCCCCTGCGCCCACCCTGCCCCACCCGCCCCGCCAGGTCGAAGTCATCGACACCGATCCGTCGCGCCCGCTCGGGGAGCGCCTGCGCGTGCGCACCGTCGAGCGCGCGCCGCTGGGCGCCGGACAGGTGCGCGTGGGCATGCTGGCGATGGCCGTCAATCCGGCCGACCTGCTGCAGCTCGACGGTCGCTACGGCCTGCGACCGACCCTGCCCTACGTGGCGGGACTCGAGGGCGTGGGCGTGGTGCTCGAGACCGCGCCCGACGTGACCGACCTCGCCGCGGGCGCGCGCGTGCTGCCGCTGGCCGCCGGCGGCTTCTGGGCCGACGAGCGGGTGCTGCACCGGCGCGCGCTCGTGCCGCTGGACGCGGCCACCGACGCGCTGCAGCAGGCCATGCTCTGCGCCAACCCGGCCACGGCCTGGGTGCTGCTGCGTCATCTCGCGCCGCTGCAGCCCGGCGACTGGGTGCTGCAGAACGCCGCCAACTCGGCCGTCGGCCAGTGCGTGCGCCAGCTCGCGCCCGCGCTCGGGCTGCGCGTGCTGAACATCGTGCGCCGCACCGGCGCCGTGCCCGCCGAATCGGCGGGGGATCCCGCCTGGGTCGTCGACGCATCCGGCGACGGCAGCACGCTGAAGGCGGGGCTGGCGCGCGCACGCGAGGCGTCGGCCGCGCCGGGGCGGGCGGCGCTGGCGCTCGACGCCCTCGGCGGCCAGGCCAGCGGCGCGCTCGCGGCAGCACTCGACGACGGCGGCACGGTCGTGGTCTACGGCTTGATGAGCGGCGAGCCCTGCGCACTGCCGGCGCACGATCTCGTCTTCCGTGGCGTCACGGTGCAAGGCTTCTGGCTCGCGCGCTGGTTCGCCGACCCGGCGAACCGCGCCCATGCGAAGGGCCTGTACCCGGCGCTGGCGGCCCAGCTGGGCACCGGCAGGCTGCACATGGCCGTGGGCGCCGTGCACGACCTCGCCGACGCCGCCATCGCGGTGCAGGCCGCCGCCCAGCCGGCGCGCGCCGGCAAGGTGCTGCTGCGCGGGGCCTGGTGGGACCGCCCGCTCTGAGGCCGCCGCGGCGCCGGCGCCGGAAAGCGGCACCTTCTGGCGGATTCCCGGATAGGGAAGGTCCGATGCATCCGCGGCCGGGCACGCTGCTACTCTTTGCGACTCCACGATGAGCACCCACGACACCCCGGTCTACGACCCGAACGACGCCACGACGCGGCGCAATCCCTTCCCGCTGTACGAGGCGCTGCAGGACCGCGACCCGGTGCACTGGAGCCCGGCGCTGCGCTGCTGGATCGTCACGCGCTACGAGGACGTGAAGTTCGTGACCTCGTCGGCGACCATGTCCTCAGACCGCCTGCGTCCCTTCTACAACGCGCTGAAGGACGAGCGGCGCGACATCCTGTCCGGGGTGATGCGCTACCTCGACCTGTGGCTGGTGTTCAAGGCCCCGCCCGAGCACACGCGGCTGCGCCGGCTCCTGAACTCGGTGTTCTCGCCGCGCATGGTGCAGGCGCTCGAGCCCGGAGTGCGCTCGACCTTCGAGCACATCCTCGCCGGGCTCGACGCGCAGGGCGAGATCGAGTTCATGAAGGACCTGGCCGTGCTGCTGCCGGCTTACGTCATCCTCGACATGCTCGGCGTGCCGCGCGACGACTTCGGACGCATCAAGGCCTGGTCGGATGCGTTGCGCCTGTTCATCGGCACCGCCCAGGGCGAGGGCGACAAGTACCGACGCGCCCGCGAGGGCGCCGACGGCATGTCGGCCTACTTCCGCGAGCTCGTCGCGCGCCGCCGGGCCGAGCCGGGCGAGGACGTGATCAGCCGCATGATCGCCGCGCGCGACGAGGCCGGCGCGCTGAGCGAGGACGAGCTCGTGGCCTGCTGCATGCTCTTCCTCTTCGGCGGGCACGAGACCACGACCAACCTGCTGGGCAGCGCCGTCGTCGCGCTGCTCGAGAACCCGGCGCAGCGCGAGCGCCTGCGCGCCGAGCCGGCGCTGATCACCACCGCCGTCGAGGAGTTCCTGCGCTACGACGGGCCGAGCAACAGCATCGCCCGCGTCGTCGCGCAGGAGCACGAGCTCGGCGGGCGCGTGCTGCGCCCGGGCGAGCGCGTGTTCGCGATGGTCAACGCCGCCAACCGCGACCCGCGCCAGTTCGAGCACCCGCACACGCTGGACCTCGGGCGCACGCCCAACCGCCACCTGACCTTCGGCCAGGGCCTGCACTTCTGCCTCGGGGCGCCGCTGGCGCGGCTGGAGGTGCGGGTGGTGATCGGCGGCCTGGTCGAGCGCTTCCCGCGCATGCGTGCGGGCAGCACCCCGGGGGAGTGGCTGGACGCAATGATCATGCGCGGCCCGGAGCGGCTGCCGCTGGTGCTGCAGTGAACCGCATGCTGCAAACGCCCACGGCCCCGCCCGCCACGCCCGCGCCTGGCCTGCGCTGCAGGAGCTTGCGATGAGCCCGGCGCTGCCCGAGACCCTGCACGCGGCCTTTGCCGCCGCCTGCGCCCGTGCCGGCGCGCTGCCCTTCCTGGCCGAGTCGGCTTGCAGCGGCGGGCGGGTCTGGAGCTTCGCGCAGGCGGAGCTCGAGATCGACGCCCTGGCTGACGCCTACGCCGCGGCCGGCTGGGGCTTGGGCCACCGCGTCGCACTCGGCATGGGCAACCACCCGCGTCATTTCTTCCACTTCCTGGCGCTGAACCGGCTCGGCGCGTCCATCGTGCCTCTGAACCCCGACCACCGCGGCGCCGAGATTCGGCATGCGTTGCGCCTGTCGTGCGCCGACCTGGTGGTGGCGCTGCCCGAGCGCGCCGGGGTGGTGACCCAGGCACTGGAGCAGTCCGGGGCCGAGGGCGCAGCGCTGCGGGCCTTGCCCGTCGTCACGCTCGATGCGAGGGACGCGGCAGACCTGGCAGGTGCCGCAAGGCCTGCCGCAAGGGCTGAAGCGGCCGAGACCGACCCAAAGGCTGACGCAGCCCCGCCCGGCAGCACCGGCTCCGCTGCGGCCCTGCTGCGTGCGCTGCTGCCGCGCGCCACGCCCTCGCCGCGCGTCAGTGACGCGGCCACGCCCTGGCAGCGAGAGGTCGCGATCCTCTTCACCTCGGGCACCTCGGGCCCGCCCAAGGGCTGCGTGCTGACGAACGAGTACGTGCTGACCGCCGGGGCCTGGTACCGCGACCTCGGCGGCGAACTGACGCTGCACCCGGCGCAGGAGCGGCTGCTGAACCCGCTGCCGGTCTTCCACATGAACTGCGGCATGACGACGGTGGCCACGATGTGCCTGACCGACAACTGCCTCGTGCTGCCCGACCGCTTCCACGCCAGCACCTGGTGGGAGGACTGTGGGCGCTCGCAGGCCACGGCCATCCACTACCTGGGCATCATGCCGCCGGCGCTGTTCAAGCAGGCGCCGTCGGACTGGGAGTCGCGCCACACCGTGCGCTTCGGCCTGGGCGCCGGCTGCGACCCGAGCCTGCACCCGCAGGTCGAGGCCCGCTTCGGCTTCCCCTTCGTCGAGGTCTGGGGCATGACCGAGACCGGCCGCTTCCTCGCCAACCAGCACGAGCCGCGCCTGACCCACACGCGCGCCTTCGGGCGCCAGGCCGAGCCGCTGGAGGTGCGCGTGGTCGACGACGCCGACCGCGACCTGCCCGACGGCAGCGCGGGCGAGTTGCTGGTGCGCGCGCGCGGCGCCGCCCCGCGCCAGGGCTTCTTCAGCGGCTACCTCGACGACGACGAGGCCACGCAGCGCGCCTGGCGCGGCGGCTGGTTCCACACCGGCGATGTCGTCACGCGCGACGCCGGCGGCATGCTGTACTTCGTCGACCGGCGCAAGGACATGATCCGGCGCTCGGGCGAGAACATCTCGGCCGGCGAGGTCGAGGCCGTGCTCGCGGCGCACCCGGCGGTGGCGCGCGTGGCGGTGCTCGCGGTGCCCGACGAGATGCGCGACGAGGAGGTGCTGGCCGTCGTCGTGCCCGCCGCGGGCCACGCCGCCGACGAGGCCACGGCGCGCGCGCTGGCCCTGCACTGCCGCGCCGAGCTGGCCTACTACAAGGCGCCGGCCTGGGTGGCCTTCCGCGCCGAGTTGCCGGTCACGGCCACCAACAAGCTGCAGAAGAACCGCATCTTCGCGCCCGGCGAGGACGCGCGTGCCGGCGCCTTCGACCTGCGTGCCCTGAAGACACGCCCGGCGACCCGATGACCCGCAACGGCGCTCGGTCAAGCCCGAAGGACTACGCTGATCCGACACAGGCTGTGCCGTCCTGCCGTCACCCGCGCTCGACGACCTGCCCGACGACTTTCCCACCCCTCGAAGGAGACACCCGATGAAGACGAAGTCACTCGCAACCCGCCGCCAGGTCCTGGGCCTGGCCGCTGCTACGCTCGGCGGCGCCGCGCTCCCGGCCCTGGCCCAGGGCACCTGGCCGACCAAGCCGATCAAGATCATCATGCCCTGGGCCGCCGGCGGTGGCGGTGATGTGCTGGTGCGCGCGATGGTGCCGGCGATCGCCGCCCGCCTGGGCCAGACCGTCATCGTCGAGAACCGCCCTGGCGCCATCGGCACCATCGGCAGTCTGGCGGCGGCGCGCAGCCCGGCCGACGGCTACACCCTGGTCTACGGCGCCGCAGACTCGCACTCGATCGCGCCGCACATCCTGAAGCAGATGCCCTACGACTCGAAGAAGGACTTCGTGGCCGTGGCGCCGATCGGCTTCACGCCACTGGCCTTCTGCGTGCACGCCTCAAACCCGGCACGCAACTGGGAACAGTTCGCGCAGGCCGCGCGCGCCGCAGCGCAGCCGCTGACCTTCGGCTCCTGGGGCCAGGGCAGCTCGGGGCAGATCACGGTCGAGGCCATCAAGCAGGTGGCGCGCATCGACCTGCTGCACGTGCCCTACAACGGCACCGCGCCGCTGATCCAGGCGCAGCTAGCCAACCAGGTGACGGCGACGATCCTGCCCATCCCGGTAGCCGAGCAGCACGCGCGGGCAGGCACGATCCGCATGCTGGCGGTAGCCGCGCGCGAGCGCGTGGCCGACTTCAAGGACGTGCCCACGCTGCGCGAGCTCGGCGTGGCCATCGACATGGGCCCCTGGCTGGGCTTCCTGGCGCCGGCCGGCACGCCGGCGGACATCGTCGCCAAGATCCACCAGGCCGTCGATGGCGCCCAGGGCGACCCGGCGGTGATCGAGACGATGAAGAAGATGGCGATGGTGCCCGAGCGCATGGACCCGCGCGCCTACCAGACCTTCTACAACAGCGAGTACGACCGCTGGGGCGCCTACATCCGCACCGCGGGCGTGAAGCTGGACTGAGGCTGGCAGGCGCCCCTGGCGCCACCGCGCGGCCGCGGGATCTGCCGCTGATCTGCACGATCCCTGGGTCTTCCTCCCCTCCTTCCTGGCGGGAGAGGGGCTGAACCCTCCCCGGCGTAGGCTTCCTGTGGGCCGGGGCTGAAGACGGCCGACCCGTATCAGCCGGGCGGGTCGGCCAGGGTACGGCGGCCCTCGGCGATGGCGCGCATCAGCGGTTCGGCTTCGGGGTCGACCATGCAGTCGCAGAACAGCGTGCGCTCGGCCGCCAGGCTCTCGGCGGCTGGGCGGTGCGCCGCGTCCCGCACCAGGCGCTTGATATGGGCGCAGGCGCGCGCGGGCACGGCCTGCAGCCGCGCCGCGAGCTGCAGCGCGTGCGCGAGCGCATCATCCACGCAGGCCTGCGCCAGCCCCAGCTGCGGCAGCTCCTCGGGGCGGAAGACGCGTGCCGTCAGCAGGCACTGCAGCGCCAGCGCCGGCCCGAGCAGGCGCGTCAGCACCTGGGTGCCGGTGGCTCCGGGCAGCAGGCCGGCGTTCAGCTCGGGCAGGCCGAGCTGGTGCGGCCCGTGCTGCACCACGCGCAGGTCGCATGCCAGCGCGAGCTCGAAGCCCCCGCCCATGGCCGTGCCGTTGACGGCAGCGATGAAGACGAGCGCGCTGCGCTCGATGCGCTCGATGCAGCGGTGGATGCCCGCCGGCGGCACCGGCCGCTCCAGCGTGAAGGTCTTGCCGCGCGCGCGCAGGGTCTGGCCGCGCTGGTGCAGCACGGCCACGTCGTAGTGGCGCACGAAGACGCCGGGCTCGCCCCCGGTCAGCACCACCACGCGCCCGCCCGGCCAGGCGGCGGGGTCGTCGAGCTGCGCGAGCACCTGCTCGAGCTCGGCCTCCATCACGTCGTCCATCAGGCCGGTGGGCGGGTTGGACAGGCGCACGACGGCGACGGAGCCGTGCAGCGACAGGGCAACGCGTGCGCCTTGGAAGGGTGCGGCTGGAGGGGCGGTCATGGCAACGGGTGGCAGCGGGGCGGGGTCACGCATTGTCGGGGCCGGCATGGGCGTCGGATGCGCGCAGCGGCATGGCGGGTCCGGTAGGCGTCGCTTCCAATTGCTGCCGGCCAGGGTAGCGCGGTGGCGCAGCGCTACGATCACGGTCCCGCGCGCGTCACCGCATGCCACGCCCCCAGCCCCCTGACGGACCGCCCATGAACACCGCCACCAAGAAGTTCGCCTCGCACGCCGACGTCGAGGAAAAGCAGGTCAGCTTCACCCAGCTCTCCGAACACGCCTGGGCCTATACCGCCGAGGGCGACCCCAACACGGGCATCGTCATCGGCGACGACGCGGTGCTCGTGGCCGACACCCAGGCCACGCCGGCGATGGCCGCGGACGTGATCCGGCGCATCCGCGAGGTCACCGACAAGCCCATCCGCTACGTCGTGCTGACGCACTACCACGCGGTGCGCGTGCTGGGCGCGAGCGCCTACCGCGCCGAGGGCCTGCAGCAGATCCTCGCCAGCCAGGACACCCACGACCTGATCGTCGAGCGCGGCGAGGCCGACAAGGCGAGCGAGATCGGCCGCTTCCCACGCCTGTTCCGCAACGTCGAGACCGTGCCCGCCGGCCTGACCTGGCCGACGATGACCTTCACCGGGAAGATGACGTTGTGGCTCGGCAAGCTCGAGGTGCAGTTGCTGCAGCTCGGCCGCGGCCACACCAAAGGCGACACCGTGGTCTGGCTGCCCGGCGAGCGCACGCTGCTGTCGGGCGACCTGGTCGAGTTCGACGCCACGCCCTACGCCGGTGACGCCTACTTCCGCGACTGGCCGCAGACGCTGGACCACATCGCGCAGCTGCGGCCGCTGGCCCTGGTACCCGGGCGCGGCGCAGCCCTCCAGGGCGAGGAGCAGGTGCAGCGTGGCCTGGAAGGCACGCGTGACTTCATCAGCGACCTGTGGGCCAGCGTCAGCGCCGGCGCCGCCGCCGGGCGCGACCTGCACGCTGTCTATCGTGAGACCTACGAGCGCCTGCAGCCGAAGTACGGGAAGTGGGTCATCTTCGACCACTGCATGCCCTTCGACGTGACGCGCGCCTACGACGAGGCCACGCAGCACCGCGACCCGCGCGTCTGGACGGCCGAGCGCGACCGCCAGATGTGGGAGACGCTCGAGGGCTGACAGGCCAGGCCCAGGCGCGCGGCCCGATCCGCAGCGCCTGTGGCCGCCTTGCAGGAGCGCCTGTCGATGCACCAGACCTTCACTTACCCGAAGTACGCCTACCGACGCCCGCCGGAGCTCGACGGCGCCGGGCCCGCGCGGCGGCCGGTGGTCGTGGTCGGCGCCGGGCCGGTGGGCATGGCCGCGGCGATCGACCTGCGCCTGCACGGCCTGCCGGTGCTGCTGCTGGACGACGACGAGACCGTCTCGGTGGGCTCGCGCGGGCTGTGCTATGCCAAGCGCACGCTCGAGGTGCTGGACCGCCTGGGTGTGGGCGATCCGGTTGTCGACAAGGGCGTGACCTGGAACGTGGGTCGTACCTTCTTCGGCGAGGGCGAGGTCTTCAACTTCAACCTGCTGCCCGAGCCCGGCCACAAGCGGCCGGGCATGGTCAACCTGCAGCAGTACTACCTGGAGCAGTACCAGGTCGCGCGCTGCGAATCCGCCGGCGTCGAGATGCGTTGGAAGCACAAGGTCGTGGCGGTCGAGCCCGGTGCCGACGGCGTGGCGTTGCAGGTGCGCACGCCCGAGGGCGACTATGCGCTGCAAGCCGACTGGCTCGTGGTGTGCGACGGCGCGCGCAGCCCGGTGCGCACAATGCTCGGGCTGGACATCGAGGGCCAGGTCTTCAGGGACCGCTTCCTGATCGCCGACGTGGTGATGAAGGCGCAGTTCCCGGCCGAGCGCTGGTTCTGGTTCGACCCGCCCTTCCACCCCGGCCAGAGCGTGCTGCTGCACCGCGAGGCCGACGACGTCTGGCGCATCGACTTCCAGCTCGGCTGGGACGCCGACCCCGACGAGGAGCGCAAGCCCGAGCGCGTGATCCCGCGCATCCGCGCGATGCTGGGCGACGTGCGCGCCTTCGAACTCGAGTGGGTCAGCGTCTACACCTTCCAGTGCCGGCGCATGACGCGCTTCGACCACGGGCGCGTGCTCTTCGCCGGCGACGCCGCGCACCAGGTCTCGCCCTTCGGCGCGCGCGGGGCGAACTCCGGCATCCAGGACGCCGACAACCTCGCCTGGAAGCTCGCGCTCGTGATCGCCGGCCGGGCCCCGGCGCGGCTGCTGCACAGCTACACGCACGAGCGCGGCTGGGCGGCCGACGAGAACCTGATGAACTCCACGCGCTCGACCGACTTCATCACGCCCAAGAGCGCGGCCAGCCGCACCTTGCGCAACGCGGTGTTGCAGCTGGCGCGCGAGCACCCCTTCGCGCGCAAGCTCGTCAATTCCGGGCGCCTGTCGGTGCCCTCGTTCTACGCCGATTCGCCGCTGAACACGCCGCTGGACGAGCCCAGCGCCGGCACCATGGAGCCGGGCGCGCCGATGGATGACGCGCCGGTCACGCACGAAGGCCAGCCAGGCTGGCTGCTGGACCATGCGGGGGGCCGCTTCCAGCTCATGGTGTACGCCGAGGACCCGGCAGCGCTCGACGTGAGCGCCCTGCTCGGGCTGCGCGACGACACCGTGCCGGTGGCGCTGCTCATCGTCACGCCGCAGCCAGGTGCTGCGGCCCCCGCCGGCGCGACCCTGCTGCATGACGCGCAGGGCCTGGTCGCGCGGCGCTATGACGCGCGCGACGGCAGCGCCTTCCTGCTGCGGCCCGACCAGCACCTGGCCGCCCGTTGGCGCTCTGCGGACCTGGCGCGCGTGCGCGCCGCGGTGTCGCGCGCCACCTGCAACGACGCGGCCGCCGCTTGAACGCGCCCGAGCCCGCCCGCCCTCCACCGGAGCCCGCGATGCCGCTGCAACTGCAACCCCACTTCCACGAGCCCGGGCGCCGCTACCACCGCGACTTCTCGCCCGGCGACGACTTCTACCAGCTGCTGATCGACACCCACCGCGACCTGAGCGATGCGCAGAGCGCGCTCGTCAACGCCAAGCTCGTGCTGCTGCTGTCCAACCACATCGGTGACATCGCGGTGCTGCGCGAGGCGCTGCAGCACGCGCGCAAAGACGTCTGAACATCGGCAACAGACCAAACAGACCACGAGGGCCCGCCATGCAGATCCAGAAGATCCACCACGTCGCCTACCGCTGCAAGGACGCGAAGGAGACCGTGCAGTGGTACGAGAAGCACCTGGGCATGAAGTTCGTGCTCGCCATCGCCGAGAACGAGGTCCCGTCGACAAAGGCGCCCGACCCCTACATGCACGTCTTCCTGGACGCCGGCAACGGCAACATCCTCGCCTTCTTCGAGCTGCCGAACTCCCCGCCGATGGGCCGCGACGAGAACACCCCGGCCTGGGTGCAGCACCTGGCGCTGAAGGTCGCCACGGTCGACGAGCTGGTGCAGACCAAGGCACGGCTCGAGGCTGCGGGCATCGCCGTCATCGGCCCGACCAACCACACGATCTTCAAGAGCATCTACTTCTTCGACCCCAACGGTCACCGGCTGGAGCTGGCAGCCGACGTCGGCACGCCCGAGATGTACCGCCAGCTCGACGAGGTCAAGTGGCCCATGCTCGACGAGTGGGCGCGCACGAAGAAGGCACCGCAGCACGCGCGCTGGATGCACGACGGCAGCGCGCCGGCTTGAGCAGGCGCGTGTCTTGAGGGCCTCGACCCAGGGCCTGCTGCAGCAGCGGCCCTTCGTGCTGTTCTGGACCGGCCGTCTGCTGGCGACGGCGGGCAATCAGATCGTCTCTCTCTACCTCGCCTGGCGCCTGTACGAGCTGACGGGCAGCGCCTGGATGCTCGGGCTGTTCGGGCTGCTGCAGTTCCTGTGCTCGCTGCTGCTGTTCCTGCCGGCGGGCGACGCCGCCGACCGCTTCCGGCGCAGCCGGGTCCTCGTCGTCGTGATGGCCTTGCAGGCGGCGCTGTGTCTGCTGCTGCTGCTGAGCGAAGGTGCGGGGCTGCTGCGCCCCGGCATGGTGCTGACGGCCGGGGCGCTGCTCGGGGCCTTGCGCCCCTTCCAGATGACGGCGCAGCAGGCGCTGCCTGCGGTGCTGGTGCCGCCCGCGCTGCTGCCGCGCGCGCTGTCGTTCAGCAGCGCCGGCTCGCAGGCGATGTTCATCGCCGGACCCGCGCTGGGCGGCCTGGCGCTGATGTGGGGACCGCTGCCGACACTGGGCCTGGCACTGCTGCTGCACGTGTACGCCGCGGTGTTGTACGGCCGTGTGCGTCAGTCGGGCGTGCCGGCGCCGGCGCAGGCGCGCTCGCTGGCGACCTTGCTGGCCGGCGTGGGCTTCATCCGGCGCCAACCGGCCATCCTGGGCTCGCTGACGCTGGACCTGATGGCGGTGATGCTCGGCAGCGTGGTGGCGCTGATGCCCGTCTACGCCAAGGACGTGCTGGAGCTGGACAGCGCCGGACTCGGCCTGCTGCGCGCGGCCCCGGCGGTCGGCGCCCTGGTGATGTCGCTGCTGCTGGTGCAGTGGCCCTTGCGCGGCGGCGTGGGCCGGACGATGTTCCTCGGCGTGGCCGTGTACTCGCTGGCCATGCTGGGTTTCGCCTTCTCCACCGCGCTGTGGCTGTCGCTGGCCCTGCTGGCCATCGGCGGCGCCGCCGACATGATCAGCGTCGTCGTGCGACAGACGATGGTCCAGCTCGACACGCCGGACGCCATGCGCGGCCGGGTCAGCGCGATCAACTCGCTGTGCATCAGCGGCTCGAACCAGCTCGGCGAATTCCGCGCCGGCGCCGTGGCGGCAGCACTCGGGCCGGTGGCGGCGGTCTGGACCGGCGCGCTCGCCAGCCTGCTCGTCGTGGCGCTGTGGGTACGGTGGTTCCCAGGCCTGTGGCGGCGCGATCGGCTGGTCCAGGAGTGAGGGCCGACCCCCGCTACGCGGCTGGTCCCGGACGTCGCCGATAGAACCGCACCACCTGCTCCGGCACGGGCCGCGGCGGGGCGCCATGGGCTTGCAGCGTGCGGTCGAGGGCGGTACCGGCGTCGTCGGCGAGCGCCGCCTCGCGCGCGGCCCGCACCGCCCGGGCGCGTTCAGCCGGGCTGCGGCCAGATTGCGGGAGCGCGAGGTGGCGCACGATGTGCAGCAGGTTGCGCTGGCCGCGCCCGTGCGTGTCGCCATAGCCCTTGACGAGGCGGCCGCACAGCACGAGCTCATGGGCCAGGGCCCAGTCCTCGCGGCAACCCTGCTCGACCGCGGCCAGCCACTCGTCGATCAGTGCCTGCTCCTGCCGGTAGCGGCTGCCCCAGGGGCGCAGGCGCCGGGTCGCCGCCAGCGCGCGCAGCGCCAGCGTGCCGGTGACGGTGTGGGTGCCCAGCCGCAACGGCAGGGCCCAGGGATCGCGGCCCTGCGCGACGCGGCGCCGGTCCCAGGCCTGCAGGCGTTGCGCCAGCGCCGGCGGAAGCAGGGCGGCGAACTCGGGCACGCCGGGCTTGAAGTGATCGTAGATGCGCACGACCTCGTCGTTGCGCGCGCCGGTTTCGCGCCGCACCCGCGCCTGGCGCGCGGCCGAGACCTTCAGCCGCGCCACCTGCACCACGTCGTCGAAAGCCATCCACAGCGCCAGCCAGCGCGCCATCTCGCGCCCGAGCGCGCCGCCATGGTGGCCGGCGGGGTCGGCGGCGCGCTCGGCCGCGTCGATGCGGGCCAAGCGGGCGTCGTACCGGCGCGCGTAGGCCTCGTCCTGCCACGCGGCCACGCGCGCACGACCCAGGGCACGGAAGTCAGCCGCCGGGGCGGGGGCCGCGAGCACATCCTCGACCTGCTCGCGCAGCGCGCGCTGGCGGGTCAGCGTCTCGAAGGCCAGCGCAAAGCCGCGCAGGCTGGCGTCCACGCCCTTGCCGGAGGCCCGGATCGCGGCCTCGCAGGCGGCGCGGGGCAGCGGCAGCACGCCACTGGCCGCCACCGCGCCGAAGAGCGTGGCGCTGATGGCCGTGCCGGCCTCGCGCGCCAAGGCGCCGAAGTCCAGCAGGTCGACGCTGAGCCCGTGCCGCTGCAGCGTGGCGGCGAGGCGGGCACCGTCGACCCGGCCGTCGCCAGGCACCATCTTCTCGGCCACGGTCAGCGCGCGCGCGGTCGAGCTGATGATGCGCGTGCGCTCGGCGCTGGCCATGCCCAGGCCCACCTGGCGCACCGTCTCGAGCAGCTCCGACGACACCAGCAGGTCGATCGCGCCCGGCACCGGGTTCAGACTGAACACCGGGCGCGTGGCGCTCACCCCTGCGTGCGCAGGCGCGGGCTGGATCTCGATGTAATAGGTGGTGGCGCCGGTACGCTGCGCCACGCCCGGCACCGAGGTGCTCTGCGCCTGCAAACCGGCGCCGACAGCGGCCGCGTACAGCCACTCGGCCAGCACGCCGCCACCCTCGCCGCCAAGCGCGCAGACGAGCACGGTCACGGGCGTGGTCATGGGGTGAGCCCTGGCGCCGCGGCCGCAGCCCTGGGCCCCGCGCCCGGAGATGCGCGCAAGGTCTGTCTCATTCCAGCTTCAGCCCGATCTCGCGGATCACCGCGCCGTAGCGCTCACGATCACGCTGCTGGCGCTCGGCGAACTCCACGCGCGACAGCGGCGCGGGCTCGCCGCCGATGCTCTTGATCACGTCGAGCACGCGCGCCGTGGCCAGCGCCTTGTTGATCTCCTCGTGCAGGCGTGCGACGACGGGCCCGGGCACGGCCGCCGGGGCGTAGATGCCGAACAGCGTGTCGGCGTCGAAGCCGGTCATGCCGGCCTCGGCCAGCGTTGGCGTGTCCGGCCATTGCGAGGAGCGGCGCGGGCTGCCCACGGCCAGCAGGCGCAGCTTGCCCTCGCGCGCGTGGCGCAGGCCGGGCCCGGGGTCGAACATGAACTGGATCTGGCCCGACAGCAGGTCGGTCAGCGCCGGGGCCGCGCCCTTGTAGGGCACGTGCGTGGCCTGGAAGCCGGCCTGGCGCGCGAACATCTCGCCCGCCAGGTGCGGCGAGCTCCCGCCGCCGGCCGAACCGTAGCTGAGCTTGCCCGGGTTGGCGCGCGCGTGGGCGATGAATTCCTGCACGTTGCCTACCGGCACCGAGGGGTGGGTCATCAGGAAGACGAGCACGCGCGCGACGCTGGCCACGGGCTGCAGGTCGCGCAGCGCGTCGAAGGGCATGCGGCTGTAGAGAAAGGGGTTGACCGTGATCGCGCCGCCGCTGCTCATCAGCAGCGTGTGGCCGTCGGCCGCTGCCTTGGCCACCGCGTCGGCACCGATGTTGCCGTTGGCGCCGGGGCGGTTCTCGACCACGATCTGCTGACGCAACTGCTCGCCCACCTGCTGCGCGATCGCGCGACCGATCACGTCGGCCGCGCCGCCGGGCGGGAAGTTGACGATCAGGCGGATGGGCTTGTCCGGCCAGGCCTGCGCCAGAGCGCCGGCGCTGCCGAGGGCGAACGCCGCGGGCAGCGCGAGCGTGGCGGCGAGCGCGCGGCGGCGGGTCGGATGACCGGTATGGGCCCAGGAAGCGGCGGCTGTGGCGGGGGTCTTCATCGGCAGGTCTCCATCGGCATCGGCAAAGGAGTGCGCAGGCTCATGCCGGCCGCAGCCGCGCGGTGACGAACTCGCGCAGGCGCGCGAGCCAGCGCTCGGCCGGACGCGGGTGGCGCACGACTTCGGCGCGGTAGAAGCTGGGGCACAGCGTGGCGGCATGGGCGTTGGCGCCGCACAGGCCGCAGCCCACGCAGCCGTCGAGCACGGTGGCCACCGGATCCACGCGCAGCGGGTCGGGGTTGTCCTTCAGCGCCAGCGTCGGGCAACCCGACAGGCGGATGCAGGCGTGGTCGCCGGTGCAGACGTCCTCGTCGACGCCGTACTTCACGCGCTCCACGCGCTCGCCGCGCTTCAGGCGCCCGGCGATCCAGGGCTTGATGCGGCGCTGGCGCTCGAGCTGGCACTCGCCCTCGGCCACGATGACCTTCAGCCCTTCGAAAGGGCTGGTCAGCGCCTCCTGCAGCGTGCGCCGCATCGTGTCGACCTCGTAGGTGTGGACGACACGCATCCACTTGACGCCCATGCCCTGCAGCGTGTCCTCGATCGAGCGGTTGCGGTCGGCCAGGCTCTGGTGCAGCCGCGCCTGGCGCTCGGCCTCGGCCCGGGCCTCGTCGTCGGGCGTGTTCAGGATGTCCTGGGTGCCCGTGGCCGAGGTGTAGCCGTTCTTCATGATGACGAGCACCGCGTCGTCGCCATTGAACAGCGCCGCCTGCACGCCGGTGAGCAGGCCGTTGTGCCAGAAGCCGCCGTCGCCCATCACCGCGATGGCGCGGCGCTGCATCATCGGCGAGACCCCGGCGCGGCTGGCCAGGCTCATGCCGTAGCCGAGGATGGAGTGGCCCGAGCTGAAGGGCTCGAAGGTGGCCAGGGCGTGGCAGCCGATGTCGGCGGCCACGTGCACCGGGCCGACCTGCTGCTGCGCCAGCTTCAGCGCCGAGAACACCGGCCGCTCGGGGCAGCCGGTGCAGAAGCCCGGCGGCCGCGCCGGCAGCGCGCCCGTCACCTCGGCCACGTCGGCGCGGCGCTGCGCGTTGGCGGCGAGCCAGGCGCGCGCCGGGGCCAGATCCACGTCGGGCAGGTGGCGCTCGCAGAAGGCCAGCAGGCCCTGCGCCAGCACCTCCACCGTGTACTCGCCGGCCGCGGGCAGCAGGTCCTTGCCGTGCACGGGGGTCTGCACGTCGAGCCGCCGCAGCGCGAGCGCGAGGTCCTTCTCGATGTACTCGGGTGAGCCTTCCTCGACCACCAGCACCGCGCGCCGCCCGGCGCAGAAGGCCGAGATCTCGGACGGCACGAGCGGGAAGGTCAGGTTCAGCACGTGCAGCGGCAGCGCGCTCGCGCCATGCGCATCGGCCAGGCCGAGCTGCCGCAGCGCGCGCACGAGCGCGTTGTACAGCCCCCCCTGCACGACGATGCCGACTTCGGCGCGCGCGCCGTCGAAGGTCTCGTTCAGGCCGTGCGCGGCGGCGTAGGCCTGAGCCGCGGGGATGCGTTGCTCGATCTTGAGTTTCTCGTGCCGGAAGGTCACCGGCGGGTGCGCCAGGCGCATGTAGTCGAAGCGCGCCGGCTCCTCAATGAGCTGGTGCGTGCCGAAGCGCGGCGCGACGTTGGCGCGCGTGGTGAAGGTGCCGCGCACGTGGCAGGCGCGGATGCGCAGTTCCAGCAGCGCAGGCATGTTGCTCGCCTCGCTGAGCGCGAAGGCGTGCTCGACGCAGCGCACCATCGTGGCCAGGTCGGGACGCGGGTCGAACAGCGCCATCGTGCTCTTCAGCGCGTAGGCGTGGGTGCGCTCCTGGATCACGCTCGCGCCCTCGCCGTAGTCCTCACCGACGACGACGAGCGCGCCGCCCACCACGCCCGGCGAGGCCAGGTTGGACAGCGCGTCGGCGGCGACGTTGGTGCCGACGATGCTCTTCCAGGTGACGGCGCCGCGCAGCGGGTAGTGGATGGAGGCCCCGAGCATGGCCGCAGCCGAAGCCTCGTTCGAGCAGGCCTCCACGTGCACGCCCAGGGTGTCGAGGTAGGGCCGCGCCTGCACCATCACGTCCAGCAGGTGCGACACCGGCGCCCCTTGGTAGCCGCCCACGTAGGCCACGCCCGACTGCAGCAGCGCCTTCGTCACCGCGAGGATCCCCTCGCCGTGAAAGGTGCTGCCCTCGCCGAGCTTGAGCTGCTCGATCTGCTCTGTGAACTGAACTTCCATGAGGCGCCGATTATGGTCGCCGGGGGATGCCGACGCCCCCCGGGCTTACACCGCCTGGGAGCACACGGTCATCCCTCTGGCGCGGGCGCCGCACCGCCGACATCGCCAGCGGCCAGCGGCCAGCGGCCAGCGGCCAGCGGCCAGCGATTCTCAGGCGCCGAGCAGGTTCGAGAGCTCGGCCGGCGGCGCCGGCGGGCCGAGCAGCGGCCCCTGGTACTCGTCGACGCCGGCGGCAGCCAGGCGGTCGCGCTGGGTGGGCGTCTGCACCCCGTCGGCCAACACCCGAACGCCGAGCGCGCGGGCGATGCCCACGACCGCCTCGACGACCGCACCTGCCGAGGTGTCGCCGGGCAGTGCCTGGACGACGCCCGTGTCGATACGCAGCAGCTGCGGCCGCAACTGCGACAGGCGCGGCAGGCTCGATGCGCCCGAGCCGAAGCGATCGACCGCCAGGCCGACGCCGCTGCGCCGCAGCGCGACGAGGGTGTCGAGAACCGGCAGCTGCGCGGCCGCGAGCACCTGGTCGGAGACCTCCAGCTGCAGGGCCTGAGCCGGCATCCCCCGGGTCCGCAAGGTGTCGATCACCAGGGTGTCCAGACCGGACTGGGCGATCTGCCGCAGCGACAGCTTGATCGCCAGCCTCTTCGGCGCCCGGCCCTCGGCCTGCCAGCGTTGCCACTGTGCGGCCGCCTCGTCGAGCACCCAGGCACCGAGCCCAGGCGCGAGACCCGTCTCATCGGCCACGGGCAGGAAGCTGCCGGGAGCCAGCAGCCCATGCTGCGGGTGCTGCCAGTGCAACAGCGCCCCCAAGCCGCACAGCCGGCCGTCATGCAGCGTGGCCTGGGGCTGGTAGTGAAGGCACAGCTCCTGCCGCTGCAGCGCCAGCCGCAGTTGCGCGGCCCAGGCATGGGGCTGGGCCGCTTCGCCGTCGAGCCCGGC
>CAIRBF010000494.1 GCA_903876715.1 uncultured beta proteobacterium
GACCTGCTCAGCGGCTTCGGCGGCGCCGACGTGCTGATGGGTGGCGCCGGCGACGACCGGCTGGTGATCCAGGCCAGCCACATCAGCGCGCTGCAGGCGGGCTGGGGCGCGGGCGGCAACACCACGCAGCTGGCACGCATGGACGGCGGCAGCGGCTTCGACACGCTCGCGCTGGAGGGCGCGGGCATGTTGCTCGACCTGACGGCCGTCGCCAACCAGGGCGGCGGCCTGGGCAGCAGCAGCTCGCGCCTGGAGAGCATCGAGCGCATCGACCTGACCGGCAGCGGCAACAACCGCCTGAAACTGGCGCTGCAGGACGTGCTGGACATCGCCGGCTTCAACAGCGTCAACAACGCCAACGGCTGGGCCGACGGGACCTACAACCTGGCCGCGGGCGGCCCGAACGGCGCCGACCCCGAGCGGCGCCACCAGCTGGTGGTCGACGGCAATGCAGGCGACGTCGTGAGCGCGGTGGGCTGGGGCGCGACGGTGGGTACCGTGACCCAGGGTGGCGTCACCTACGACGTCTACCACCAGGGCTTGTATGCGCAGTTGCTGATCGACCAGGCGGTGACGCGGTCGGTGGTGACGGGGTGAGGGGACGGGGTGAGGGGACGGGCGGCCGTGACCGGGGCCCTGCCGTGATGCCGCCGGCGGTCTGCGCCCTCTGCGGGCCGCCGCGGTGCACAGCCGCACCGGCGGCGTGACGCTGCGGCAGATGGCGTGGCTGCCCCCGTCATGAACACCGGCACTGACCGCCGCCACCCGCCAGCAGGGCCTGCGCAGCGGGCCGAGCGGGCCACCGGGCAAGGCGCGACCAGCCTGGGCCAGCGCTGGCGCCAGGTCGCCGCCACCCCCACGCAGGCCGGGCCCTGGCAGGACCTGGCGCGGGCCTATGCCGCAGCCGACCTGCCCTGGCAGGCCGGCTACAGCGCACGCCAGGCGCTGCGGCTGGACGCCGGCCTGCGCGACGCGCTGCAGGCGCTGGCCATCCCGCGCTGGCAGGACGCGGCCGCGGGTGACGCGCTGCTGGGCCGGCCCGCGCTGGCGGACGGCCAGGCGCTCGCCCGGCGCCTGGCCGTCTGGCTGCAGCAGGAACCCGGCGACTGGCTGAGCACGCTCTACCTGGCGCGGCTGCGCGAGATGACCGGCGGTGGCGGTGGCGGTGGCGGTGGCGGTGGCGAAGGCGGTGGTGGCGTAGCCGGCGCAGCCGAACTCGTCGCACGGGCGAGGGCGCTGGAGCCGCTGCCGGGCGAATCGCTGCACTGGCTGGGCGTGTGGCGGCTGAACGCGGGCGACGGGCCGGGCGCGGTGGCGGCGCTGGCCGGGCTGCTCGACATCCGCCCGCTGCGCCATGGCTCGATGATGTTCCTGGGCGAAGCGCTGCTGCGCGTGGGCAACACCCCAGCGGCCGAGAAGGCCTTTGCCCGCGCCGCGCGGTCGAACAACCCGGACTTTCTGCAGGCGCTGGCCGCACGCCTGTACCGCCACAACCTCTGGCAGGAGGCGATCGCCCTGCTGCGCAAGGTGCTGGCGATGCGCCCCGACAGCGTGGACGCGCTGCTGGCGCTGGCCCGGATCGAGTTCGAGGTCTACCGCCTGGCCGACTGCCGCGCCACCCTGGCGAGGCTGCAGGCGCTCGACCCCGGCCACGCCGAGGCGCGGCTGCTGGACGCCGGGCTGCAGGGCCGCGTCGGCGACGCCGCCGGCCACCTGGCGACGCTGCAAGCCGCTTACGCGGCCGGCGGCGACCCGCTGTCGCGCCTGGCCTCGAGCATTGCAATGACGTCGCTCTACCAGGACGGCCTGACCCCGGCCGAGGTGGCCGACCTGCACCGCCGGCTTTGCGCGCCGATCGAGGCGGCCGTGCAGCGCAGGACCGGCTTCGCCCGGGCTGCCGACGCGGGCCCGCGGCTGCGCGTCGGCCTGGTCACCGGCGACCTGCACCGCCAGCACCCGGTCAACCTGTTCATGCTGCCGCTGCTGCAGCGCCTGGATGCCGCCCGCATCGAAGTCTGCGTCTACCACACCGGCACGCTGCACGACGCCTACACCCGCCAGGCCCAGGCCTGCGCGGCGCGCTGGGTCGAGGCCGCGGCGCTGGACGACGCGACGCTGCAACAGGCCATCGTGGACGACGGCGTGCAGGTGCTGATCGACCTGGCGGGCCACACCTCGACGCACCGGCTGGGGGTGTTCGCGCTGCGCGCCGCGCCGGTGCAGGCCAGCTTCCTGGGCTACCCGCATTCGACCGGGCTGTCGTGCATCGACTGGCTGATCGGCGACGCCGTGGTCAGCCCGGCCGCGCACGCGCCGCTCTTCAGCGAGGGCATCGCCCAGCTGCCCGGCAGCGTGTTCTGCTGGGCGCCGGTGGACGACTACCCGCTGCCGGCGCCGCGCCACCCCGCAGCGGCGCTGGTGTTCGGCTCGTTCAACAACGCAATGAAGCTGACGCCGCGCACGGTCGCGCTGTGGGCCCGCGTGCTGCACGAGGTGCCGGGCTCTCACCTGCTGCTGAAGGCGCCGTCACTGGGCGACGCCGAAGTGCAGGCGCGCTTTGCCGGGCTGTTCTCGGCCCGGGGCATCGCCCCCGAGCGGCTGCGGTTCCGCGGCCCGAACGGGCTGGCCGAGATGATGCAGGACTACGGCGAGATCGACATCGCGCTCGATCCCACGCCCTACAACGGCGGTACCACCACGCTGCAGGCGCTGTGGATGGGCGTGCCGGTGGTGACGCTGGCCGGCGGCAACTTCGTCTCGCGCATGGGCGCCAGCTTCATGGCCGCGCTGGGCCAGCCGGCCTGGGTGGCCGACGACGAGGACGGCTACGTGGCCGCCGCGCTGGCGCTGGCCCAGGCCCTGCCCGCGCTGCGCGCCGGCCGGCCGGCCCTGCGCGCGCGCATGGCGGGCTCGCCGCTGTGCGACATCACGACCTACGTGGCGAATTTCGAGGCGCTGCTGCGCCGCATGTGGGAGCACCACCGCGCCGGCCACACCGGGCGGCTGCTGGGCGCGGCGGCGGCGGCCTCCCCGGCCACCAGGAACTCACCGGCCCGCCCCGCGCCGCCGTCATGACCTCCTGCGACACCTGCCACGTGAATCGCGGCGGTGCTCCAGGTGCAGATGCTCAGCGCGATTCATTCCTGCCCAGCGCTGGCGTCCAGGGCCACATGCCGCCCCACGTGCGGGACAAGACGAGGGCTGACGACATCTTCCTCGGCGGCGATCGCGGGCGGGACGCCGGCGACCCACCCGCCCGCCCTGCCCTGCATCGATCCATCCGTGTGTCCCGGTCAAGGCACCGGGCTCCTGGCTCGGGCGGGGGTCTCTGAAGGCCGGCGGATCGGTGCGCGTCAGTCGTCAGTCGTCAGTCAAGAGGACCGGCTCGAGGTCTCGACACCGGAACGACCAAAGCGCTGGATCACTTCGATCCGAGGGGCCGATGCCAGGGCCTGGATGATTCGCTGCGCCTCATCGACTCTACCGGCGTCATGAGCGGCGTAGTAGGCCAGGTGCGCCTTCTCGACGCGCTGCCATTCAGCTGCGTTGGCTCGCATCAGCAAGGCATTGCGGTATTCGCTGTTCAAACTCTCGTCCCCGTTGATCACGGCCTGGATTTTTTCTCGCAAGGGATGCGGGCCGACACGGACCCCCGTGCCAGCGCCGTCCGCCGCCATCTCAATGGGTGGCTCGAGTGCAAATCCGGCAGCCTCCAATCTCGATTGGACCCGGGTAGACACGTCGAGCAGTACACGCTGCGCTCTTTCCGCGAACTTCGATATGGAGATGGGTCCGCCATCCTCGTTGCCATAGTACTCACGCGACATGCGAACGAAACGTTCAACGAATTGATCAAAACTGATCTCAGGTTGAACCGAGGCACCACGCGCCCTCTCAGACGGCGCAGCGTTGAGCGCCGACCCTTGCGCGGTGGCCTTCACCGCACGAGACTGCGCATACAAGGCCTGGGCTTGCGGAGAAATCGATACGCTCGACTCCGACGCGTTTCGCGTCGCCGGATCTGCGGCGGAGTCCTTGACCCGGCTGGCCGCATGGGGCCGGCCGGCTTGGGAGGCGAGACTGTTCAAACCCTGCCGCTGAACGATCAGACTGCTCATGGTCATCTCCGAAGACTGCCGCATAGGGGATGTCAATCCCATGTGTGCATTTTCTATACCAGAGCGGACATCACAGACCGCCCCGGCGATTGCGATGCCCAGTGGCGCCAACTTGCCGCTCATGACGCATCAGAGCGGCAAGCACATGCCGCAAAGATCGCGACAGTGCGGTTTCAAGTGCGAAGTTCAACACGCACACCTGTGGCGGGCTCAGGCGGCGGTCCAGACGAGCGCCTTTGAAGCCCGCTCAGCAGGTTCGAAGGTCTTGTCCTGGCGGAGCAGGAAGGATGGAGCCCCAGACAGCCTTCGGTCAGGAGGGTTTCCGAACGGGCCGGGAGGGGGAATCGAACCACCCTCTCTCGCATGAGTCGGCTATCGACCCGCAGCAGACAGCGGCCGCACCGGTCTCGGTGCGGCGAAGCGGCCGTCCGAATCGGTACGAACTAGATTCCCGACAACACCGCGGCCAAGGCCGACACCAGCGCGCTGGCTTGGGCAGCCACGTTCTCCACAGGTCGCCGCAAGGCCTTCGCGGGCAAAGGTGCGGCGTAGTGTGCCAGCGCATGCAGCCGCTGGCCCTGCACCATGATGACCGGACACAGCGCGGTCGGCACCTTGGTCGTGGCATCGAGCACAGCCAGCAGCATGGTCAGCCGCGTGGCCAAGGCATCCAGCAGATCGCTCTGGACCACCACCACGTA
>CAIRBF010000495.1 GCA_903876715.1 uncultured beta proteobacterium
AACAACCTGTACAAGCAGACCCAGCTGCAGGACACCTTCGGCATCAACATGGTGGCCCTGATCGATGGCCAGCCGCGTCTGTGCAACCTCAAGCAACTGCTGGAGATCTTCCTCGAGCACCGGCGCGAGGTCGTGACCCGGCGCACGGTGTTCGAGCTGCGCAAGGCGCGCGAGCGCGGCCATGTGCTCGAGGGTCTGGCGGTGGCGCTGGCCAACATCGACGAGTTCATCGAGATCATCAAGACCTCGCCGACACCGCCGCTGGCGCGCACGGCGCTGATGGCGCGCAGCTGGGACTCCTCGCTCGTGCGCGGAATGCTCTCCCGTGCAGAGGCCGACACCCCCGGTGGCCGGGCCGCCTACCGGCCTGAGGGCCTGGAGCCGAGCTACGGCATGCAGCCTGACGGGCTGTACCGCCTGTCCGACGACCAGGCGCAGGAGATCCTGCAGATGCGCCTGCAGCGCCTGACCGGCCTGGAGCAGGACAAGATCATCGCCGAATACAAGGAGGTCATGGCGCAGATTGCCGACCTGCTCGACATCCTCGCCCGCCCCGAGCGTGTGACCGTGATCATTCGCGATGAGTTGACGGCGCTGCGCCAGGAATTCGGCCAGACGAAGCTGGGCGCGCGCCGCAGCCGGATCGAGCACAACGTCCAGGAGCTCGGCACCGAGGACCTGATCACCCCGGCCGACATGGTGGTCACCCTCAGCCACACCGGCTACGTCAAGAGCCAGGCCTTGTCGGAGTACCGTGCGCAGCGCCGCGGCGGGCGCGGCAAGCAGGCCACGCAGACCAAGGAAGACGACTGGATCGACCAGCTCTTCATTGCCAACACGCACGACTGGATCCTGTGCTTCAGCGACCGCGGCCGCGTCTACTGGCTCAAGGTCTGGGAAGTGCCGCAGGGCGGGCGCGCGAGCCGCGGCAAGCCCATCGTCAACATGTTCCCGCTGCAGCCCGACGAAAAGATCACCGTCGTGCTGCCGCTGACCGGCGAGTTCCGCAGCTTCCCGGCCGACCACTACATCTTCATGTCCACCGCGCTCGGCACGGTGAAGAAGACGACGCTGGACGAGTTCAGCAACCCGCGCAAGGCCGGCATCATCGCCGTGGACCTGGACGAGGGCGACTACCTCATCGGTGCCGCGCTCACCGACGGCCGGCACGATGTGATGCTGTTCTCCGACGGCGGCAAGGCGGTGCGTTTCGACGAGGACGACGTCCGCCCGATGGGTCGGCAGGCGCGCGGCGTGCGCGGCATGGCGCTCGATGACGGACAGCGCGTGATCGCGATGCTGGTGGCCGAAGACGAAACCCAGAGCGTGCTGACCGCCACCGAGAACGGGTACGGCAAGCGCACCTCGATCGTCGAGTACACGCGTCATGGCCGCGGCACGAAGGGCATGATCGCGATCCAGCAGAGCGAGCGCAACGGCCGCGTCGTCGCTGCCACGCTGGTGCGCCCGGCCGACGAGATCATGCTCATCACCGACAAGGGCGTGCTCGTACGCACGCGCGTGGCCGAGATCCGCGAACTCGGCCGCGCCACTCAGGGCGTGACCCTGATCGCGCTGGACAGCGGCTCGCGCCTGAGCGGGCTGCAGCGCATCGTCGAGAACGACGCCGGCACCGACGAGGGCGAAGGGGATTCCGCATGAGCGCCGGCGTTGACCTGTCGTCCTTGCGCACGCAGATCGACACCGTCGACCGCGAACTGCTGGCGCTGCTGAACCGCCGCGCCGCGCTGGCGCTGGAGGTGGGCGAGATCAAGCGCGCCGAAGGCTCCCCGGTGTTCCGCCCCGAGCGCGAGCGTCAGGTCATCGAAGGCCTGCAGCAGGCCAACACCGGTCCACTGCGCAACGACGGCGTGGCGCCGATCTGGCGCGAGATCATGTCGGCCTGCCGCGCACTCGAGCAGCCCACGCGCGTGGCCTACCTCGGCCCCGCGGGCACCTTCAGCGAGCAGGCCGCGCTCGGCTATTTCGGCAGCTCGGTGCAGCGCGTGCCCTGTCCGAGCATCGACGAGGTGTTCCGCGCCAGCAGCGCCGGCGCCGCAGACTTCGGCGTGGTGCCGGTGGAGAACTCCACCGAAGGCGTGGTCGCGCGCTCTCTCGACCTGCTGCTGCAGAGCCCGCTGGCCATCGTCGGCGAGACCAGCCTGCTCGTACGCCACAACCTGCTGCGCCTGCAGCCATCGGCGCAGGGCATCGCGGCCGTGCTCGCGCACCCGCAGGCGCTGGCGCAGTGCCAGGGCTGGCTGTCGCAGCACCTGCCCGGGGTGGAGCGCCGTCCGGTGTCCAGCAATGCCGAGGGCGCGCGCCTGGCCTCGTTGGACACTTCGCTCGCAGGGATCGCGAGCGACCGGGCCGCCGCCGAATTCGGCCTGCACGTGGTCCACGCAGGCATCCAGGACGACGCCCACAACCGCACGCGCTTCGCCATCGTCGCCATGCCCGACCGGCAGTCTGCGCCGCGCCCGAGTGGTCACGACTGCACCAGCCTGGTCGTCTCGGTACCCAACCGGCCTGGCGCGGTGCACGACATGCTCGTGCCGCTGAAGACCAACGGCGTCTCGATGACGCGCTTCGAGTCGCGGCCGGCGCGCTCGGGCCAGTGGGAGTACTACTTCTACATCGACATCGCCGGCCACGCCGAGGACGCGCCCGTGGCCACCGCGCTCGGCGAACTGAAGCAGGTGTGCGCCTTCTTCAGGCTCCTGGGCAGCTACCCAGCGGACGCCGCGGCTTGACGCGCGTGGTCCGGCAGCTCGCAGTCATCGGCTGCGGCCTGATGGGCGGCAGCTTCGCGCTCGCGCTGCGCGCGGCGGGGCTGGTGGAGCGCGTCATCGGCCACAGCCGCTCGGCGGCGAGTGCGCAGCGCGCGCTCGAACTCGGCGTGATCGATGCCACCGCCGCCACGGCCGCTGACGCGGCAGCCGGCGCCGACGTGGTGCTGCTGGCCGTGCCCGTGGCCTCCACGGGCGCGACCCTGCTCAGCCTGCGCGAGGTGCTGGCCGCGGACGCGCTGTGCATGGACGTGGGCAGCACCAAGGCCGACGTCGCCGCGGCTGCGCTGCAGGCGCTCGGCCCCCAGGCCGTTGGCTTCGTGCCCGCGCACCCTATCGCTGGCAAGGAGCGAGCGGGTATCGAGCACGCAGACGCCCAGTTGTACCGTGGCTGCCGCGTCGTGCTCACCCCCACCACGCTGACCGATCAGGGACGCACGCGCCGTGCGACCGAGCTCTGGACCGCGCTCGGCGCCCGGGTGGAGACGATGACACCGCAGTCGCACGACGTGGCTCTGGCCGCCGTCAGCCATCTGCCACACCTGCTGGCCTTCGCCTTCTTTCAATCGGTCGCGGCACAACCCGAGGGCCGCCGTTTCCTCGCCCTGGCCGGCCCGGGGTTCCGCGACTTCACCCGCATCGCCGCGGGCGACCCGGCCCTGTGGCGTGATGTCTTCGTCGCCAATCGCGAGCATGTCCTGCGGCACAGCGCGACATTCCGCGCCGAGCTGCAGCGCTTCGAGGCTGCGTTGGCCGCCGGCGACCCGGCGGTCATCGAGGCCCTGATCGCGCCGCCCTCCGCAGGACGCGCTACCTGGCAGCTCGGCGCCCCTTCGCCAGCGGCCGACCGTGAAAGCGACCCGCCTTCCAGCCCGCAGGCGCCCGCTCACTGAGAGTTTGGGCGCCCCTTCCTGCCCGCCGATGTACCGCCCATGTACGCCCTGCCCTTTCTCGACCTGCCGCCCCTGAGCGCGGCCGACGGCCGTGTCCGCCTGCCGGGCTCGAAGAGCATTTCCAACCGCGTGCTGCTGCTGGCGGGCCTGTCGGCTGGCACGACGCGGATCCACGATCTGCTCGACTCCGACGACACGCGCGTCATGCTGCAGGCCCTGCGCGCACTGGGCTGCGGGGTGTCGGGCGCCGACGGCGTGGTCGAGGTCACCGGGCTCGGCGGCACGCTGGCCGTGCGCGAGGCGCAGCTCTTCCTCGGCAATGCAGGCACGGCCATGCGTCCGCTGTGTGCCGCACTCGCCGTGCTCGCGGCCACCCAGGGCGGACGGTTCGAGCTCTCGGGCGTGGCGCGCATGCACGAACGCCCGATAGGCGACCTGGTCGACGCGCTGCGGCGCCTGGGTTGCCACATCGACGACCTCGGCCGCCCCGGCTACCCGCCGCTGCGCCTGCACGGCACCGCCGGTGGCGTGCTCGCGCTGCAGCGACCCATCCGTGTGCGCGGCGACGTCTCCAGCCAGTTCCTGACCGCCCTGCTCCTCGCGCTGCCGCTGGTGGCGCAGGCGGCGCCGGTCACGATCGAGGTCGAGGGCGAGCTCATCTCCAAGCCCTACATCGAGATCACGCTGAACATGCTCGCGCGCTTCGGCATCGCTGTGCAGCGCGAGGGCTTCGAGCGCTTCACGATCCCGGCCGGCTCGAGCTACCGCACCCCTGGTGACGTCCATGTCGAGGGCGATGCCTCGTCGGCCTCGTACTTCGTGGCCCTGGGCGCCATCGCCGCGCACGCGGGGCGGTGCATCCGGATCGAGGGCGTGGGCAGCGAGTCCGTGCAGGGCGACATCCGCTTCGTCGAGGCCGCGCGCGCGATGGGCGCGCAGGTAGACAGCGGGCCCAACTGGCTCGAGGTCCGCCGCGGCCAGTGGCCGCTGCGCGCCCTGTCGCTGGACTGCAACCACATCCCCGACGCAGCGATGACGCTGGCCGTCATGGCGCTGTACGCCAACGGCCCGACCCGACTGACGAACATCGCGAGCTGGCGTGTCAAGGAAACCGACCGCATCGCCGCGATGGCCGCCGAGCTGCGCAAGCTCGGCGCGCAGGTGCTCGAGGGCGCAGACTTCATCGAAGTCACGCCTCCCGTTCGCTGGCAGCCCGCCGCCGTCCGCACCTACGACGACCACCGCATGGCCATGTGCCTGTCGCTGGCCGCCTTCAACCCGCTGGCCCCGACGCCGGGCCGCACGCCGGTGCGCATCGGCGACCCGGCGTGCGTGGCCAAGACCTTCCCTGATTACTTCGAGGCGCTGTTCGGCCTGGTCCAGGCCGATGCCGCAGACGTGCCGGTCATCGCCATCGACGGCCCGTCAGCCTCGGGCAAGGGCACGCTCGCCGGCGAGCTGGCAAGGCGCCTGGGCTATCTCCAGCTCGACTCGGGTGCGATCTACCGCGCCGCCGGCGTCGCCGCCGAGCGCGCCGGCGTCGACCTCGACGACGGCGCGTCGGTGGCCGAGGTGGCCAACCGGATGGCACTGCGCTTCGACGGCGAGCGCGTGCTGATCGACGGCCAGGACCTCACCGAGGCGGTGCGCAGTGAGCGCGGCGGGCTGCTGGCATCGCGCGTCTCGGTCCACCCCGCAGTGCGCACGGCCTTGCACGCACTGCAGCTCTCGTTCCGCCGCGCGCCCGGACTGGTGGCCGATGGACGCGACATGGGCACGGTCGTCTTCCCCGACGCGACGCTGAAGGTCTTCCTGACGGCCAGCAGCGCGCAGCGCGCGCAGCGTCGCCAGGCGCAGCTGGAAGCACGGGGCATTGAGGCTAGAATTGAAGACCTTCGTTCGGATCTCGAGGCGCGTGATCTACGGGACAGCACCCGCAGCGCAGCCCCGCTGAAACCGGCCGAAGACGCGTTGGCGCTCGACAACTCCGGACTCGACATCGCCGCCTCGGTCGATCTCGTGCTGCAGTGGTGGGCCCGACGCAGGCCGTTCTGAGCGGTTCACGGGCCTGCGGCCCTCGACCTTTCGGAGCGGTGGACAGCCCACCGCGTCCCCCTCCAGGCCGACAGGCTCCGGGCGCGGTGATTCCTCCACGTCAACCCCGCAACCTCGGTTGCACACACCGCCGGCACTTTCAGCACCGTCCAAGGCGCCGGCCCAGGAAACCACATGTCCCAGATCCCAGCCGCCGAAGGCGGAGAGTCCTTTGCCGCCCTGTTCGAGGAGTCGCTCAAGCGCAGCGAGATGCGCTCCGGCGAGGTCATCACCGCCGAAGTCATGCGCATTGACTTCAATCACGTCGTCGTCAACGCCGGCCTGAAGAGCGAAGCCTACATCCCGATCGAGGAGTTCAAGAACGATCAGGGCGAGGTCGAAGTCCAGGTGGGCGACTACGTCTCGGTGGCGATCGACGCCGTCGAGAACGGCTACGGCGACACGATCCTGTCGCGCGACAAGGCCAAGCGCCTGGCGTCCTGGCTGTCGCTGGAGAACGCGCTGGATTCCGGAGACTTCGTCACCGGGACGGTCAGCGGCAAGGTCAAGGGCGGCCTGACGGTGCTGGTCAACGGCATCCGCGCATTCCTGCCCGGCTCGCTGCTCGACACCCGGCCGGTCAAGGACATGACGCCCTTCGAGGGCAAGACGATGGAGTTCAAGGTCATCAAGCTCGACCGCAAGCGCAACAACGTCGTGTTGTCGCGCCGTGCCGTCGTCGAGGCTTCGATGGGCGAGGAACGTGCACGCCTGCTCGAGACGCTGAGCGAGGGCGCGATCGTCCATGGCGTGGTGAAGAACATCACCGAGTACGGCGCTTTCGTCGACCTCGGGGGCATCGACGGCCTGCTGCACATCACCGACATGGCCTGGCGCCGTGTGCGCCACCCCACCGAGGTGGTGCAGGTCGGCCAGGAACTGACGGCCAAGGTGCTGAAGTTCGACGCCGAGAAGAACCGCGTCAGCCTCGGCCTGAAGCAGCTGGGTGACGATCCGTGGATGGGCGTGTCGCGCCGCTACCCGAGCGGCACGCGCCTGTTCGGCAAGGTCACCAACATCGCCGACTACGGTGCCTTCGTCGAAATCGAGCCGGGCATCGAGGGCCTGGTGCACGTGTCCGAGATGGACTGGACGAACAAGAACGTCGCGCCGGCCAAGGTCGTCAGCCTGGGCGAAGAGGTCGAGGTCATGGTCCTCGAGATCGACGAGGACAAGCGCCGCATCAGTCTGGGCATGAAGCAGTGCCGCGCGAACCCCTGGGAGGAGTTCAGCAGCAGCGTCAAGCGTGGCGACCGCGTGAAGGGCCCGGTCAAGTCGATCACCGACTTCGGTGTCTTCATCGGCCTCGCGCAGGGCATCGACGGCCTGGTCCACCTGTCGGACCTGAGCTGGAACGAGCCTGGCGAGTCGGCGGTTCGCAACTACAAGAAGGGCCAGGAAGTCGAGGCCATCGTGCTGGGTATCGATGTCGAGCGCGAGCGGATCTCGCTGGGCATCAAGCAGCTCGATACCGACCCGTTCACGACCTTCGCGACCTTGAACGACCGCGGCGCGGTCGTCAGCGGCAAGGTCAAGACCGTGGACCCGCGCGGCGCCGAGATCCAGCTCACGCCCGACGTGACGGGCTACCTGCGCGCCAGCGAGATCAGCCGCGACCGCGTCGAGGATGCACGCAACGTGCTCAAGGAGGATGACGACGTCAGCGTCATGGTGATCAACATCGACCGCAAGGCACGCTCCATCCAGTTGTCGATCAAGGCCAAGGACAACGCCGACCAGCAGGAGGCGATGCAGCGCCTGTCGCAGACCAGCGAGCGCGAGCACGCCGGCACGACCAGCCTGGGCGCGCTGCTGCGGGCCAAGCTCGACGGTTCGGGCCAGAACGGCTGATCGGCGATGACGCGGTCGGATCTGGTTGCGCGACTGGCCGAGCGCTTCGGCCAGCTCACGCAGCGCGATACCGAATTGGCCGTCAAGACGATGCTCGACGCGATGTCCGACGCCCTTGCGCGCGGGCATCGCATCGAGATCCGGGGCTTTGGCAGCTTCTCGATCAACCGCCGGCCGCCGCGCGTCGGGCGCAATCCACGCAGCGGCGCGCAGGTGGTGATCCCCGAGAAGCTGGTCCCCCACTTCAAGCCAGGGAAGGCCCTGCGCGAAGCCGTGGACGCCGCAGCCCGGGCACGGGGTGGTGCAGACGCTGCGGGCTGACCGGCCCACGGCAGCCCTGCTCCTAGAATGCGGCGCGCATGCGTCTGTTCGCCTGGGCCCTGCGGGCCTTCATCTTCTTCACGCTGTTCGCCTTCGCGCTGAACAATCAGCAAAAGGTGACGGTGCGCTGGTTCTTCGGGGCCGAATCGACCGCGCCGATGGTCCTGGTCGTGCTGGGCGCCTTTGCGCTCGGGTGCATCGTGGGAATTGTCGCCATGTTGCCGGGGTGGTGGCGCGAGCGGCGCGCGGCCTTGCGCGGCCGCCCGCGCAGTGGCACGGCACCCGCGACAGGGCCTGCTTCAGCGCCGTCGGGCTCAGCCGAGTTCCCGCCACGTGATGGACTTTGACCTGTCGTGGCTGCTGCTGGCGTTGCCGGCAGCGTTCGCGCTGGGTTGGCTGGCCTCCCGGTTCGACCTGCGGCAGTTGCGGCGCGAGACCCGGGATGCCCCGCGCGCCTACTTCAAGGGCCTGAGCCTGCTGTTGTCAGAGCAGCAGGACAAGGCCATCGACGCCTTCATCGAGGCAGTGCAGAACGACCCGGACACGGTGGATCTGCATTTCGCCCTGGGCGGGCTGTTCCGGCGTCGCGGAGAGTTCGAGCGCGCCGTGCGTGTGCACGAGCACCTGCTGCGCCGTGCCGACCTGGCGATGGCCGACCGCGAACGCGCGCAGCACGCTCTGGCCCAGGACTACATGAAGGCCGGTCTGTTCGACCGTGCCGAGGCGGCCTTCCTTGTGCTCGAGGGAACCGCATACGACACCGAGTCCAGGCTCGCGCGGCTGAGCCTGTACGAGCGCTCGCGAGACTGGCCGGCAGCCACGGCCATGGCCGAACAGTTGGAGACGCGCGGCGCCGGCGTCTTCTCGGGCCGCATGGCGCACTACCGGTGCGAGATGGGACTCGAAGCCGAGGCCCGCGGCGATGAGGCAGCCGTGAGCAGCGCCTTGCGACTGGCCTTGGCGGCAGCGCCCGAGGCCGCACGGCCGCGGCTGCTGAGCGCGCGGCACCATGCGCGGCAGGGTCGACCGGCGCAGGCCCTGGCCGAGCTCGAGGATCTGCTGCAGCGCGATCCGGAGCACTTTCTGCTGGCGCTCGACGACTTCGCCACCGCAGCACGCGACGCGGGGCGTCTGGACACCGCGCAGCGCATGCTGGCCGACTTGTTCGAGCGGCAGCCGAGCGTAGACGTGCTGCGCGCGCTGTGCCGCCTGCAAGGGATCGTGCCGGCGCAATCGCCGCTGCTGGACACGCTGATCGAGAGACAGCCGTCCTTGTCCGCCGTGCAAGTGGTGCTCGAAGCCCCGAACCCGGTCCTCTCCGCGGAACGAGTGGCGGGACTGCGGCGAGCGGTGCAGCGGGCCGCCACGCCACTGCAACGCTACCGCTGCACCCACTGCGGCTTCGAAGCCCAGCGCCACTTCTGGCAGTGCCCCGGCTGCCTGTCCTGGGACAGCTTTCCCCCGCGCCGCATCGAGCAGGCCTGAAGGCCGGCGAGCGTGCCAGATCAGGCGCTGTCCTGGGCACGCACCATCGCGGCATAGCGGCCGTCCAGCGCCATCAGCTCGTCGTGCGTTCCCGCCTCGACACTGCGACCGGCGTCGAGCACCACGATGCGATCCGCGCCTCGCACCGTGCTCAGGCGGTGCGCGATCACGATCAGCGTCCGCCGCCCATGACCTTCGTCCAAGGCCGCCTGGATGGCGCGTTCGGATTCGGTGTCCAGGGCAGAGGTGGCCTCGTCGAGGATCCAGACCGGGGCGTCGCGGTACATCGCGCGGGCGATGGCCAGTCGCTGGCGCTGCCCCCCGGAGAGCAGCCCGCCGTTCACGCCAATGGGTGCGTCCATGCCCTGTGGCAGGCTGCAGACGTGGTCCCACAGGGCGGCAGCGCGAAGGCAGGCCTCGACGCGCTGCGGGTTGCTCTCGCCCGCGTAGACGACATTGGCCGCGATCGAGCCGTCGAAGAGCACGATGTCCTGTGACACCACGGCGAACTGCCGGCGCAGGTCGGCCTTGCGCAGTTCGGCCACCGGAACGCCGTCGAGCAGCACCCGGCCGCGCTCAGGCTTGCTCAGGGCCAGCAGCGCATGCACCACCGTGGTCTTGCCGGCGCCCGAGGCACCCACCAGCGCCACCATGCTGCCGCTGGGCACGCGCAGATCCAGTCCGTCGAGCGCGGGCCGCTCCGCCCCGGGATAGCGCAGGCTGACCGCCTCGAACACAACCTCGCCGCGGGCGCGCTCGAGCGTGCGAACACCGGTGTCTGCCTCGGGCGGCAGATCCATGAGTTCGAACACCCCCCGCGCCGCGATGAGCGCGGCATTCACCGGGTGGGACAGATCGGTCAGGTGGCGCGTCTTCGACACCAGCAGCAACAGGCCGGTCACATAGGCAACGAAGCTGCCGACGGTGGCCTGGCCCGACTGGGCCTGGTACAGCGCGAGCGTGATGATGAGCGCCACACCCAGGCTGGAGGCAACCTGCGAGACCGGCGTCATCATCGCGTTCGCCGCTGCAGTCTTCAACGTCAGGGACTGCACCCGGCGCGCATGCTGGTCGAAGCGCTCGCGCTCGAAACCCTCGGCTCCGAAACTGCGGATGACACGCCACGCACGCGCCATGTCCTCCGCCACCGCGGCCAGCGACACCTGCGCGTCGTAGCCGGCGCGGCCGACCGCCAGCACCCGGCGCTGCACCAGACGCACGCCCACAGCCAGCACCGGCACCGTCACGAGAGACATCAGCGTCAGCAGCCAGTTCTCCCAGAAGAGGTAGGCCAACAGCGCGAGCGCCGTGGTGCCGTCGCGCAGCAGGGTCACCATTGCGCCGCCCAGGTTACCGGCCACGCTCTGCGGGTCGCCGAGGATCTTGGCCACTGCCACCCCGGGCGTGACGCGGTTGAAGGCCGCGGCATCCGCACGCAGCAAAGTGGAGGCCAGGTCGCGCCGCAAGGCCAGTACCGCGCGCGAGGTGCTGCGGTTGAGCAGGTAGATGCCGACGAAGGACAGCAGCCCTCGCGCCACGAACAAGCCGATCAGTACCACCGGCACCATCCACAGAGGGAAACTGGGCCGTGAGACAAAGCCCTCGTCGAGAACGACGCGCAGAAGCATCGGGATCAGTGGCTCGGTGGCGGCCGCGAGCACGAATGCCGCCATGGCCGCCAGCAGACCGTGACGCTGCGGCCAGAAGTAGGCGCGCAGGCGCCGCGAGGCCGTCGTCGTCGGCGGAGGGTCGGTCAGGCTCATCTCGCTGACGGCGCGCGGTCTTGCTTCATCGGTCGGGATGCTAGCTCGTAATGCCCCCGGCTCCGCGCCGACGGCCCAGCCGTCTGGCGCGCCTTGCCCGCACAGGCTCCCCCATCCGGGGGAAGTGCTGCTCCCCCGCAAGAGGCTTACGCGTCCGGGCCGCGGTTCGAAGAATGCCTTCCGTGGGCTGCATCCCGCAGCCCCGCCCACCGAAACCGGGAGCATTGCCATGTCGATCCATCACGCCTTCACCACGCCTCTCACCACCGCCATCGTCCGGCTGCTCGTCAGCGCCGGCATCGCCCTGACCGCCCTGGCTGCGCATGCCGGGGTCGAGATCAACCGCGCCAGCCTGGCCGAACTCGAGACGGTCAAGGGTATCGGTCCTTCGCTGTCGACGCGCATCCTCCAGGCGCGCCAGCAATCGGTGTTCGCGAACTGGGACGATCTGCGCCAACGCGTGCGCGGCATCGGCACGGCCAAAGCGGCACGCTTGTCCTCCGAGGGCCTGACCGTGGGCGGCGCGGCCTACGCCGCCACCGACTCCGACCACGCCGCCGCCCAGCCGAAGAAGCGCGAAACCTCCTCGCTGCGGGCCAGCGTGTCGGACGCTCCCCGGTCCGCGGGCTCACGCGCGGACGCCACCTCGAACAGCCGGTGAACCGTCGGGGCCGCGGCCGGGCGGAGGCGCTCAGACCCCCTCGTACACGACCTCGGCCTGTCCCCGATGCGCGACCGCACGCCAGCGCGCGATCGCCTCCTCACAGGGCCAGAACCGGCCGTCGTCGCCGAGGTCGATCTCGGCACTGGCGCGCGGGCGCTCCAGCCTCAGGCGCACCGCCAGGCCCTGGGTGAGCTCGCCGTGCTCGGTGTCGACGCGCCGCGCCGGCCAGGTCTTCAGCACCTCAGCCACTGGCGGGCGGCCGCCGTTGACCGCCACGGCGAGGTAGCGACCGAAGCGCGCGCGCGCGCTGGGCAGGTCCCACAGTTGCTGCACCGTCAGGCGCAGCGCGCCCGAGAATCGGTCTAGTTGAACCCGCCCCTGGGCGATGAGCAGCGCGTCGTCGGCCAACAGCGTGCGCTGGGCGTCGAGCAGGTCCTCGTTGACCACGGTCTCGATCGAGCCCGAGCCATCGTCCAGGCGAAAGATCGCCGCCCGCCCGCGCTGGCCGTTGACCACGCGCATGGCGCCGACGATGCCGGCGACGAGCTGCGGCTCGCGCGAATCGGCGAGCTCGGCGATGGTTCGGCGCGCGAAGCGCCGAACTTCCGTCCCCGCCTCGTCGAACAGGTGGCCGCTCAGGATCAGGCCCAGCGCCGCCTTCTCTAGCATCAGGCGCTCACGCAGGGTCTGCGCCTGCGCCGGCACGAGCGCCGGCTCCTGCGTCGACGAGCCGTGGCTGTCGGGTTCGTCGCCGAAGTCGAACAGACCGCCCTGCAGCGCGTTGGCCTCCTGCGTGTCAGCCCAGTCGAAAGCCAGGCCGATGCTGGCCAGCGCCGCCGCCCGGTCCGCATGCAACGCGTCGAAGGCGCCGGCCTTGACCAGGGCCTCGACAACGCGCTTGTTGACCCGCTGCCGGTCGACACGGGCGCAGAAATCGAACAGGCTGCGGAAGGGTCCGCCACCCTGCCCCTGCGCGCCCTGGCGCGCGGCGACGATGGCCTCGATCGCGCCGGTGCCGGTGCCCTTGACAGCACCCAGGCCATAGCGCACGCGCGTGTCACTCACCGGTTCGAAGCGCCAGACGCCGCGGTTGACGTCCGGCGGCTCGAACTCCATGCCCAGGCCGCGTGCGTCGTCCAGCAGCACCTTGAGCTTGTCGGTATCGTCCATCTCCACCGTCATGTTGGCGGCGTAGAACTCGGCCGGGCAGTGCACCTTGATCCAGGCCGTGTGGTAGGCCAGCAGCGAGTAGGCGGCGGCATGGCTCTTGTTGAAGCCATAGCCGGCGAACTTCTCCATCAGATCGAAGACCTCGTCGGCCTTCTCCGCAGCGATGCCCTGGGCCGCTGCGCCCTCGCGGAAGATCGTGCGCTGCTTGGCCATCTCCTCGGGCTTCTTCTTGCCCATGGCCCGGCGCAGCAGATCGGCGCCGCCCAGCGAGTACCCGCCCATGACCTGGGCGGCCTGCATGACCTGTTCCTGGTAGACGAAGATGCCGTAGGTCTCAGCCAGCACCGGCTCGAGCAGCGGGTGCGGGTAGACGATCTCCTCGCGCCCGTGCTTGCGCGCGCAGAAGCTCGGGATGTTCTCCATCGGCCCGGGCCGGAACATCGCGTTCAGCGCGATCAGGTCCTCCAGGCGCGTGGGCTTGGCCTCCCGCAACATGCGCTGCATGCCGCCGGATTCGAACTGGAACACGGCCTCGGTGCGCCCGTCGGAGAACAGGCGGTAGACCTTGGGGTCGTCCAGCGGCAAGGTCTCGAAGCTGAACTCCTGGCGCCCCGGGCGGCGCGCGCGGATGAAGTCCTTGGCCAGCTCCAGGATGGTCAGCGTGGCCAGGCCCAGGAAGTCGAACTTCACCAGGCCGATCGCCTCGACGTCGTCCTTGTCGTACTGACTGACCGCGGCGTCGCTGCCGGGCTGCTGGTACAGCGGGCAGAAATCGGTGATCCGGCCCGGGGCGATCAGCACCCCGCCGGCGTGCATGCCGACGTTGCGCACCAGCCCCTCCACGCGCGTGGCCAGCGCCAGCAGCTCGGCCACCTCCTCCTCGGCGGCCTCGCGCTGCTCGAGCTCGGGCGCCTCCTTGCGCGCGTAGATGACGCCGCTGTCGGGCTGCTCCGGCACCTTGGCCAGCGTCACCGTCTTGCCCGGCGGCGCCGGGATCAGCTTGGCGATCGAGTCGACATGCCCGTAGCCCATGCCGAGCACGCGGCCCACGTCACGCAGCGCCGCCTTCGCCGCCATCGTGCCGAAGGTCGCGATCTGGCTCACCGCATCGCGCCCGTACTTCTGCTTGACGTAATCGATGACGCGGTCGCGGTTGCCCTGACAGAAGTCGATGTCGAAGTCGGGCATCGACACCCGCTCGGGATTCAGGAAGCGCTCGAACAGCAGCTTGTAGCGCAGCGGATCCAGGTCGGTGATGCCCAGCGCGTAGGCCACGAGCGAGCCCGCGCCCGAGCCACGCCCCGGGCCGACCGGGCAGCCGTTGCGCCGCGCCCAGCCGATGAAGTCGCCAACGATCAGGAAGTAGCCCGGGAAGCCCATCTTGATGATGACGCCGATCTCGAACTCCAGGCGCTGCAGGTACTCCGGGCGGCGCGCGTCGCGCTCCGCGGCGTCGGGGAAGAGCTGCCCCAGGCGCTGCTCCAGCCCCTGCAGCGAGAGCTCGCGGAAGTACTCGTCGATCGGCGTGGGCGAGCCGTCGGCGCGCGCCGGTGTGGGGAAGTCCGGCAGGCGCGGCTTGCCCAGGGTCAGGCGCAGGTTGCAGCGGCGCGCAATGGCCAGCGTGTTCGCCAGCGCCGAGGGAATGTCGGCAAACAGCGCCCCCATGTCGGCCGCCGGGCGAAACCACTGCTCACGCGTGAAACGCTTGACTCGCTTCGGGTTGGCCAGCGTCTCGCCCTCGGCAACGCACACGCGCGCCTCGTGGGCGTCGAAGTCGTCGGGTTCCAGGAACTGCAAGGGGTGGGTGGCCACCACCGGCAGGCCCATTTCGGCCGCCAGGGCGACGCTGCCCTGCACCACGGCCTCCTGCCCGGGCAGCCCGGCACGCTGCAGTTCGACGTAGCAGCGTCCAGGGAACGAGGCCGCCAAACGCTGCGCCATGGCACGCGCGCGCGCGCCGTCGCCGGCCAACAGCGCCTGCCCAAGCGCGCCATGCTCGGCGCCAGACAGGGCGATCAGGCCGCCACCGAGGGTGTCGAGCCACTCCCAGCGCACCCAGGCCTGGGCCCGCTGCACATTGGACGTCCAGGCGCGCGCGATCAGCTCGCAAAGGTTCAGGTAGCCCTGGCCGTCCTGCACCAGCACGAGCAAGCGCGAGGGCTGGCGCTCGCCAGCCTCGGGCTGCATCCAAAGGTCGGCCCCGATCAGGGGCTTGATGCCACGCTCGCGGCAGGCCTTGTAGAACTTGACGGCGCCGAAGACGTTGGCCAGATCGGTGATCGCCAGCGCCGGCTGGCCGTCGCGCTGCGCCGCGGCCGCGGCGTCGTCGATCCGCAGCGTGCCATCGACGACGGAATACTCGGTGTGCGCGCGCAGGTGGACGAAGCTCATCTGGAGGATTGTAGGAAGCCGCTCCGGCCGGGCGGGCTCCTAAAATCTGCCGATGCGACGGCTGCCCAGGCGCCGCACAGCGTTTGGTAGGCGCCTGGCTCGCGGAGTGGCGGCCTGCGCCCATCGAAACCCCGGGAGGCTTGCCATGAGCGACTGGATCAGCCGCGTCGTCGGCGTGCTGCTGATCGTGGCGGCGGCCGGTTTCGCGCTGTCGCGCGCGCCCGACCGGCCGGTGGAGTCCCTGGTGGCGCGCTGGGCGCCACCGCCCAGCGATTTCATCGACATGCGCGGGCTCGTGGTGCACCTGCGCGACGAGGGCCCGCGCGATGACCCCACGCCCTTGGTGCTGCTGCACGGCACCGGGAGCAGCCTGCATACCTGGGAAGGCTGGGTGCGTATGCTGAAGACCGGGCGGCGCGTCATCACACTGGACCTGCCGGGGTTCGGGCTCACGGGGCCGTTCACGGGCGACTGGACTGCCGACGACTATCGTGGAGACACGCTGGCGCGCTTCGTGATCGCCCTGCTGGACCGGCTGCAGGTGCAGCGCTTCGTGATGGGCGGCAATTCGCTGGGCGGTGAGATTGCGTGGCGAGTGGCAGCGCTCGAGCCGCAGCGCGTCGCCGGCCTGATCCTTGTCGCCGCGGCGGGCACCCGTCACGAGGCGGAGTCGGTGCCGGCGGGCTTGTGGCTGGCGCGCGTGCCGGTGCTCAATCGCGTCGGCGAGCACCTGCTGCCACGGTCCCTGGTCGCCGCCAGCGTGGCCAGTGTCTACGGTGACCCCGACAAGGTCACGGCCGCTCTGGTGGACCGATACTTCGAGATGACATTGCGGGAGGGCAACCGGCGCGCCCTGACACAGCGGCTGGCGGCCCGGGTAGCGGGGCAGGACGAGGAGAGGATCGCCACGCTGCGACTGCCGACGCTCATCCTGTGGGGGGGACGGGATCGCCTCATCCCACCGGCCGTGGGGCAGTTCTTCGAATCAAAGATCGCCGGCAGCCGCCGCGTCGTGTTCGACGACCTGGGTCACGTCCCCCAGGAGGAGGATCCGGCGCGCACCGTCAAGCCGGTCCGGGAATTCCTGGCCCGGCATTGACGCGGCACACCCGGCTGCGCCTTGCGGGCGCCGGGGAGCACGGCACGAACGACAGACCGAGACGAGAACCTGATGAGCGACACACCGCCGAACCCGCAGGATCCGCTGCGCCAGTTGCAGGGCCTGCGCGATGCCGGCGTCCTCAGTCCGCAGGAATACGCCGCCGCTCGGGAGCGGCTCGAGCGCGGCGCTGCGGCACCCGATGGTCGCAGCCCATCGGGCGACTCCACCGGCACCGCGGACCCCGCCGCCTCGGCATCCGCAAGCTCGGCGGATGCTCCCGCGTCAGCGTCAGCGTCAGCGTCAGCGTCAGCGTCAGCGTCAGCGCCGGTCGCCGGGAGGATGGTCGCCCCCGCCGCGGCGCCTGCCCGTGTCGGGCGCCCTACGCTGCTCGTCACGGTGCTGTTCACCTTGGCGGTCGGTCTGGGCGGCTACGCCGCATACGGCGAGTTCTCGACCGCGTTGAACCCGGCGCGACAAGCCGCGCCGGCGGTTGCCGACGGGCAGCCTCCCTCGCCCGAGGAGATCGCGGCCATGGTCGGCCGCCTGGCCGAGCGTCTGAAGGAGCGCCCTGACGATGCCCAGGGTTGGGCCATGCTCGCCCGCTCCTACCTCGTCCTCGGCCGGCTCGAGGAGGCGGCGCAGGCCTCGGGGCGCGCGCTGCAGCTCCAGCCCGACAGTCCGCAAGCCCTGGCCGACCACGCCGACGTGCTGGCCATGAAGAACGGCCGCACGCTCGAAGGCGAACCGATGCGTCTGATCGAGCGCGCGCTGCAGCTCGACCCCGACCACCTGAAGTCCCTGGCACTGGCGGGCGCGGCGGCTTTCGACCGCGGTGACATGGCCCGCGCAGCCCAGCTCTGGGACCGGGTCGCGCTGCTCGGCCCGCCCGGCAGCGACATCACGCAGCAGGCGCGTGACGGCGCGGTCGAAGCGCGCCGTCTGGCGGCGCAGGCCCCCGCGGGCGCCGGCGCCGCCGGCCCCGTAGCGCGTAGCCAGGGCACCACACAGCCCGCCGCGGCGCCGGCAGCCCGGGTCTCGGGCCGGATCGAGCTAGCCGCCGCACTGAAGGCGCAGGTGCGGCCTGACGACACGGTCTACGTGTTCGCGCGCAACGCCGACACGACGGGCGGCAACCGCATGCCGCTGGCGATCGTGCGCGCCCAGGTCAAGGACCTGCCCCTGCCGTTCACTCTCGACGACAGTCAGGCCATGGGCCCGGGCATGGGCCTGTCGACGGCCACGCGCGTCGTCGTCGGCGCGCGCGTGAGCCGCAGCGGCCAGGCGATCCCGCAGTCGGGCGACCTGGAGGGCCTGTCGGCGCCGGTGGACGTGGGCGCCAAGGACGTGCGCATCGAGATCTCGCGCGTCCTGCCCTGACGGATGGGTGCGGGCTCAGAGCCTGAGCGTTTTTCCGCCGTGCCCGAAAGGCGCGACAAGACGCCCCGGATCTAGGCGCAAACCACAGCCATGGCTCGGGCCATGGCGCGGATTTGCAACGACGAGACGGGGCGTTTTGGCGCGCAAGGCGGGCATGGGGGAAAGACTCTCAGGCTCTCCGATCAGCGCCGCATCGCGCGCGACAGCAGCAGCACCGGCAGCAGCCCGACGGCGACGATGGCCAGCGAAGGCAGCGCCGCCTCGGCCAAACGCTCGTCGCGCGCGAGGTTGTAGGCCACGACGGCGAGGGTGTCGCTGCCGAAGGGCCGCAGCACCAGCGTGGCAGGAAGCTCCTTCATCACGTCGACGAAGACGAGCAGGCCCGCCGCCAGGACCGGGCGGCGCAACAGTGGCAGGTGCAGGCGCACGAGCACGCGCCAGCGACTCGCGCCGAGCGTGCGCGCCGTCTCGTCCACCGAGATCGGCACCCGGGCGTAGCCGGCGTCCACCGACTGCATCGCCACCGCGGTGAAGCGCACCAGGTAGGCGTACAAGACCCCCAGCAGGGTGCCGGTGAACAGTGGCGCGACGGCGCTGTCGGGCCAACGCTGCTGCAGCCAGCCCAGCGGCAGCAGGATGCCGATGGCGACCACCGCGCCCGGCACGGCATAGCCCAGCGACAGCAGGCGCGCGCCCACCTGGAGCAGCGGCCCGGCACGCAGGCGCAAGGCGAAGCCCAGGATCAGCGCCGTGGCGCAAGCCGCAACGGCGGCGATGCCGGCCAGGCGAAACGTCGCCCAGGCCCAGCCGGCAAACCGCTGCAACGGCAGGCCGACTTCGCCATACAGCATCTCGCGCCACAGCATCGCCACCAACCAGCCCACCGGCAGGATGAAGCCCAGCAGCACCGGCGCCGTGCAGAGCAGCACGGCGCCCACGGCCCGGCCGCCGTGCAGCGGGACCGGCTGCGCCTCGCTCGCCTGCACCGAACCGCCGCGGCTGGCCGCAAAGCGCAGGCGCGCCTGCGCGCGCCGCTCCAGCAGGAGCAGCACGGCCACGACCGCCAGCAACACCGAAGCCAGTTGTGCCGCCGCCGTCGGGTCGTTCATCGACAGCCAGGCGCGGTAGATGCCGGTCGTGAAGGTGGCCAGGCCGAAGTAGGCACCGACCCCGTAGTCGGCCAGCTTCTCCATCAGTGCCAGAGCCACGCCCGCCACGACCGCCGGGCGCGCCAACGGCAGCGCCACCTCGAAAAGGCGTCGCCGCAGCCCGGCGCCGAGCAGACGCGCCGCCTCCATCATCTGCACCGCGCGCTCGCTCAGCGCAGCACGGGTCAGCAGATAGACGTAGGGGTAGAGGCAGAGCACGAACAGCGGGATCGCACCGCCGACGCTGCGCACGTCGGGCCAGAGGGGGCCGCGCCAGCCGAAAGCCTCGCGCAGTGCCGTCTGCGCCAGCCCCGAAGGCTGCAGCGCGTCGGTCGCGGCGTAGGCCAGCACGTAGGCCGGCATGGCCATCGGCAAGAGCAGGGCCCACTCGAAGAAGCCGCGCCCGGGAAACTTGAACAGCGTCACGGCCACCGCCGTGGCCACGCCCAGCGCGGCCGTCCCGAGGGCGACGCCGACGGCGAGCAGCAGCGACTGCAGCGCGTAGCCTCCCAGCACGGTCTCGAACTGGTGCTGCAGTACCGCCAGGGCCGCGGCATCGAAGGCGAGCCAGGCCGCCAGCACGCTGACGACCGGCAGCGCCAGCAAGAAGCACCAGACGACCAAGATCAGGCGCACGATCAAATGAGAATGCATTTCATTTGGATATCATAGGCGCATGTCACTGTCGGTCGATGGAGCCACCGTCCGCTACCCCCGCAGCAGCGTCGAGCGCGCTGCGGTGGACCATGTCACGTTCACGCTGGCGGCCGGCCAGATCGGCGTGCTGATCGGTCCCTCGGGCTGCGGCAAGACCTCGCTGCTGCGCGCCGTGGCGGGTCTCGAACCGCTGGCCGCCGGCCGGCTGGTCATGGGCGAGCGCGTGCTGTCGGAACCCGCTGCGGGCGTTCACATCGCCGCGGAGGATCGTCGCATTGGCATGGTCTTCCAGGACTACGCGCTGTTCCCCCACCTCAGCGTTGCCGACAACGTCGCATTCGGTGTGCACCACCTGTCGCGGTCCGAACGCTACGCGCGGGTGCGGCAGATGCTGGACCTGGTCGGGCTCGGGCACACGGCGCAGCGCCTGCCGCACCAGCTCTCGGGCGGGCAGCAGCAGCGCATCGCGCTGGCGCGTGCCCTCGCGCCCCAGCCCGAGCTGCTGCTGCTCGACGAGCCCTTCTCCAGCCTGGACGTCGACCTGCGCGAGCGGCTGGCGCAGGACGTGCGCCAGATCCTCAAGGACCACGGCGCGACCGCGCTCGTGGTGACGCACGACCAGCTCGAGGCCTTCGCGCTCGGTGACGTGATCGGGGTGATGAACCGCGGCCGTCTGGAGCAGTGGGACGATGCCTATTCGCTCTACCACCGGCCCGCCAGCCGCTTCGTTGCCCAGTTCATCGGCCACGGGGTGTTCGCGCCGGCACAGATCGTGGCCTGCGCACACGGCCCTTGCGTGCACACGCCGGTGGGCGAGCTCGACGACCCGCAAGGCTGCCCCGTGCCCAGCGCCTACCCGCAAGGCCATTGCGACGTGCTGCTGCGCGCCGACGACATCGTGCATGACGACAGCTCGCCGGTGAAGGCGCGCATCGAGCGCAAGGCCTTCCGCGGCTCGGAATTCCTCTACACGCTGCGCCTGGAAAGCGGCGAGCAGGTGATGGCGCATGTGCCCTCCCACCACGACCACCACGTGGGCGAGTGGATCGGCATCCGCGCCCAGGTCGACCACGTCGTGACCTTCGACCGCGCGCCGGCCTGAATGCCGGCCACACGCACGGAACGTTTCAAACGGGCGTGCCTCCAACAGGCCCGGGTCTTATACTGAATTCGAGGCTTTCCGGTCCGTCGACGGGCCGCAAAGCCGTGTCCTCTCGCAGCGAACTCGCAGGACGGTTATGGGTTCCAAACTCAAAGTGGCTGGTTTCATTGCGATCGGCGCCCTGGCCGGGGCGCTGGCAACGCTGCAGGTGCAGGCGGTCGCACAGCGCTCGCTCGCGCCGCTGCCCATCGAGGAACTGCAGCAGCTCGCCGCAGTCTTCGGCATCGTCAAGAGCGACTACGTCGAGCCGGTCGACGAGAAGAAGCTGATCTCCGACGCGATCGGCGGCATGGTTTCGGGGCTCGACCCCCATTCCCAGTACTTCGACAAGAAGGCATTCAAGGAATTCCGCGAGGGCACCTCGGGCCGATTTGTCGGCGTGGGCATCGAGATCGGCATGGAGGAAGGCCTGGTCAAGGTGGTATCGCCGATCGAGGGTTCGCCCGCCTTCCGTGCCGGCATCAAGACCGGCGACCTGATCACGCGCATCGACGAGACCGCCGTCAAGGGCCTGTCGATGGACCAGGCCGTCAAGCGCATGCGCGGGGAGCCCAACACCAAGGTGGTGCTGACGATCTTCCGCAAGGCCGAGAACCGCACCTTCCCGGTGACGATCATCCGCGAGGAGATCCGCGTCCAGAGCGTGCGCGCCAAGGTCGTCGAGCCCGGTTACGGCTGGGTGCGCATCAGCCAGTTCCAGGACCGCACGGTCGAGGACTTCGTGCGCCGGGTCGAGGAGCTCTACAAGGCCGAGCCGCAGATGAAGGGCCTGGTGCTGGACCTGCGCAACGACCCGGGCGGTCTGCTCGACGGCGCGGTGGCCGTCAGTGCCGCCTTCCTGCCGGAGAACGTCACCGTGGTGTCGACCAACGGCCAGCTCGCGGACTCCCGGGCCGTGTTCAAGGCCGCGCCCGAGTTCTACGCCCGCCGCGGGGGTGGCGACCCGCTGCGCCGGCTGCCGGCCGCGCTGAAGAACGTGCCCCTGGTGGTGCTGGTGAACGAGGGCTCGGCTTCGGCGAGCGAGATCGTCGCCGGCGCCCTGCAGGACCACAAGCGCGCCACGATCATGGGCTCGCAGACCTTCGGCAAGGGCTCGGTGCAGACGGTGCGCCAACTCAGCGCCGACACGGCGCTGAAGATCACCACGGCCCGTTACTACACGCCCAGCGGCCGCTCTATCCAGGCCAAGGGCATCGTCCCTGACGTCTGGCTCGACGAGACGGCCGACGGCAACGTGTTCTCGGCGCTGCGCACGCGTGAAGCCGACCTGGAAAAGCACCTGTCCGACGGCAGTGCCGACAAGGAGGGCCGCGACCCGGCCCGTGACAAGGCGCGAGCCGAGGAGCGCAAGAAGGCCGAGGAGCAGTTGGCCCGGCAGCGCGAGGCCCTGAAGCCCCTGCCCGAGTTCGGCAGCGCCGAGGATTTCCCGCTGCAGCAGGCGCTGAACCAGCTGCGCGGCAAGCCCGTGATCTCGAGCAAGACCGCCAGCGAACGCAAGGCCGACACTGGAACCCGGTAAACCCTGGCTCTGCTGGCGCCAAGAGGGACCCTGGGGTCCCTCTTGCATTTCCGGTGGGCCGAAACGCCGTTTGCACCTGTCCCATGCCCCGCGTCGAGATCAGCCTGATCGGCGCCCCCACCGACGTCGGGGCGGGCTCGATCGGCGCGCGCCTCGGCCCGGACGCGCTGCGCATCGCCGGGCTGGCGCAGGCCCTCGAACGCCGCCGTGAGCGCGTGGCCGAGGTCGTGGACCGTGGCAACCTGACCGGCCCGCCGAACCCGCAGGCCGCAGCCACCGATGGGCACCGGCACCTGGACGAGGTCGCTGCGTGGTGCCGGGCCGTCCATGAGGCCGTGGCCGCCGAACTCGCGCTCGACCGCCTGCCGGTGCTGATGGGTGGCGATCACAGCCTGGCCATCGGTTCGGTCAGCGCGGTCGCTCGCCACTGCCGGGAACGGGGGCAGGCGCTGCGGGTGCTCTGGCTCGACGCCCACGCCGACTTCAACACCGCCCGCACCACGCCCAGCGGCCACCTGCACGGCATGCCCGTGGCGGTGCTGTGCGGGCAGGGCCCGGCCGCGCTGACGGCGCTGGCCAGGCCGGGGCCGGCGCTGCGCGCGGCCGACCTTCGGCAGGTCGGCATCCGCAGCGTGGACGAGGGCGAGCGGCGGCTGGTGCATGCCGCCGGGCTCGACGTGTACGACATGCGTCACATCGACGAGCACGGCATGCGCGCGACCATGGAGCAGGCACTCGCTGGGCTGGACGAGCACACGCACCTGCACCTGAGCCTGGACGTCGACTTCCTCGACCCGGGCATCGCCCCGGCCGTGGCCACCGCCGTGCCCGGTGGGCCGACCTGGCGCGAAGCCCAACTGTGCATGGAGATGATCGCCGACACCGGTCGCCTCGGCAGCCTGGACCTGGTCGAGCTGAACCCCGCGCTGGACGTGCGCAACCAGACCGCGCATCTGGTCGTCGATCTGGTCGAGAGCCTGTTCGGCAAGAGCACGCTGATGCGACCGCGCCGAGTGGCGCCCTCGGGGTCCTGAGGCGCCGGTCAGGAGCGCTCGCGCGCCCTCTCCTCCTCGCGCAGCCGCAGCACGCGCCGCTGCACCTTGCCAGTGGTCGTCATCGGCAGCGCGTCGATGAACTCGATCTCCTTCGGGTACTCATAGGGCGCGAGCAGACCGCGCACGTGCTCCTGCAGCACCGCCACCAGCGCCGCATCGCCCGTGACCCCGGGCGCCAGCACGACATAGGCCTTGACAACCGCGCCACGCTCGACATCGGGCTTGGGCACGACAGCCGAATTGGCCACCGCCGGGTGCCTGACCAGGCAATTCTCGATCTCGCTCGGGCCGATGCGGTAGCCCGCGGCCTTGAACATGTCGTCGCTGCGCCCCTGGTACCAGAGGTAGCCGTCCTCGTCCATCACCGCCATGTCGCCGGTGCGGCACCAGCTCGCCGCCGGATCGCCGGTGTACTTGGCATGCGTGGCGACCTCGTTGCGCCAGTAGCCCAGGAAGAACACCGGGTCCGGATTGCCGTGGACGTCCAGCCGATGCACCGCCACGTCGCCGGGAGTGCCGCGCGGACACTCCCGGCCTGCGTCGTCGATCACCGCGACGCGGTGCCCGGGGTAGGCCCGGCCCATGCTCCCCGGCCGAGCCGGCCAGCCCGGCGCCTGACGACCCTGCGCGTCCAGCGTGCGCGTGCAGTTGCCGACGATGTAGTTGATCTCGGTCTGGCCGAACATCTCGTTCACGGTCACGCCCAGCGCATCGCGGCACCAGGCGAAGACGGCATCTCCCACGGACTCGCCGGCGCTCATGACGGCCCGCAAGTGGAGCGCGTAGCGCTCACGCGGGGCCGGCTCGGCCTTCATCATCGCCTTGAGCGCCGTCGGGAACAGGAAGGTGTGCGTCACTCGGTGGCGCTGCAGCAGCTCGAAGGCCCGCTGCGGCGCGAAGCGGCCTTGGAAGGCCACGATCTCGCGCCCGAAATACAAGGCCGGCAACAGCGCGTCCATCAGGCCACCGGTCCAGGCCCAGTCGGCGGGCGACCAGAACACCGCCGCCGAGCCCGCGCCGGTCCCGGCGACCTGGCCCGGCTCCCCCGGCTCACCGTAGCCGAACCAGTTCTGGCTGCAGACGAAGCCGGTCAGATTGCCGATGAGCGCGCGGTGCGGAATCAGCGCCCCCTTGGGCGGACCGGTCGTGCCGCTGGTGTAGATCAGCACGGCCGCGTCGTCGGCCTTCGTCTGCACGGCGGTGAAGCGCGCGCGCTCGGCCTGCAGCGCGGTCGTCCAGTCGACGTCGCCCAGGCCCTCGGCCTGGCCCACTGCCACCACGGTATGCAGCCCCGGCACGGCGGCACGAACCGCGCGCAGGTTGGCGATCGCGCTCTCGTCGACGATGGCCACGCCGGTTTCGCTGTGGCGCAGGCGGTACTCCAGCGCCTCCGGGCCGAACAGCATCGACAAGGGCATGGCCACCGCGCCGAGCTGGTAGACCGCCATGTGTGCCACCGCGGTCTCGAAACGCTGCGGCATGACGATCGCCACACGGTCGCCACGTCCCACGCCGCGGCGCCGCAACAGGTGGGAGAGCCGGTCGGCCTGCTGCTGCAGTTCGCCGTAGGTGAAGGCCGCCGCGGGCCCGTCCTCGTGCTCCCAGCGCACGGCCACCGCGTCCGGGGTGGCACGCGCCCAACGCGCGCAGCAGGCTTGGGCGATGTTGAACCGTGCTGGCACCCGCCAGCGGAAGGCGGCGTGCAATGCGGCGTGGCGGTCGACGGTTTGGTCTTGATCGACAGCAGGCATCGCGCGCATCTCCTGAGCCGGACGGGGCTTGGCGGGGAGGAAACCCTGGCGGCCTGGGCGATCGGTCCCGGGTCCGCGCCTCAGAGCTCGTGCCGCCACGGCGGCTCGCAGCCGGCGCACTGCAGGTCATGGGCGGCGCAGCGGCTCGCGAAGGCCAGGGCCTCGGCCAGCGCGGCGGCCGGCGGCGGGGTCGCAACGCCCGGGACCAGGCCGCCTCGTTCGTCCAGCGCCGCGAGGAAGCCAGCGTAGAAGCAGTCCCCAGCGCCGACCGTGTCGACCACGCTCACCCGGGGCGCGGGCTGGAAGCACTCGCCCTCACGTGTCAGGCACCACGCGCCCTCCTGTCCCAGCGTCAGCACGACCACCTGCGTCACTGCGCCGAGCAGGCCGCGTGCCGCCTCCAGGGGGCCGCCCTGGTGCCCGAGGGCGCGCAGATCCTCGTCGCTGACCTTGACCACACGGGCCAGGCCAAGCGTGCGTCCCACCAGCGCCGCGTAAGCCGCACGGTCGGAAGCCACCATCGGGCGCATGTTCGCGTCGATGCTGGTGCAGATCGAGCGGGACGGCAGCGCCGCGAGCAGGTCGCGCCAGGCCGTCCCGTCGGGGGGCATCAGCGCCAGCGAGCCCACGTGGAACACCGAAGCGCCGGCCAGCCCTTCGCGCAGGACATCGGCCGGCGCCAGTTCGCGGTCGGCCACGCCCTCCCGGTAGAAAGCGTAGTCGGGCTGCCCGGTGGCGTCGACCTTGACCACCGCAAGGCTGGTCGGCCGGGCGCTGCTCCCGCCCGTGCGAACCACCTGACTGTCATCCAGTGCCGCGGCCAGCTGGCGGCCCCAGCCGTCCAGCGACAAGGGGCTGCGATAGCGTACGGCGCAGCCCAGGCGGCCCAGTGCCCGTGCAAGATTCCACGGCGAGCCGCCCAACCTCGGGTCGAGCAGACCGTCCGGGCGCTGGATGAGGTCGACCAGCGCCTCGCCGCAGACCACGAAGGAGCCGCGCACGGACACGGTGGTCAAGAGGACTGCCCCGACCCGAACTTCGCCAGCGCCTCGCCCGTGACGCGGCAAATGCGCCAGTCGGGCATCACGGTGGCGCCCATCTTCTCGTAGAAGGCGATGGCGTTGGCGTTCCAGTCCAGCACGCTCCACTCGAAGCGGCCGCAGCCGCGCTCGACGGCCAGGGCGCCCAGGTGCTCCAGCAGGGCCTTGCCCAGGCCGCGGCCCCGGTGGGCCGGCTGCACGTAGAGATCTTCCAGGTACAGCCCCGGACGGGCGAGGAAGGTGGAGAAATTGGTGAAGAACAGCGCGAACCCGACGACCTGCCCGCCCACCTCGGCGACAACGGCCTCGGCCACCGGACGCGGGCCGAACAGATGCGGCTCGAGCGTGTCCGGACGGACCTCCACCAGATGGCTCAGCTTCTCGAATTCCGCCAGTTCGCCGATCAGCCCGACGATCGCAGGCAAATCGGCGCGGGCGGCGGGCCGCAGGACGTGGGGGGTCTTGGAATCACTCATGCGGCATTCTGGATCAAGCCGGCGCGGACGCGGCGGGCCTCAAGTCCACGGCGCAGCGGCCGATACCCGAAACATCCGCCATGCCCCTCACTACCCGACGCCTCTCATCATGCAGTTCGCACCACTGTCCACGGTGAAGCACCGCGTCGCGGTGGGCGTCCCGCTGCCGTTCAACGTCTACAACAACAACCGCTCCCTGTTGCTGGCACGGGGCAAGTGCATCGACAGCGAGGACCAGTTCGAGGCCCTGCTGGACCGCGGTGTCCTGATCAACCTGGACGATCTCGCAGACCCGGCCGACATCGTGCGGCGCGCGCCGGCCTCCATGCTGCCGACGATCTGGGAAGAACAACGCAAGCAGATGCTGGAGGCGATGCGCGACACCTCGCCCGTCACCTTCCGCTCCCGGCTGGAGTCCGCCACGCAGCCGCTGGAGGTACTGATCCAGCGCGACAAGGACCTCGCGATCTTCCAGATGCTGCGCCAGGAAGGCACCCCCCGGCTCGAGTACGGCGTCCACCATGCGATGCACGCCGCGGTCATCAGCCTGCTGATCGCCACGCGCCTGAACTGGACCCTCAGCGACTGCAACCTGGCGATCAAGACGGCGCTGACGATGAACCTGTCGATGCTGGAACTGCAAGGCGTGCTCGCAGGTTCGACCCTGCCGCCCACGGCCGAGCAGCGGCACGAGATCGACACCCACCCGATGCGCAGCCGGGAGATCCTGGAGGCCAGCGAGGTCACCGACCCGATGTGGCTGCGCGCGGTGGAGGAGCACCACGAGCGGCCCGACGGCAGCGGTTACCCGCGCCGGCTGCGCGACGTCTGCGAGTTGGCCTCACTGGTCCGCAGCGCCGACATCTACGCCGCCAAGCTGGGCGCGCGCGCCGGTCGCGAGCCCATACCGGCCGACCAGGCCATCCGCAAGATCTACATGAGCGACCCCGACAACGTGTTCGTCGCGGCGCTGGTCAAGGAACTCGGCCTGTACCCGCCCGGCAGCTATGTCGCGCTGGCCTCGGGCGAAACCGGCATCGTGATCAAGCGCGGGGTGACCATCACCTCGCCGATCGTCGCCGCCATCACCAACCGCCAGCGCCAGCCGCTACCCCGGCCCGTGCGGCGTGACACCTCGCGGCCCGGGCTCGGTGTCGTCGCCATGCTGGCCAAGACCGACCTGCCCATCCCGCTCAAACCACAGTCGGTGGCCGCCCTCATGGCCGCGTGAGAGGTCTGCACGACGGGGCCATGGCGGCCGGTCGCCTGGCCGTCGCCTTACAGTCCTGGCATGACGACCGCCTATCCGACGCGCCGCAGCGCGCGCGCCCAATTCCTGCCCGTGCGCGGCTTGAGCTACCACGTCCACGCCTGGGACGACTTCGCCACCGACGCCCGTGACAAGCCCCTGCTCGTGCTGCTGCACGGCTGGATGGATGTCGGCGCCTCGTTCCAGTTCGTCGTCGACGCGCTCGACCAGATCGAAGGTCGGGCGCGCCGAGTCGCCGCCCCCGACTGGCGCGGCTTCGGCCTCACGGCCGCGCCCACGCCCTGCGACAGCTACTGGTTCCCGGACTACCTGGGCGATCTCGACGCCCTGCTGGATGCGCTGAGCCCGGACGCACCCATCGATCTCGTGGGCCACAGCATGGGCGGCAACGTCGCGATGGCCTACGCCGGTGCCCGGCCTGCACGCGTGCGGCGGGTGGTCAACCTCGAAGGCTGGGGCATGCCCCGGACACAGCCGCAGCAGTGGCCCGGACGGCTGGCGCAGTGGCTGGACGAGCTCAAGGGCGGATCGTCCCTGCGTGACTACGACGACGCGGCCGCGGTGGCGCAGCGGCTGATGAAGACCAACCCCCGGCTCGATCCGCACAAGGCCGCCTGGCTGGCCACACGCTGGGCGCGACCCGACGCGGCCGGACGCTGGCACATCCTCGGCGACGCCGCGCACAAGCGCATCAACCCTGTGCTGTACCGTGTCGAGGAGCATCTCGAGGTCTGGAAGTGCATCGCCGCCCCGGTGCTCTGGGTCGAGGGCGAGGACACGGAGGTGCCCCGCTGGTGGGGCACGCGCTACAGCAAGGCCGAATTCCACGAGCGCCTGTCGGTGGTGCGACAGGTCGAACGTCACAGCCTGCCGGCCTGTGGCCACATGCTGCACCACGACCAGCCCGAGGCCTTGGCCGGGCTGCTCGCGGACTTCCTCGCTCGCTGACTGAATCACCGGCGTATGCAGCCACACGCCGGCCCGTCCCGGGGCCGCGTGAGAAAATCACTGGCATGGACATCGAACACATCAACGCCATCGGCACGCTGCTCGCCGATCTGAAGGCGCGTACCGGGCAGCTCCGGGGGTATCTTTGACTACGACCGCAAATCCCTGCGGTTGAACGAAGTCAACGCCGCGCTCGAGAACCCGGCGGTCTGGAACGAGCCCAAGCGGGCTCAGGAGCTCGGGCGCGAGAAGAAGACACTCGAGACCGTGGTCGAGACCATCGACCACCTCACCAGCAACCTCGACGACAACGCCGAGCTCTACGAGATGTCGAAGGCCGACGAGGACTTCGACGGTCTGGTTGCGATCCGCGCCGACGCCGAGGGCCTGCGCGCCACGGTCGAGGAGCTCGAGTTCCGGCGCATGTTCTCCAACCCTGCCGACCCGGGCAACTGCTTCGTCGACATCCAGGCCGGCGCCGGCGGCACCGAGGCCTGCGACTGGGCGCAGATGCTGCTGCGCCAGTACCTGAAGTACTGCGAGCGCAAGGGCTACAAGGCCGAGGTGATGGAGGAGACCGAGGGCGACGTCGCCGGTATCCGCAGTGCCACGTTGAAGATCGAGGGTGAGTACGCCTTCGG
>CAIRBF010000496.1 GCA_903876715.1 uncultured beta proteobacterium
CACTGCCAGTGCCCGTGGAGGTCGGCGGCCACCTCACCGACCCGAAGATCAGCGTCAGCCCCGGCTCGGCGCTCGGCGCCGCAGCCGGCTTCATCGGCTCCCTCGTGACGACGCCGATCAGGCGGCTGCGCGAGCAGCCGCTGCCAGCCGACGGCAGCGACATCTGCCGCCCAACCGTGGCACCTGCCAAGCCCTGATCGGCGTACTGCAGACGGCGACCAGTTCCTGAAGACGCGCGGCGCCCGTGTTCAGCCGAACCCGTGAAGGGCGTGGACCACAGCCTGGCGGTTGCGCCGCGCAGCCGCGTACTCCGGGTGCAGCGCCAGCGCACGGTCGAAACAGTCGCGCGCCTCCAAGGCCCGGTCGCGTGCGTGGAGCGCAACCCCGAGATTGTTGTGGAACTCGGCGTTGCCCGGCGCCAGCGCGACCGCGGCCCGAAGGCTGGCGATCGCATGGTCGTGCCGCCCGAGCGCCAGCAGCGCGGCACCCAGACGGCTGCGCTCCGCGGCGTGCCCGGGCGCGCGACGCGTCGCGATCTCCAGCAAGCCTGCGGCGCGGTCCGCATGTCCGTCGCGGTAGGACTGCGACGCAGCCGCGAGCAGAGCCTCGATGCCCTGGGCCGGGTCGGCCTCGATGCTGCCGTAGGCGCGCGCGCCCGCCACGGGGGCGCCGCCTTGCACCCACTCCACCACGTCCAGATGCGCCGGCGCGAGCCCCCGCTGCTGGCGCTCGAACATCGCGATGTAGGCGGCCTCGATGCGCCGCGCGTACAAAGCCGGGTCGAAGACGCCGGCGCGGGCGATCCCCTCGACCAGGCGGCGCCTGATCGGCGCCAGCGCGGCAGGGGCCAGGGCCAAGGCGACGGCCTGGTCCTCGTAGTCCTGCGGCGTGGCCACGACCAGCTCGTCCAGCCCCACAGTCCGCAGCAGGCTCGCGGCCAGACGGCTGGCAAACGACAGCCCAGGACGGGTCAGAACCGGCACGCCCATGCGTAACGCGTCGCTCGCGGTGGTTCCCGCGCCATAGGGGTGGCAGTCCAGCATCAGGTCGGCCAGCCGCATGCGCTCCAGGTGCTGCTCCACCGGCAAACTGCGCGCGAAGACCAGGCGTGAAGATGGGACGCCGCGCTGGCGCGCGCTCTCGCGCAGGTGGTGCTCGGCGCTGCCGTTGGCCACCAGCAGCCACAGCACGCTGCCGGGCACCCGTTGCAGGACGCGCATCCAGCGGTCGTAGACCTCGGGGTTGATCTTGTAGTTGGCGTTGAAGGAGGCGAAGACGAAGCCCTGGGCCGGCAGCCCGTGGCCGGCGCGGTCGGTGCGACGATCGGAGGGCTCGCGCCGGGCCAGGTTGGGCTGGTAGCAGCCGGGCAGGCGAACGATCTTCTCGTCGTAGTTCTCCAGGCTCGCGTCGGGGATGATGACGTGATCGGCGATGTGGTAGTCGATCAGCGGGCTGCCTGGCGTGCCCGGGTAGCCGAGGAAGTTCACCTGCAGCGGCGCCGTGCGGAATGAGAAGATCCCGGCGCGCGCGTTGTTCGTGTGGCCCTTCAGGTCGATGCCGATGTCCACGCGCAACTGCCGGGCCATGGTGGCGATCTCGCGGTCGGTGCGCTCGTGGACGTCGATGAAGCGGTCGACGGCGCCCGCCGCACGGGCGCGCCAGTCGTCCGCGCGCGCGGGCCCGAACGAAAACGCCGTCAGCTCGAAGCGCCCGCGGTCGTGCCGCTCGAGCATCTCCAGCATCAGGTGCAGCGTGGCGTGGCTGAAGAAATCCGAAGAAAAATAGGCCACGTGGATGCGGTCCGACGACCCACGCGACCGCCGCGGCGCCAGCGGACCGAGCGTGTCGTCCGGCGGGAAGCGGTCCTGGGTGTAGATCTGGCTGCAACGGCGGTGCAGCACGGGATCGTCCACCATCGACAGCACCTCGAAGGGCATGGCCGCCTTGCGCCCGGACAGCAGCGCCTGGCGCAAGGCCTGCAAGCCTTCGTCCCACCCCTCCCACAGCGACAGGTGCTGCTGCACGCGCAGCACCATGCCGAGCAGGTAGTCCTGGTCCGGCGCCAGCGCGTAGGCCCGACGAAAGGCCTGCAACGCTTCTTCGAGCCGCTGCAGGTCCTCCAGCGCGTTGCCTCGGTTGGCCAGGATCGCGGGGTGGTGCGGGTCGAGCTCCAGGGCCCGGCCCATCAGTTCGGCCGCAGCCAGGGGGTTGCCGGTCTGTGCCGCGACGACGCCCAGCAGGTGCAGCGCATCGACGTGCCGCGGCTCGACCTGCAGCACCTGCCGGTACAGCGCGCCCGCCTGCGCCAGCTCGCCGCGCTGGTGCAGCGCCAAGCCCTGGGCGAAGAGCGCGGCGGCCGGCGTCGCCGCCGCGGCCTCAGCGCGCGCCGGTCCAGTCGGGTTCACGCTTGTCGATGAAGGCCTGCACGCCCTCCAACGCGGAAGGCTCCATCATGTTGCAGGCCATGGTCTCGCTGGCGTCGGCGTAGGCCTGCTCGATGCCGGTCTCGAGCTGACGGTAGAACAGACCCTTGCCCATGGCGATGGCCGCGCGCGGCTTGGCCACGATGCTGGCCACCAGCGCCTCGACCTCGGCGTCGAGATCGGCCGCATCCACGACGCGGTTGACCAGGCCCCGCGCGCGCGCTTCCTCGGCACCGATGAAGGCGCCGGTGACCAGCATCTCGAAGGCCTGCTTGCGGGGCAGATTGCGGCTCAGCGCGACGCTGGGCGTGGAGCAGAACAAGCCGAGGTTGACGCCGCTGACCGCAAAGCGCGCCTCGCGCGCAGTCACAGCCAGGTCGCACATCGCCACGAGCTGACAGCCGGCCGCGGTGGCGATGCCGTGCACGCGCGCGATCACCGGCACGGGCAGGCGCTGGATCGTCATCATCATGCGTCCGCACTGGGCGAACAGCCGCTCGTAGTAGCCCTGCGAGGGCTGCGAGCGCATCTCCTTCAGGTCGTGCCCGGCACAGAAGGCCTTGCCAGCGGCCGTGATCACGACCACGCGCGCGCCGGTATCGGCGGCCACGGCGTCGAGCTCCGCCTGCAGCGCGTCGAGCATCGCCTCGGACAGGGCGTTGAAGGCCTGCGGCCGGTTCAGCGTCAGGCGCACGACCCCGCGCGCGTCGCGCTCGCGCTGCACGAGCGGCGGGGCCAGGGCGGCCGCCGGGGCGGGGAGTGTCGGGGAGGTCAGGTCCATCGTGGTCTCCTGCTCAATACAGCGGCTCAGCCCGGGGGCTGCAGATCTGCCGCCAAAGGTTGCAAGACTACTCGATCGCCGAGGCGCTCTTCGCGCGCTCGCGCAGTTGGAACTTCTGGATCTTGCCCGTGCTCGTCTTCGGGATGGGCTCGAAGCGAATTTCGCGCGGCACCTTGTAGCCCGCGAGCAGGCCGCGACAGTGGGCGACCAGCTCCTCGGCCGTGACCTGCGCGTCGGGCTTGGTCTCCACGTAGGCCAGCGGCGTCTCGCCCCACTTCGGGTCGGGCCGGGCCACCACCGCGCAGGCCAGCACGGCGGGATGGCGGTACAGCGCATCCTCGACCTCGATCGAGCTGATGTTCTCACCGCCTGAGATGATGATGTCCTTGCTGCGGTCGCGGATCTTGACGTAGCGGTCGCCCTCTTTCACTGCCAGGTCACCGGTGTGGAACCAGCCGCCGGCAAAGGACTTGCGGGTCGCCGACGGGTTCTTCAGGTAGCCTTTCATGACGATGTTGCCGCGGAAGAAGATCTCACCCATGGTCTGCCCGTCCGCCGGCGTGGGCTGCATCGATTCCGAGTCGAGCACGGTCATGCCCTCCTGCAGCGCGTAGCGCACGCCCTGACGGCCGTTCAGCCGGGCCTGCTCCGACAGGGACTGCTGCGCCCAGTCCGGGCGTTTGACCGCCACCGCCGCCGGGCCGTAGACCTCGGTCAGGCCGTAGACATGGGTGATGTCGAAGCCGATGCGCGCCATGCCTTCGATCATGGCTGCCGGAGGCGCCGCGCCCGCGACCATGCCGCGCACCCCGGGCGGGACGCCCGCGCGCAGTTCCGCCGGGGCATTGATGATGAGGTTGTGGACGATGGGCGCGGCGCAATAGTGCGTGACGCCGTGCTCGCGCATCGCGTCCAGGATCGCCTTGGCCTCGACACGGCGCAGGCACACGTGCGTGCCGCCGAGCATGGCCACGGTCCATGGGAAGCACCAGCCGTTGCAGTGGAACAGCGGCAGCGTCCACAGGTAGATCGGGAAGTGCGGCATCGTCCAGGTGGTGGCGTTGGACACCGCGTTCAGGTAGGCGCCACGGTGGTGCGTGACCACGCCCTTGGGATCGCCGGTGGTGCCGCTGGTGTAACTGACGGCGATCGCGTCCCATTCGTCGGCGGGCCCCTCGAGCCGGTCAAGGGGCGCGTGAGCGGCCAGCAGCGTCTCGTACTCGTGCGTGCCCAGGTGGTCGCCGGGGCCGGTGTACTCGCTGTCGCAGACGTCGATGACCACGACATCGCGCCCGTGCTCGCCGCGCAGGATCTGCAGCGCCTGCGCCATCACCGGCGCGAACTCGCGGTCGGTCAACAGCACGCTGGCCTCGCAGTGGTTCATCTGCCAGGCCAGCAGGCGCGCGTCCAACCGCGTGTTGAGCGTGTTCAGCACCGCGTTCAAGGCCGGAACGGCGTAATGGGCCTCCACCATCTCCGGCGTGTTGGCGAGCATGGTGCTGACGGTGCTGCCGCGGCCCACGCCCAGGGCGCGCAGCGCAGCGGCCAGCCGTGCCGAGCGCTCGCGTGTCTGCGCCCAGGTCTGGCGACGCTGACCGTGCACGACGGCCGGCAGGTCGCCGAAGACCTCGGCGCTGCGCTCGACGAAGCTGACGGGCGACAGCGCAACGAAATTGGCGGGGTTCTTGTCCAGGTCTCGGTCGTAGATGTTGCTCATGGGCGGGTCCTGTGGGTCCGTGCGGCCGGGGGTTCACGCCGCGTCGGGTGTCCGTATGGTAGGTGCAGGCTGCGGCAGCATGCGTGGCTGGGCGTTTCAAGAAGACGCCGGGCCGTCCCAAGTCTTGTTGATCCCCGAGGGGGTCGGGCTGGGCACAGCCCCGCCCTGGGAGCGCTCGCAACGCCCGCACGCGGCCGCACCGATACAGGGCATTCATGCCCCAATACCGTGCCATATCCGGGAAACCCCGGGGGTCGGTTGCGCCGCAAAGGTGCAGGCCTTGAGCCGAAACCGCGCACGCTCCTTGCACAATCGACCAAGGCTTTTCCACTTTCCCCTTGGAGTTCCCGCCATGAAACCTGTTCACGTGACCCGCCGCGGCCTGCTGGCTGCCGCTTGCGCCACCACCGTCTTCAGCGGCGCGGCTTTCGCGCAGACGCCCATCAAGTTCCAGCTGGACTGGCGCTTCGAAGGCCCGGCCGCGCTGTTCCTGGCCTCGACTGCCAAGGGTTACTACAAGGCCGCCGGCCTGGACGTGACCATCGATGCGGGCAACGGCTCGGGCGGCACCGTCACGCGCGTGGCCTCGGGCACCTACGACATGGGCTTTGCTGATCTGGCGTCGCTCATGGAGTTCCACGCCAACAACCCAGACGCACCCAACAAGCCTGTGGCTGTGATGGTGGTCTACAACAACACGCCCGCATCGGTCATGTCGCTCAAAAAGACCGG
>CAIRBF010000497.1 GCA_903876715.1 uncultured beta proteobacterium
AGCTGGAGGCCGCGCTCGCCGAGCGCGGCCAGTGCCTGCCCTTCGAGCCGCCGCGCTTCGCGCCAGCCGGCACCGTGGGCGGCATGGTCGCCGCCGGGCTGGCCGGGCCGGCGCGCGCGGCCGTGGGCGGCGTGCGCGACTACGTGCTCGGCGCGACGCTGCTCGACGGCCGGGGTGAGCTGCTGAGCTTCGGCGGCCAGGTGATGAAGAACGTGGCCGGCTATGACGTCTCGCGCCTGCTCGCGGGCTCGATGGGCATCCTGGGCGTGATCTGCGAGGTCTCGCTGAAGGTGCTGCCGCAGCCGGTGGCGCGCGCCACGCTGCGCTTCGCCTGCGACGAGGGCGAGGGGCTGCGACGCCTGAACGCCTGGGGCGGGCAGCCGCTGCCGCTGAACGCCAGCGCCTGGTGCGATGGCGTGCTGCACCTGCGCCTGGCTGGCGCACAGGCCGCGGTGCAGGCCGCCACGCGACAGCTCGGCGGCGAGGCGGTGGATCAGGCCCAGGCCGACGCCTTCTGGGACGGCCTGCGCGACCAGACCGATGCCTGGTTCGCGCGGGCACGGCAGCAGGTGGCCGCGGGCGCAACGCTGTGGCGCCTGGCGCTGCCGCAGGTGGCGCCGCCGCTGGCGCTGCCCGGCACGCTGCTGTTGGAGTGGGGCGGCGCGCAGCGCTGGTTTGTCAGCCAGGCGCCGACGCGCGAGGTGCGCGCCGCCGCGACCGCGGCTGGCGGCCATGCCACGGCCTTCCTTGCGCGCGACCGCGCAGCCATCGAGGGCGGCGTGTTCGCGCCGCTGGCCGCGCCGCTGGAGCGCATCCACCGCGGGCTCAAGCGCACCTTCGACCCCGACAGCCTGTTCAACCGCGGGCGGCTGATCCCGGGGCTGTGAGTATGGCCGACGTCGTGCAGTCGATGCAGGCCTACTACGCGCAACGCGCCGCGGTATACGAACGCGTCTTTCACAAGCCCGAGCGCCAGACCGAGCTGCGCGCGCTCGAGGCCTGGCTGGGGCCGCGCTTTGCCGGCCGCGACGTGCTCGAGGTCGCCAGCGGCACCGGCTGGTGGCTGCCGCACGCGGCACGGTCGTCACGCGCCTGGCTGGCCACCGACCTGAACGACGAGACCCTCGACGTGGCCCGCGCCAAGGCGCTGCCCGCGTGCGTGCGCTTCGCCATCATGGACGCCTATGCCTTCGACGGCCTGGACGCACACTGCCGCTTCGACGCCGCCTTCGCCGGCTTCTGGTGGAGCCATGTGCCGCTGCGCCGGCTCGGCCCCTGGCTCCAGGCGCTGCACGCGCACCTGGCGCCGGGCGCGCGCGTGGTCTTCCTCGACAACAGTTTCGTGCCTGCGAGCAGCACCCCGATCGACCGCCGCGACGCCGAGGGCAACACCTACCAGCGGCGCACGCTCGACGACGGCAGCGTGCACGAGGTGCTGAAGAACTTCCCCACCTTCGAGCAGGCCCGCGCGCTTTTGGGCCCACGCGCCCGCCTGGCGCGCTGGAACGAGATCGGTCACCCGCTCGCGCACTACTGGGTGCTCGAGTACGAGCTCGCCTGACGCCGGCCCACCCGGACCCCGAGCGCCCGAACGCTGGAACCCTCACGCATGCAGACCACCCTCGCCCCTGAGTTCCAAGGCACGCGCGACGGCGCCGAAGCCGAGGCCATCCTGCGCAAGTGCGTGCACTGCGGCTTCTGCACCGCCACCTGCCCGACCTACCAGCTGCTCGGCGACGAGCTCGACGGCCCGCGCGGGCGCATCTACCTGATGAAGCAGGTGCTGGAGGGCGCGCCCGTGACGCGCAAGACGCAGCAGCACCTGGACCGCTGCCTGACCTGCCGCAACTGCGAGACCACCTGCCCGAGCGGGGTGCAGTACGGCCACCTGGTAGACATCGGTCGGCGCATCGTCGAGCACAAGGTCAAGCGCCCCGCCAGCGAGCGCGCCGTGCGCTGGCTGCTGAAGGAGGGCCTGACCTCGC
>CAIRBF010000498.1 GCA_903876715.1 uncultured beta proteobacterium
CACCGCGGTGCGCGCGCCGGTGCCCGACGGATCGCAACGCACGTCGCAGCTCGCTGCATCCTCGACCGCGCCATCGCTCGCAAAGGCGCTGACGACGGGGTCGGCGTCTGCGCCCGAGCCGTCTCACGCACCGCCCGGCGTCACTCCCCCCGCCCTGGCGACCACGCCGGTGGACGGCGGCCCCTGGCCAGCGCAGCGCCGCCCGGGCTCCGACCACCCGCACCTGCCTTGGCAGCCCTGGCCCGCGCGCACGCCCCTGCGCTGGCCCGGCGCTCGACAACTCGCGGTCGTGCCGTTGATCGTGCTCGAGTCCTACGAAGACCCGCTGCCGCCGGGCTGGCCGCAAGTGCGCAGCGTCGGCGGCGGGCTGGCGCGCGAGTTCCCGAACATCTCGCGCGTCTCCACGCGCGAGTACGGCCACCGCGTGGGCATCTTCCGCCTGCTGGACGCGCTGCGCCGGCACGGCATCCGGCCGACGGTGGCGATCGACGCGCTGACGGCCGAGGACTACCCCGGCCTCGTCGACGTGCTGCGCGCCGACGGCGCCGAGTTCGTCGCCCACGGCCTGAGCGTCACGCGCCCGCAGACCAGCGCCATGGGCCTGCCGGAGGAACGCGACTACATCGCGCAGACCCTGGAGCGACTACGAGACTGCGGCATCGCCACCCGCGGCTGGTTCGGCGCCGACTACAGCGAGTCCACCCGCACCCCGCAGCTGCTGGGCGAGGCCGGCGTGGAGTACCTCAGCGACTGGGCCAACGACGAGCAGCCCTACCGCATGAGCACGCCGGGGCACCTGGTGGCCACGCCGCTGTGGGCCGACTTCGACGACCAGACGGTGCTGATCAACCGCATGTGCAACCTGGACATGATGGAGGACCACTTCGTCAAGGCCCTGGACCAGCTCGCCGTCGACGCCCGGCAGTCGGCCCGGCTGCTGCACTTCTGCGTCCGGCCCTGGGTGATGGGCGCGCCGCTGCGCATCGCGATGTTCGAGCGCGTGCTCGCGCACGCCTGCACCCAGCCCGAGACCTGGACGCCGACGCTGGGCGAGGTGGTCGACGCCTGGTGGGCGCAGCAGGCGGGTTGAAGGCTGGGCCACCGGCAGCGGCCGGGCCTTGGCGCGAGGCCCGCAGCCCGCGATAAGCGCTCAGCGCGGGGGCGCCTCCTGCACCGCCTGAAGCGTCAGGCCGAAGCCCGGGCCGAGGCCGATGCTCAGGGCACCAGCCCCCTGCGCGGCCGCCGCCAGCCCCAGCCGCTGCGCCGCGGCCCGCAGCGGCTCCAGTGAGGGATAGGCGATCGTCAGGCCGACCGGCAGCACGCGGACCATCGCCTCGTCGGGGACGAGCTCGATCCAGCTCTGCCCGAGGCTGAGGCGCCCCGTGCCGTCGAAGCCTGCCGCGGCGACAGCACCCGCCTGGACCAGGCGACGGCCCCAGGCGCGCAGCGCGGCGCGCGGGCCGGCGTAGCGCAGGCCGCGCAAGGCCGTCGCGCCGTTGGCATGACGCAGCAGCGAGGGCGAGCGCACGAGCTCGGGCGTCGCGTGGTGGACCCAGCAGACGTAGGAAGGATCGCCCGCGCTCCAGCGCGTGTCGAAATACAGGAAGCGCGCCAGCCCCGAGCGCTCGGGCGTGGTCACCGCGCGTGACCAGTCCATCACCGCGCCGACCTCCAGCCCGGCGCGCTGCCGCGCTGCATGGCAGGCCGCGGCGTCGCCGGTGCCCAGCGCGAGCACGTGCAGCCCGAAACGCTCGCGCATCGCCGGCGTGAGCTGGTGCCCGGCCTGCGGGTCGGTGATCTGCATCAGCTCGATGTAGCCGGTGCCGAACATCACCGAGTGCTGCGAGCTGCCGGCGGGCACGACCCGGCCCTCGGCATCGCGCCGGGTGTGGTCCGCGCGAGTCGTCAGCGCGAAGCCCAGGCCCTCGAACAGCGCGCGCGCCGCGTCCAGGTCCGGGACGATGAAGCCGACGTGGTCGAGGTCGACGGGATCGGGAGCTTGCGGAGCAGTTTGCATACTATTCCCCGGCAGGAGCAGGGGCGTTACGAGGGAAGGGTTTCCCAGGGGGCCCAGAATTGTACGCAAGCACCCCCTGCGTGCTAGCATTTTCCTGGACCACCCACGGAGCGAAGGAGACCCCTCGATGCGCACGACGATGAAGCTGCTGCTGGCGGCGCTGACGGCGCTGCACCTGCAGGCCGGCCACGCCCAGGCCCCCGCGCGCGGCGGCACGCTGACGATCGCGCTGCCCACCGAGCCGGCGCACCTGAACTCGGCCATCGACACCACGCAGCAGGTCAAGATCGTCGCCGGCAAGATCTACAACGGGCTCGTCAAGTACGACCTGAAGATGAACATGCAGCCCGACCTGGCCGAGTCCTGGTCGGTCGCGTCCGACGGCCGCACGATCACCTTCAAACTGCGCAAGGGCGTGAAGTGGCACGACGGCCGCGACTTCACCTCGGCCGACGTCGCGTTCTCGGTCATGAAGGGCTTCGGGCCGAACAACGGCCTCGTGCGCACCACCTTCGCCAACGTCGAGTCGGTGCAGACGCCGGACGCGCACACCGCGGTGTTGGTGATGCGCCGGCCCGCCGCGGCGCTGATGTCGGCGCTGCCGGTGGCCACGGCCACCATCCTGCCGGCGCACCTGTACGACAACACCGACATCCGCCGCAACCCGGCCAACACCCGCCCGGTGGGCACCGGGCCCTTCATGTTCAGCGAGTGGCGGCGCGGCGACAGCATCGTGCTCGTGCGCAACCCGAACTACTTCGAGGCCGGCAAGCCCCTGCTCGACCGCATCGTCTTCCGCGTCATCCCCGACACGCAGGCGCGCGGCGCCGCGGTGGAGTCGCGCGCCGTCGACATGGTCTTCCACAGCACCGTGGCGGCCTCGGACGCGCGCCGCCTGGGCGGCCTGCCGCACCTGGCGCTGACGACCGACGGCTACTACTTCGACTCCACGGTCTCGTTCGCCGAGTTCAACATGCAGCACCCGATCGTCGGCCGCGCCGAGGTGCGGCGTGCGCTCGCGCACGCGATCGACCGCAAGTTCATCCTCGACAACGTCTGGATGGGCTTCGGCCGCGTGGCGACCTCGCCGGTGCACTACGGGCTGACCCAGGCCCACACCGACAGCGTGCCGCAGTACCCCTACGACCCGGCGCGGGCCGAGCAACTGCTCGACGAGGCCGGCCTCAAGCGCGGGGCCGACGGCAAGCGCTTCAAGCTCACGATCGACTTCGTGCCCTTTGGCGACCAGTACCCGAAGGTGGCGCAGTACGTGCGCCAGCAGTTCACGCAGATCGGCATCGACGCCGACGTCCGCTCCACCGACTTCGCCACCTGGGTGCGCCGCATCTGGACCGGGCGCGACTGGGCGCTCAACCTCTCGGCGCTGACGAACGCGTCGGACCCGTCCATCGGCATCGAGCGCGCCTACTCCTCGAAGAACATCGTGCCCGGCACGCCCTTCACCAACGGTACGCACTTCCGCAACGCCGACCTGGACCAGTACTTCGAGCAGGCCTCGGTGAACCAGGACCCGCTGGTGCGCAAGCGCCACTTCGCCGCCATCCAGCGCATCCTCGCCACCGAGCTGCCTGTGATCCCGCTGGTGGCGATCGACCAGTTCACGGTCTTCAACAAGCGCGTGCGCAACCACGCGACACTGGCCGACGGCGTCTACGGCGGCTTCGCCGACGTCTGGCTGGCACCCAACTGAGCCCCCGGCCCAGGGCCCGCAGCACCCGCCGCCCGGCCCTGCACCGCCCACTGCCCTGATGGCGCTCCTGCGCTACGTCCTGCGTCGCCTGGCCCAGGCCCTCGTGGTCCTGGGCATCGTCATCGTGCTGCAGTTCCTGCTGCTGCACATGGCGCCCGGCGACGTGGCCGACGTCATCGCCGGCGAATCGCAGGCCTCGGACCCGGCCTTCGTCCAGCAACTGCGCAGCGAGCTGGGGCTGGACCGGCCCCTGCCGGTGCAACTGCTGCTGCACCTGCAGCGAGTGGTCACGCTGGACTGGGGCCAGGCGCACTCGATGGACGCGCCCGTGTGGCAACTCATCGCCGAGCGCCTGCCAGCCACAGGGCTGCTGATGCTCAGCGCCATCGGCCTGGCGGTGGTGCTCGGCGTGGGCCTTGGCATGGCCGCGGCGCTGCAGGCGCGGCGCTGGCTCGACGGCGTGATCTCGGTGCTGGCGCTGCTGTTCTACGCCACGCCCGGCTTCCTCGTGGGCATCGTGATGATCCTGGTGTTCTCGGTGCAGCTGCAGTGGCTGCCGATGGCGGGCATGAGCTCGCTCTACGACGACAGCCCGGCCTGGCTGCGGATGGTCGACCTGGCCCGCCACCTCGTGCTGCCCACGGCGACGCTGGGCCTGTTCTACGTGGCCATCTACACCCGGCTGATGCGCGCGGCCATGCTGGAGGTGCTGCCGATGGAGCACGTGCGCACGGCGCGCAGCAAAGGTCTGGCACCCTGGCGCGTGGTGTGGCACCACGCCGGCCGCAACGCATTGCTGCCCATCGTCACGATGGCCGGGCTGCAGGTCAGTTCGCTGCTCGGCGGCTCGGTCATCGTCGAGACCATCTTCGGCTGGCCGGGCATCGGCCGGCTCGCTTTCGAGGCGGTGTTCAAGCGCGACGTGCCGCTGGTCATGGGCGTGCTGCTGCTGAGCTCGGTGCTCGTGCTGGCGGTCAGCCTCGCCGTGGACCTGCTGTACACGCGGCTGGACCCGCGCATCCGCCTGCGCTGAGGGTTCCGAGGAGATGCAAACGCTGCGCCAACGCCTCGCCCGCTCGGCCTCGTTCATGGCCGGGGCAGCGCTGCTCGCGCTGGTGGCGGCGATGGCGCTGCTCGGGCCGCTGATCTACCCCGAGGGCCCTTGGGTGACGGTGGGCGCGCCGATGACCTGGCCCGGCACCGACCCGCTGCGCCCGCTGGGCACCGACGCCCTGGGCCGCGACCTGCTGGCCGGGCTGCTGCACGGGGCGCGCGTCTCGTTGCTGATCGGCGCCGCCGCCACGGCCGCGGCGCTCAGCGTGGGCCTCGCGGTGGGGGCTGTGGCCGGCTACCGCGGCGGCTGGGTCGACGACGTCCTGATGCGCCTGACCGACGCGGTGCAGACGGTGCCGCCCTTCCTGCTGGCCATCGTCGTCGTGCTGATCGTCAAGCCCTCGGTGGGCTCGATCGTCGGCGCGATCGCGCTCATCTCCTGGCCCACCGTGGCGCGCCTCGTGCGCGCCGAGTTCATGCGCCTGCGCGAGGCCGACTTCGTCAGCGCCGCGCGGCTGATGGGCATGCCGCCGTCGCGCATCGTGCTCACGCAGATGCTGCCGAATGCGCTGCCACCGGTGATCGTCAGCGCGTCCATCATGGTGGCGAGCGCGATCCTGATCGAGTCCGGCCTCGCCTTCCTCGGCCTGGGAGATCCCAACGTCGTCTCCTGGGGCACGATGGTCGGTCTGGGGCGCTCGGATTTCCGCGCCGGCTGGTACCTGGTCGTCGTGCCCGGCGTGGCCATCATGCTCAGCGTGCTGGCGCTGAACCTGCTCGGCGACGGGCTGAACGACGCGCTGAACACGCGCCTGCCCGGATGAACCCGCCTGCGATCACCGACACCGGCGCGCCGTCGTCGCCCGAAGCGCCACCGCTGCTGCAGGTGCGCGGGCTGCGCCTAGAACGCAGCGACGGTGCCGCGCTCGTCGACGGCGTCGACTTCGACCTGCAGCGCGGCCAGACGCTGGCCGTCGTGGGCGAGTCGGGCAGCGGCAAGTCGCTGACGGCGCTCGCGCTGGCCGGCCTGTTGCCACCCGGCGTGCGTTGGGCGGCGGGTGAGGCGCACTTCGACGGCCAGGGCTTGCGCGGGCTCGCGCCCGCGGCCTGGCGCCGTCTGCAGGGCCAGCACATCGGCATGATCTTCCAGG
>CAIRBF010000499.1 GCA_903876715.1 uncultured beta proteobacterium
CGGCAGCGGCGGTGCCGCTCGCCGCCTCGGCGGGCGCCGAAGCGGCAGGGGCCGCTGCCGTGGCGGGCGCCGGTGCCGCCTGCGCGAGCACCGCCCCCGAGAAGCCCAGGACCGCGAGGCCCAGGGCGAGGGTGGCTAAGAGTTTCTTGATCATGGTCTGCTCTCGATCGGTCCGGGGTTGGGGTTCAGAGGGCGTCCTTGCCGGTCTCGCCGGTGCGGATGCGCACGACCTGCTCGAGCGCGGAGACGAAGATCTTGCCGTCCCCGATCTTGCCGGTACGCGCCGAGCCCTCGATGGCCTCGATCACGCGCTCGACGAGGTCGTCGGAGACGGCGGCTTCGATCTTGACCTTGGGCAGGAAATCGACCACGTACTCCGCGCCGCGGTACAGCTCGGTGTGGCCTTTCTGTCGACCGAAGCCCTTGACTTCGGTCACCGTGATGCCCTGCACGCCGATGGCGCTCAAGGCTTCACGCACTTCGTCGAGCTTGAAGGGCTTGACGATCGCGGTCACCATCTTCATAGGTTTCTCCGTGAGGGGATGGGGAGGAGGTGGTTCATACCTGCAGCTTTCGTGCCAGCACTGCGCAGCCTCCCCCGAACGGGGGCCCCCATCCGATTGGCACCAAGGGGGTGCCGCGGTGGGTGCCGGCATGCCCAGAATGCGTCGAGCCACAACTGGACGACCACGATGACGCTGTCCCTCGTGATGAGCCGCGCCCTGGACGGGCTGGAGGCACCCGCGGTGCGGGTGGAGGTGCACCTGGCCAACGGCCTGCCGAGCTTCACGCTCGTGGGTCTGGTGGACACCGAGGTGCGCGAATCGCGCGAGCGCGTGCGTGCCGCGCTGGCCGAGAGCGGCTTCGCCTTTCCGCACAACAAGCGCGTGACCGTGAGCCTCGCGCCGGCCGACCTGCCCAAGGAGTCCGGGCGTTTCGACCTGCCAATCGCGCTGGGCATCCTGGCGGCGTCGGGCATCTTCGATGCGCGGCGCCTGGAGGGCCTCGAGTTCGCGGGCGAGTTGTCACTGGCCGGGGCGCTGCGGCCGGTGCGAGGGGCGCTCGCGCTGGCGCTGGCAGCGCGGCGGGAAGGGCGCACGCTCGCGATGGTGCTGCCCGGCGACAGCGCTGCCGAGGCCGCGCGCGTCCCGGGGCTGGACGTCCGCGCGGCCATCCATCTCCTCGAAGTGGTGCAGGCGCTGCTGGCCGAGCCTGGGGCAACCCGTGAGACCGCAGGTTCGCCCCAGGCTGGGGCGCCCCCTCCCGGCTTGCCGGGCGAAACGAACCAAAGTGGTGCATGGTGGCGGTCCCTGCCCCGTGCCCACCCGCCGGCCGGGCTGGCGGCTTCGGTCTCGGCGCCCGATCTGCGCGAGGTGCGGGGCCAGGCGAGCGCGCGCCGCGCGCTCGAGATCGCCGCCGCCGGGCAGCACAGCCTGCTGCTCGTGGGACCGCCGGGCACGGGCAAGTCGATGCTGGCGCAGCGTCTGCCCACGCTGTTGCCGGCGCTGTGCGAGGAGGAGGCCCTGGAGAGCGCCGCCGTCGGCGGGCTGGCACGGGCGGCGGCCGACGGCCCGGCCTTCGGCTGCCGCCCGGTGCGCGCGCCACACCACTCGGCCAGCGCCGTGGCCCTGGTGGGCGGGGGCTCGCCACCGCGCCCGGGGGAGATCTCGCTCGCGCACGGCGGCGTGCTCTTCCTTGACGAACTGCCGGAGTTCCCGCGCAGCGCGCTCGAGGCCTTGCGCGAACCGCTGGAGACCGGTCGCATCACGATCTCGCGCGCCGCGCGGCAGGCGCACTTCCCGGCGCGCTTCCAGCTCGTCGCGGCCATGAACCCCTGCCCCTGCGGCTGGCTTGGGGCCTTTGCCGCCACCGGACGCGCTTGCCGCTGCACGCCCGAGGCCGTGGCGCGCTACCAGGGGCGGATTTCCGGCCCCTTGCTCGACCGTATCGATCTCGTCGTCGAAGTGCCCGCGCTCAAGCCTGCGGAGCTGCTTTCCGCCGCCGAGGGCGAGGCCTCGGCGCCCGTGCGCGAGCGCGTGCTCGGTGCCCGGCAGCGCCAGCAGGCGCGCCAGGGCGGGCCTAACGGCTGGCTCGACGCCGGTGTGCTGGCAGCCCAGGCCGAGCTCGAACCCGCCGCCCAGGCCTTCCTGCTGAAGGCCGCCGAGCGCCTGGCGTGGTCTGGACGCGCGCTGCACCGCGTGGTCAAGGTCGCGCGCACGATCGCGGATCTGGACGCGGCCTGCGCGATTGGCGTGGTCCACGTGGCCGAGGCGGTCCAGTACCGGCGTGGGCTGCCGGGCGGGTAGGTCGTTCCGGCCGGGGGGCTGTTCGCTATGGCGCCGCGGGGCGGCCCGGGCCGGCTCCGCCCCGTGCTCTCGAGAAACAAACCATCCCGCGCACCCGTACCTCCGTTCGCGCTGAGCTCGTCGAAGCGCCAGCGCGGGGCTTCGGCGGGCCTGTCCTGAGCGAAGTCAAAGGGCTCAGCCCGAACGGCTTTTCTCTCGCGAACGCCAGGCACCGATACGGGGCCTGGGAGGCTCTCAAGCCCGCTCCACCCGCGCCCGTCCGGCCTCGACGCTGAAGCGGGCGCTGCTGCGTACCGCGCTGGCCGGGTCGGTGGGCTGCTCGACAGCGCGCAGGTCGGCCTGCAGCCGGCGTTCGTCAAGGGTGAACAGCACGCTGCCGCGGTGTCGTCCGTCGCCGTGCAGCAGGTGCGGATTCTGGCCGAGCACGGCTTCCACGCGCGCCGGCGCCGGGCCGCGGCTCGAGATCGAGGTGCCGCAGAACTCGACGCCCGCCACCGGGCTGCGCGCGTTCTCGGGGTCGGCGTGCAGGTGGGCCACGTAGTGCGCGTGCACGTCGCCACCCAGCACCACCAGCCCGGGCACCTGCCGCGCCGCGGCCGTGCCCAGCAGGCGCTGGCGCGCCGCCGGGTAGCCGTCCCAGCCGTCGGTCCAGGCGACGATCTGGCCAGCACGGTTGCGCGTGCGGTGCGGCGCCATCAGGGTCTGCTGCGCGAGCAGGTTCCACGGCCGCTCCAGGCTCCAGCCTTCGGCCAGCCACTGCTCCTGTGCGCTGCCGAGCAGCGTGCGCCGTTCATCGCGCAGCTCGGGGCAGTCGTCGACGACGACCGAGCCCGAGCCGAACAGGCGCCCGGGCCGCGGACAGGCCTGCGGGTCACGTTGCTGGCGGTTGTCCACGAGCTGGATGCGCGCCAGCCGTCCCCAGTCCAGGCGCAGGTGCATGGGCAGCCCGCCGTCGCGCGGGCGCATGGCCAGCGGCAGCGGCTGATGCTCCCACCAGGCCTGATAGGCGGCGGCGCGCTGCGCTGCGAAGTCGGTGAAGGGCAGGCCGCCCAGCAGGCCGGCGTGATCGTTCTCGACCTCGTGGTCGTCCCAGGCCACCAGCCACGGCGCGGCCGCATGCGCCGCCTGCAGCAGCGGGTCGGACTTGTACTGCGCGTAGCGCTCGCGGTAGCCCTCCAGTGTCGTCACCAGCCCGCCCAAGACGCTGCGCAGGGCGCCGGGCATCGACGGGTACTCGTAGATGTAGTCGCCGAGGAAGAGCACGAGGTCGGGCGCGAAGGCGGCGACGTCAGCCCAGGCCGCCCAATGCCCGTGCTCCCAGCGCTGGCAACTCGCGATCGCGAAGCGCAGCGTGGCGCGGGCCCCAGCCGCCGGCGCGGTGCGCGCGCGCCCGGTGGTGCTGCGCTGCCCCAGCGCCGTGAATCGGTACCAGTAGGAGCGCCCGGGCTCCAGGCCGGCCGGCTCGGCGTGCACGCTGTGGGCCCAGGCGGCGCCCGCGCGCTCGACGCCGCGCGCTGCGATGCGGCTGAAGCCTTCGTCGTGCGCGAGCTCCCATGCGACGTCCACCTGCGCCGGCAGGTCGGGGCCGGTCAGGCGCGTCCACAGCACCATGCCATCGGGTCGCGGGCAGCCGCAGGCCACCCCGAGGGCAAAGCGCGCGGTCTCCGCGCCGTGCGCCTGCCGCAGCCATCCCGGCGCGCCGACGCAGGCGGTGGAGCCGGCCAGCGCCTGCGCCAGCCAGCGCCGTCGTGCCGGCACTTGCGGTTCGGACGCGGCGTTCAATGCGAGCCGTGGCCCTGAAACGGACGGGCGGCGCTCACTGTGGTGTCTCCGGCCCGCGCATGTACGAGAAGCCGCCGCCGAGCACCGAGCCGAAGGCGCCTGTCGGCGTCGCGCCGGCCCGCCGCGGCGGCGGCGTCGGCGTCGGCGCTGGCTCGGGCGCGTCGGTGGCGGCCAGGGCCGCGATCGGGCCGCCGTCGTGCTTGCTCACACGGTAGCGCCAGAGCTTGAGGTCGGCAGCCCAGAAATCGGGCGCCAGCCCGGCCTTGCGCTTGAGCGCGGCCATGAAGGCCTCGGGCTGCGGCAGTTGCTCCCACACCTGGGGCAGGAAGGTCGCGCGGTGGCCGCGCCACTCGAGGATGAGACCGTGCGCGCCGGGCTCGACGCCCTGCAGCGCCAGCTCCTGCGTGGGCGCGGCCGGCAGGGGTTCTGAAGGCGTCAGCACCGAGACCTCGAGTCGCAGCCCGGGCCATTCCTCGTGTTGCACCGGGCGAAAGCGCGGGTCGGCGAAGGCCGCCTGCACCGCGTTGTGGCGCACGTCGGCCTCCAGCGTGGTGACGGCTTCCAGGCGCCCGATGCAGCCGCGCAGGCGGTGCTGCGCGTCGTTCAGCGTCACGAAGGTCGAGCCGCGCTGCGCCAGGCCCGGGTGCGCGGGCTCGGCCAGGCCGGGCAGGCCCAGGCGTTGCGCGATGGCGTTGCGCGCGCGCAGCAGCAGCGCTGTGCCCAGGCTGGCGCTGCCTGGCGCCGCCGCGGCCGCGCTGCCAGCCACCGGCAGCCCGACTGCCGACCCCGGTACGGCGGGGATGGCGAAGGCGCCGTAACCGACGACACGGTCCTTCGGGCCCGCGGTGTCGCCGGAGTTGCACACGTCCACCAGCGCCGGCTGCAGGTCGCGCCGCCGCGCCGCCAGGAGCGCACCGTTGAGGCCGCGCGCGCCACAGGCTTCGCGCGGGTGGAGGTCGGTGGCCCGTTGCAGCACACGGTCCACGGTGGCGCGGTCGATCCGCGTCGCGTCGTCGTAGGCGTGGAAGTGCGACAGGTCGGTGCTGATGACGAAAAGGGTCTCGTCCCCGCCCCACAGCGCGTCCATCACGCCCGCGACCTCCTCGGGGCTGGCATCGCCCACGGCCAGCGGGACGAGCCCGAAGCTCTCGCCCAGCACCGTCTGCAGGAAGGGCAGTTGCACTTCGAGCGAGTACTCGGGCGCGTGCGGCGCGTCGTCGAAGACCACCTGTGGCAGCGCCCGCAGCGGCGCCATGGCCTCGTGGTCTATGCGCACCGCGCCCAGCGGCGTGGCATGGGCGGCCGTGGCGGCGCTGGGTGCCGCGAGCCCGCGCACGGGCACCCGGTGCACCGGTCCGAACAGCACCACGCGTCGGATCCGTGCCGCCGCGGGGCCGAGCAGCGCGTAGCCGCGTGCCGCCGTGGCGCCCGAATAGACATAGCCGGCGTGCGGCACGACCAGGATCTTGGGGGGCGCGCCGGCGCCGGATGCGTTGGCGCGGGCCTGACCCAGATGCCGCTCGACGGCGGCCCGCAATGCGGCCGACTCGGCGGGGTAGAAGCTGCCGGCGACGGCGGGAGGACGGACGGCGGGCATGGCGCGAGGGGTGAAGCGGATGGATTATGGGTGCGGGCACCCTGGGTGAGAGCCTGAGATCGCCCCCCAGGGGCGGGCAAAGCCCCCGAACCCGGGTAAGCCCGAGTGCCTTCCCTTCCCGCGGGGTCGATGATCCTAGATCCGGCAGTTGACCGCTTGTCTCCGCCGGCAAATGCTTGACCACGCTGAAGATTCCGCCTGCGGCCTGCTTCACCCCGGGGGGTGAGACCGCTGCACACCCGATCGGGCCACCCTCGACCACGCCAGCGGCGTTGTGCATCCTCGCCATGGCACAGGCCATGGCTGCGGTGCGCGCCTTGCCGGCGCGGCCGATGACGGCCCGCTCGGGCGCGCCCAACTGCCGGATCTAGGATGATCGGAACCTGACCATGAACCCCATCATCTACGCCATCCCCCTGTTCATGCTCACGATCGTGCTGGAGTTCGCGTGGGCCTGGCACCGTCACGGCAATCGCGTCCGCGGCGTGGGTGGCGGCACGCGCCGCATCTACGATTTCGCCGACGCGATCGGCAGCATGCAGATCGGCATCCTCAGCCGCATCGCCGGCGCCTTTCCGCGGCTGCTGACGCTGGGCATCTACGTGCTGGTGTTCCAGCAGTTCGCGGTCGCTTCCTGGGACATGTCAAACCCGCTGTCGTGGCTGGCGGCGTTGCTGCTGTACGACTTCTTCTACTACTGGAAGCACCGTGCCAACCACGAGGTGCGCATCATGTGGGCCGGCCACATCACGCACCACAACAGCGAGTACTTCAACCTCTCCACCGCCTTGCGCCAGTCATCGACGACCTTCGTCTTCGACTGGATGTTCTACCTGCCTATGGCGGTGCTGGGCGTGCCCCCGGCGCTGTTCGTCGCGGTGGCGCTGATCGACCTGCTCTACCAGTACTGGGTGCACACCGAGTTGATCGGTCGGTTGGGCTGGTTCGACCGCATCTTCGTCAGCCCGAGCAACCACCGCGTGCACCACGGCCAGGACGACTACTGCATCGACCGCAACTACGGCGGCATCCTGATCGTGTGGGACCGCCTGTTCGGCACCTACGCCGACGAGCGCGACGAGCCCATCACCTACGGCGTGCGCACGCCGCTGCGCAGCGTGAACCCGCTGTGGGGCAACTGGCACCACTACGTGGCCATCTGGCACGACCTGAAGGCCGCGCGCGGCCTGTCGGCCCGGCTCGAGTGTCTGTTCGCCCCGCCCTCGGGCTGGTCCGGCCACCAGCCGGGCGACTTCGAGGCGGCCACGTTCCAGCGCCACGAGGTGCCGGTGTCGCGCACGACGCGCCACTACGTGTTGGCGCAGCATGCGCTGAACGTGGTGCTGGTCTGTCTGTTCCTTTACGCCTTCAAGCAGTGGAGCGCCTGGCAAGGGGCCCTGGCCGGCTTGTGGATGGTGGCTGCGCTGGCGGCACCGGCGGCCTTGATGGAGGGCCGGCGCTGGGGCCGCTGGCTGGAGGCGGCGCGCTGGGCCTGCGCTCCTGCGCTGGTCTGGGCTCTGATGGCGCCCGCCCGGGCCCTGGGCAGCGCCGCGTGAGGGCCGTGCCCATGCCTCTCAGCCCCCGGCGGCGCGGATACGGGCGATGACCGCCGACGCGCTGTCGGATCTGGTGCTGGCGCTGGTGTGTGCCTGGATTGCCGCGCGCTGCCTGGGCGGGGCACGTCCACGCTCGGGCATCGGCGTCGCTGCCGTGCTGATCGGGCTGGCCGCGGTCCTCGGGGTACTGCGGTTCTCGACCTGGGCGCCGGTCAACGACGCGGTGCGGGGTGCGCACCAGTTCGCTTCGCTCGTGGCGGCGGTGGGCGGCTTTCCGCTGCTGGCCTTCAGCCTGCACCAGCCCGACAGCCCGCTGGCCACGCGCCTGGCCGGCGCGTGGTGGCTGGTCTTCGTCGTCGCCGGCACCGGCGTGGCCGCGGTGGTGCTGGGCGTGAAGGTCTGGGCCCGAGTAGCGCCGCTGCTCAGTTGCGTGTGGATCGGCCATGCCATCTTTTTCAAGCGCGCGGGCGCACATCGGGCCAAGGGAGCGGCCGGGCTCGCCTGCCTGCTGGCGGCCTTTGCCGCCACGCTCCTGATGGCCACGCCCGAGCAGCAACTGCTGGGTCTGTTCACGCGTGTGCAGCTGCTGCACTATCTGATGGCCGTGGCCTTGTGGCTTCTGGTCCAGCCGCCGCGCAGCGCCGCCGTGCCCGCCGCCGTACCTGCCCGCTGACCAGGGGGTCGAGTTCCGGTCAGGGCCAGAGAGCCGAGGTTCCCCGTCGTACCTGGGGGCTGCGCCCGGCCCATCGCCGGTACCGGGCCGGCCTCGCCGCCGTCGGCTTGCCGGGCGCGGTCAGCGGCGGCTGCCGACTCGAGGATGCCGTAGCGGTCAGACGATCGCGCCCTGCTGCCTCAGCCGCTCGCGCACGGTCTCGGCGGGAAGCTCGGCTGCTTCCCGCCCCTGTAGCGACAGCGCCGCCGCCACGCCGGCCGCGTGACCCGAGGCGAAGGCGGTGCCCATGACCCGCAGCGACCCATAGGCGCCGCGGTCGGCGCCGATGGTGCGCCCGGCCAGCCACAGATTGCCCACGCCCTCGGCGCGCAGCGCGTCCAGCGGGATGTCGAACCAGCCCTCCCCGCCGATGGCGGCGATGCGGGCGTGGCCGGGGACGTCGTGGCGCTCGACGTTCCAGGCCGCGCGCGCGATGCCGGTGGCATCACGCCGGCCGGCCAGTGCGTCGGTCTCGCTGATCATGCGCCGGGCCTGCGGGTGGCGCGTCTCGCGGATGCCCAGTTGCGGCCCGGTGGCCACCAGGTGCGCGCGCTCGAAACCCGGGCGTCGGCGCAGCGTCTCGATGAAGAGCCAGGCAGCCTCACGTCCGCGCTGCTCGGCCTCGCTCAGGCTGGCCGAGCCCAGGCCGTCAGTGACGACGTCGATGCCCATCCACCACAGGTCATCGCTGCCCGGGATGCGCAGCACGAAGCCGCCCTGCGCTCGCAGCGCCGCCCCGGGCTGCTGCGCCAGCGCCTCGCGCGCGACCGCGCCGAGCATCTCGCGATCGACCCGCAGCGCCGCGGGCACGCCGCCGATGCGCGCGCACAGCGAGGCCGCGTAGCGCGGCCCTTCGGCATGCAACATCGGCACCCCGGCGACGGCGGCGAGGTCGGCCTCGCCGCTGGCATCGACATAACCGCGGGCCCGCACCTCGAAGGCGCCGGCATGGTCGTGCGCGAGCAGCCGCTCGATGCGTCCGCCGCGCAGGCGCGCGCCGGTCACCAGCGCGTGCAGCCGGCAGACGACGCCGGCCTCGCGCAGCATCAGGTCCAGTGCCCGCTTCGAGGCCTCGGGGGCGAAGGGGATGACCCAGTTGCCGTTGGGCGACAGGCCGGGCTCGACCGCGCCGCCGATCTGGGACAAGCGCCCGAGGAACTCGCGCCCGATGCCGGCCACCGCCCACTCGGGCTGCGGCCGCCGGTACAGGAAGCCGTCGTAGGTCAGCACCAGCGACTGCGTGGCCGCGCCGCCGAGGAAGCCGTAGCGCTCCAGCAGCAGCACCCGCGCCCCGCAGCGCGCGGCAGCGACCGCCGCGGCCACGCCCGCCGAGCCGCCGCCGACGACGGCGATGTCGGCGGGTTCGCTGCGGGTGCTGGAGGCGCGGGGCATGGCGTTGTGCGGCTAGGCCCACCGATCATAGGCGGCGGCCAGCCGGCCCGGCGGGCGGCAGCCAATGATTCAGCGCGGCGCCAGCGACATCGCGAGCGCGACGCCATAGGGATGAGTCCTGCGCTCCGCGAACCCGTCCACCAACAGCCCGACCCCGGCGTAGAAGACCAGCGCAATGCCCAGGCCCTGTGCGAAGTCCGATGCCAGGGCAAAGCGCAGCGCGAGTCCGGCCGCGCCGAAGGCCGCCCACAGCACAAGGTAGTACTTCCAGGCGCGGTTCACCTTGTCCATGCGTTCGACCTCGGCGGCAAGCGTGGCCTGCGGGGCGGCCTGCAGCGCGGCCTGCAGTTGCGTGACCTGTGTCGGGGTGCGGTAGCCGACGACGCCACCCACGGTCGTCATCAGCAGGCCCATCGCCAGGCAGGGAATGGCCACCCCGCGGGCAAAGGCGTCGGGGTGGTCGGTGAGCAGCCAGATGCCGAAGACCAGGCTCAGCAGCCCGGCCGGCAGGATGAAGACCAGGGCCTCCAGCTTCTCGCCCTGGAAGTAGATCTGCATGGCTTCGAGCAGCCTCCACGTCGCGTCGGTGGTGTTCATGGACGGTGTCCTGCTTGGGGGGTGTCGGTGAGGGCGGGGTGGGTGGCCGGTTCACCAGGCGTCTGCGGCAGGAGCCGCGTCTGCCGGCGCAGGCTCTCGGGCGTCTGGCCGGTCCAGTCGCGGAAGGCGCGGTAAAAGGAGTTCGGCTCCTCGAACCCGATGAGGAAGGCGATCTCGGCCGCGGGAAAGGTGGTGTTCTCCAGGTAGTGGCGGGCCAGCGCGTGGCGCGTCTGCTGCAGCAGACGGGTGTAGGTGAGGCCCTCGGCCTCGAGGTGCCGCTGCAGCGTGCGCCGGCTCATGGCCAGCTTGCGCGCGACCGTTTCCATGGCGGCCATTCCACCGGGCAAGGCCTCGAGCAGGGCCGCGCGCACCCGCTGGCCCACCGTCACCGAGGCGTGCAGTTCGGCCAGGCGTGTGCGAAGCTCGGGCTCGAAGGCCGCCCACAGAGAATCGTTGGACGTGAGGAAGGGCCGCAGCGCGTCAGCGCGGTCGAACACGATCTCGTGCTGCGGCCCGCGCACGATGGGTATGCCGAGGAAGTCCTGGTAGGCCTGCGCCTCGCGCGGTGGTTCGGGTGTGCGCACGCTGCGGGGGTGGATGTCCTCGCGAGTGCCCAGGCGAGCCAAGGTCACGAAGAACAGCAGCTCCGTGACGACGAGCGAGCGCGGCGGGCGCGGCACCTCGTCCAGCCATGCCAGGCGAAGCGTCACCTGGGGCCCCCGCTCCTGCACGGACAGCCGCATCGGCGCCACCAGGGACTTGTAGCGAGCGATACGCTGCGTGGCCACCAGGAAGTTCGGGCTGCACAGGGCCGCGAACAGCGGCGGCGAGAAGGTCTCGCTGCGTATCGACTGGCACAGCCGCAGCGGGAACAGCGTGTCGTCGAGTTCGGCCTCGAATCCGCTCCAGAAGCGGTGGAAATCGCCGGCCTCCAGCCGTATCGCCGGGCGCGCGAACAGGTCCTCGGGCAGCCCGGCCCGGCGCAGGACGTTGCCGGGCGCGATGCCCAGGTCCTTCAGCAGCGGGCGCCAGGTGGTGTCAAGCGCGTAGGTGGTGGCGGTCTGCATCCGTCTGCGGTGCGCATCAGCCTGCGGCTGCCCCGACCGCCGGCGCTGCCGGCGCGATGCCGAACTGCGAGCGGATGGCGCCGAGGAAGGTCGCGTCGTCAGCGGCCCGGCGCGTGGCGAGCAGGTGCTGTGCGTCGGCGCCAGCCTCGTAGCGCAGCCGGTCACGCCCGTCGGTCGCCGCCTCGAAGATGACTTCGGCCACCGCCGCGGGCTCGCTGGCCGTGGCAGCCATCGGGCCGAGCGCTCCCAGAAGGGCCTGCACCACGGGCTGGTACTCGGCAAGCGACGGGTCGTTGCTGAAGTCGAAGGAGCGGCCGGCGAAATCCGTCTGCACCATGCCGGGCTCGACCAGCTTGACCTGCACCCCCAGCGGCAGCAGCTCGTAGTGCAAGGCCTCGGAAAGGCCCTCGACGGCGAACTTCGTGCCGTGGTAGAGCGTGCCGAGCGGAAAGGTCAGCCGGCCGCCGATCGACGAGATGTTGACGACGACGCCGCTGCGCTGGCGCCGCAGGTGCGGCAGCACCGCCTGGGTCGTGGCGATGAGGCCATGGACGTTGACGTCGAACTGGCGCCGCACCTTGTCCATCGGCGTGGCCTCCAGCGGGCCGTAGGCGCCATAGCCAGCGTTGTTCACCAGCACGTCGATGCGCCCGAAGCGCGCCAGCGCCGCATCGACCGCCGCCTGGATCGACGCCTCGTCCTGCACGTCCAGGCGGGCGACGAGCACGCGCTCCAGAAGGCGGAGCTCGGTCTCCTGCTGCGGCGAGCGCATCGTCGCGACGACATTCCAGCCCCGGGCCTGGAAAAGTTGAGCGGTGGCTCGGCCGATGCCGCTGGAGCAGCCGGTGATCAAGACGGTGGATGGCATGGACAGTGGTCTCCTGTGAGACAGGCACTCTAGGCGGCGCAGCCTGGAGTGGCACCATCTCATCGTGCCAAGCGACCATCGGAATGCGCCATCCGGGGTGGCTCGGCAGCACGGCCGGGCAAGGGCCCGAACATCATTTGCCCACTTGGCGGCCGCGCGTCGGCGCGAGGCGCGGAACGGTCAGGCGAGCAACGCGGGCAGCAGCGCCATGTCGGAGAACACCGCCGCCACGCCGGCGCGGTGAAACGCCTCGGCCTCGCCTTGCGGCACGTAGGCGAACACCGTTGCCCCGGCCGCCAGGCCGGCGGCGGCCCCCGTCAGCGTGTCCTCGACCACCGCGCAGCGCTGCGGCGCGACGGCCAGCGCGGCGGATGCGGCCAGGTAGACATCCGGGTGCGGCTTGGAACGCGGCATCTCCTGGCCGCTGAAGATGCGGCCGTCGAAGTAGCCATGCAGCCCGACCTTGCGCAGTTGCAGGTCCAGCTTGGGGCGGTCGGCGCCGGAGGCGCAGGCGATGCGGGCGTCGAGCCGTTCGTGCACCGCGTGCACGGCCGACTGCGCGCCGGGCACGATACACAGTTGCTGCTCCAGCGCCGCATTGCGCCGCGCGCGGAAGGCTGCCAGCCATTCCTCGGTGAGCGGCTGGCCGGTCTCGCGCTCGATACGGACCCGTTCGTCCTTCACCGCCTTGCCGACGAAGATGCGCATGCACTCGGCCTGGCTGAGCGGCCAGCCGCGTTCGTCGAGCATGTCACGCAGGATGCGGTTGACGATGGGCTCGGAGTCCACCAGCACCCCGTCGCAGTCGAACAGCACGGCTTCGAATCTCATGGGTGCCGATTATCCGGATCGCTCACGCCATCGAGACCCGCGCTCCCGCCGCGATCGTCGCCGGCGCCGCGTTCAGCGCCTCGATGGCCAGGCCGGCGGCTTTCTTGTAGGCGCCCATGAAGGCCTCGCGCTCGGCCGGTGGGATGACGGCGTCGATGTCGTCGAAGACGCCGCCGCAGCGCTCGTCCACCAGGTTGAGCAGACCGAAGGGCCCGGCGCCGCGGTTGCGCAGCACCAGGGCCGAGACGGGGGCGCACAGGCTGGCGTCGTAGGCCTGCAGCGCCTGCGGGCCGAGGCCGTGCGCCACCAGGCAGGCGCCGAGCACGCGCGCGTCGACGATGGCCTGCGTGGCGCCGTTCGAGCCGGTGGGGTACATCACGTGCGCCGCGTCGCCCAGCAGCGCCACGCGGCCGTCCACCCAAGTAGCCACCGGGTCGCGGTCGATCATCGGGTACTCGAAGATCTCCGGCGCGCCGCGCAGCATCGCCGGCACGTCGAGCCAGCCGTAGTTCCAGCCCTCGAAGTGGCCGACGATGTCGTCCACCGGCACGCGGCGGTTCCAGTCGCTGCGTGTCCAGCCTTCGGCGTTGTCGACCGTGATCTCGGCGATCCAGTTGATCGTCGCCAGGCCTGTGGCTGGGTCGGGCGGCGTGATCGGATAGAACACCACGCGGTGCCGCGCCGAGCCCAGGCCGACGAAGGAGGCGCCGCTGCGCACCGGCACGCCCGGCGTCGTGCCGCGCCACAGGAGGGCCCCGCCCCAGTGCACCGGCGGCTGCTGCGGGTGCATCTGCGCGCGCACGGGCGAGTGCAGGCCGTCGGCGGCGATGAGCAGCGAGCCGGCGATCTCTTCCCGGCGGCCGTCGCGCCGCTCCACCAGCGCGGTCACGCCGTCGGCGTCCTGCCGGTAGCCGGTGACGCGGTGGCCAGTGAGCACGGCGTCCGGTTCCAGGCGCGCCTGCACCGCGTCGAGCAGCATCATCTGCAGCCGGCCGCGGTGCACCGAGTACTGCGGCCAGCGGTAGCCCGCCAGGCGCCCGCGCGGCTCGGCATAGATGTCGTTGCCGTTGCGGCCCACCAGCGCCCACTCGCGCGTGGCCACGCCGATGGCGTCGAGCGCGGCCTCGTCGAAGCCCAGGTCGAAGAGCTCGCGCACCGAGTTCGGCTGCAGGTTGATGCCCACGCCCAGCGGCCCGATCGTCTGCACCGCCTCGAGCACGCGGCAGGGCACGCCGATCTGCGCCAGCGTCAAGGCGACGGCCAGGCCGCCGATGCCGCCGCCGGCGATGAGGACGGGGCGGGTGGGAGTTGAGATCCGGGGGGTCATGCGCTGGATTGTCGCGGGCCCCGGGCCCTCCGCTCGCAGGCCGACCCCGCAACGCCCACGCAACGCTCAGGCTGCCACACCGACGACCTCCACGCCGCGCCTGACCAGGCGCTCGTCACCGCCGTGGATCAGCATGCGCCGACCGATGCGCTCGTGCCCGAGCGTGGCAGCCACCCCGGCATCGACGGCCAGGCTGTGGGCGTTCAGCAGTGGCCCGGCCCGACCTGCGGCCAAGCGCAGGAAGCGGCAGAGCTCCTCGAGGCGACGCGGGGCCGGCTGACCTGGTGGCTGCCTGTCAGCACCCGCGGGCCGCGCGGACGGCGCTCGTCCACGAGGACCTGGATCCAGGGCAACAGTTCCAGCACCCGCGGGACCTCGTCGATGACGCCCCCGTCGGCGAAGCTTGTCAGGAAGCCGCGCGGATCCTCGCGTGCGAAGTCCCGCGTGTCGGGATGTTCGAGGTTGGCGTAGGGCAGATTGCCGAAGGACTGGCGGCACAGCGTCGTCTTGCCGGATTGGCGCGGGCCGGTGACGGTGACCACGGGAAAGGCCGCCGCCCGCGCTTGAAGCGTGGCGGCCATGGCGCGTGCACTCTCGATGGTCATGACGCAGGTGGCTTGCTGACACGACGGCGAACGAATGCCATGCAAATCGGGATTTCACTTCCTGATTTGCATGAATTCTGGTGGCCCTCATTCCTCGAGCAAGTGCAAGCCGTGATGCCGAACGCGAACACGCATCCGACGCCAGGGCCGGCACGGATGTCCGGCAGCGGCCTCAGGCGATGACGCCCTGCTGCCGCAGCGCGGCGATCTCGTCGTCACCGTAACCCAGGCCGCGCAGCAGCGGTGCGGTGTGTTCGCCCAGGCGCGGCGGCTGCTCGCGCACGCCCAGGCGCGCGCCGTCCATCGTGATCGGCAGCAGCGTGGTCTTCACCGGCTCGCCGGCCTTGGGGCCATCCGGCAGCACCACCTCGGCCAGGCCGCCGGTGGCCTGCAGGTGCGGGTCGTCGTACAGGTCCTCGGGGCGGCGGATCGGCGCGTAGGGCAGGCCGGCGCGCTCGAAAAGCGTGGCGAGCTCGGCCGCGCCGTGCCCGGCCAGGCGCTCGCGCAGCGTGGCCAGCAGCTCGGGGCGGACCCTGACGCGGTCGTTGTTGGTGGCCAAACGCGGGTCGGCCTTCAGGTCGGCGAAGCCGAGCACGTCGCAGAACACCTGCCACTGCGCGTCGCTGACGGCGGCCAGGAAGATCTGCTCGCCGTCGCGCACGGTGAACACGTCGTAGACGGCCCAGGGGTTGTCGCGCGCCGGCATGGGCTGCGGGTGGCGGCCGGTCATCGCGTACTGCAGCATGTGCTGCCCCATCAGGAAGACGTTGTTCTCGAACAGCGCCGACTGCACCTCCATGCCGCGGCCGGTGATGCCGCGTTGGATCAGCGCGCCGAGCGCGCCGATGGCACCGAACATCCCGCCCATGATGTCGTTGACGCTGGTACCTGCGCGCAGCGGGTCGCCGGGGCGGCCGGTCATGTAGGCCAGCCCGCCCATCATCTGCACCACCTCGTCGAGCGCGGTGCGGTGCTCGTAGGGGCCGGGCAGGAAGCCCTTGTGGCTGACGTAGATCAGGCGCTCGTTCTGGCGCGCGAGGCTGGCGTAGTCCAGCCCGTACTTGGCCAGCGCGCCAGGCTTGAAGTTCTCGGTCACGATGTCGGCGCCCGCGGCCAGGCGGCGCGCGACCTCGGCGCCCGCGGCCTGGCGCAGGTCGATGCCGATGCTCTTCTTGTTGCGGTTGAACATCGGGAAGAAGCCCGACCCGGCGCCGAGCAGGCGCCGGGTGACCTCGCCATCGACGGGCTCGACCTTGACGACCTCGGCGCCCAGGTCGGCCAGCACCATGCCGCAGGTCGGGCCCATCACCATGTGGGTGAACTCGACAACGCGCAGTCCTGCCAGCGGTTGCGGGGAGGCGGTCCTGGCGGCGCCGTTCGTTTCGGCGTTCATGCGTTGGTGCCCGCGGTCGTTGCACAGGTGGCCGATGGCGCACCGCCGTCGGGGCGGCGCCGGCCGGGGGCGTGCGTGGCCATGGAGATGCGGGTGTTCATGAGGCGCGCAATCTATCGCGTCCGCAGTCGGCAGACAAATGGCGACCCGCCACTCGGGGGTGGGTCGCCCGCGCGGAACAGGCCGCGATGTCGTGCAGCCCCGACCGCACCGCCCCACTGGCTATGATCCGCCCCCCATGACCGAGACCCTGAACCCCGCGCAGCTGCAGGCGGTGCACCATTTGCACGGCCCCTGCCTCGTGCTCGCGGGCGCCGGCTCGGGCAAGACGCGGGTGATCGTGCACAAGATCGGCAAGCTGCTGCAGACTGGGCTCGAGCCGCGCCAGATCGCCGCGATCACCTTCACCAACAAGGCTGCCGCCGAGATGCGCGACCGTGCCAAGGCGCTGGTCGGCGCGCGCGCGGCGCGTGAACTGGTCGTCAGCACCTTCCACTCGCTGGGCGTGCGCATCCTGCGCGCCGACGGTACGCGCATCGGCCTGAAGGAGAACTTCTCCATCCTCGACAGCGACGACGTGCTGGGCGTGCTGCGCGACGCCGGCGGCACGACCGACGCGAAGCTGGCGCGCGGCTGGCAGTGGGCCATCAGCCTGTGGAAGAACCAGGGACTCAACGCCGCGCAAGCTGCCGCTGTGGCCCATGACGAGCTTGAGCAGACCGCGGCACGCGTGATGCAGCGCTACGAGGAGCGCCTGAACGCCTACCAGGCGGTGGATTTCGACGATCTCATCGGCCTGCCGTTGAAGCTGCTGACGCGCGACGACGAGGCGCGCGCGAAGTGGCAGGCCGCCTTCGGCCACGTGCTCGTCGACGAATACCAGGACACCAACGCCGTGCAGTACGAGCTGCTGAAGGTGCTGGTGGGCAGCCACACCCCCTTCACCACCGTGGGCGACGACGACCAGAGCATCTACGGCTGGCGCGGCGCGACCATCGACAACCTCAAGCGCCTGCCGCAGGACTACCCGCGGCTGAAGGTGATCCCGCTGGAGCAGAACTACCGCTCGACCGGCGCCATCCTGCGCGCGGCCAACCACGTGATTGCGAAGAACCCCAAGCTCTTCGAGAAGAAGCTGTGGAGCGAGTTCGGCGAGGGCGAGCCGGTGCAGGTGAGCGAGTGTGACGGCGAGGAGCACGAGGCCGAGCGCGCGGTCGCCCGCATCCAGGCGCAGCGCGCGCGCGGCGGCGCAGTGAAGTTCAGCGATTTCGCCATCCTCTACCGCGCCAACCACCAGGCGCGCGTGTTCGAGCAGAAGCTGCGCGCGGCGCAGATCCCCTACAAGGTCTCGGGCGGGCAGAGCTTCTTCGACCGCACCGAGATCAAGGACCTGTGCGCGTGGCTGCGCCTGCTCGTCAACAACGACGACGATCCAGCCTTCCTGCGCGCGGTCACGACCCCGAAGCGCGGCATCGGCACGACCACGCTGGCCGCGCTCAGCGAGTACAGCGGGCAGTGGAAGACCAGCCTCTTCGAGGCCCTGTTCTCGCCCGGGTTGGCGGCCGTGCTCAAGCCCAAGGCGCTGCAGGGATTGCACGATTTCGGGCGTGAGGTCAACGATCTGGAGCACCGTGCGCGCCAGACCACCGGCGCCGATGACGCGCGCGCGCTGCTGCTGGGCTGGCTCAAGGCCATCGGCTACGAGCAGCACCTGCATGACAACGAGGAGAGCGAGAAGCTCGCCACGGCACGCTGGAGCAATGTGCTCGACTTCGTCGACTGGATCGCGCGCCGCTGCGGCGGCGAGCTGACGCAGGAAGGCGGCACCTTCGAGACCGAGCGCCAGAGCGTGCTGCAGGTCGCGCAGACCATCAGCGTGATCATCAGCCTGGCCGAGCGCGGCGACGAGCAGGACGTGGTCACGCTGTCGACGCTGCACGCGGCCAAAGGCCTGGAGTGGCCGCACGTGGTGCTGGCCGGCGTCAACGAGGGCCTGCTGCCCTTCAAGAGCCAGGATGACGAGATGACACCCGAGCGGCTCGAGGAGGAGCGGCGCCTGATGTACGTGGGCATCACGCGGGCGCGCACGACGCTGGCCGTGAGCACCCTGCGTCGGCGCAAGCGCGGCCGCGAGACGGTGGCCGGCGTGCCCAGCCGCTTCATCGCCGAGATGCGCCTGAGCGAGGGCGTGACCAAGGAGGACCCGCGCGAGCGCCTGCGCCTGCTGCGCGAGCGCCTGGCGGCCAAGCCCCCGGCCCCGGTCGGGCAGGACGCCTGATCATGCAACCCGTCGTGTGCCGATGAACGCGTCCGAGCAGGGCCGATCCAACCGCCCGCTGGCCGGCATTGCGTGGATGGCCGGCGGCATGTTCATGCTGTCGGTCATGGACACGCTGTCCAAGCACGCGGTCGAGCACCTGTCGACGCCGGTGCTGGTGGCCATCCGCTCGGCCATGGTGCTGCTGCTGGTGCTGCCCTGGGTGGCGCGCGCCGGTGGGTTGGCAGCGCTGCGCACGCGCCGGCCGCTGGCACACGTGGTGCGCGGCAGCCTGTCGGTGTGTTCTCTGATCACCTTTTTCGAGAGCCTGCGCCTGCTGCCCCTGGCGACCGTGGTGGCGATCTGCTTCGCCGCGCCCTTGTTCATGACGCTGATGTCTGTCGTGCTGCTGCGCGAACACGTGGGCTGGCAGCGCTGGACGGCGCTGGCGGCGGGCTTTGCCGGCGTCAGCGTCATCATCGGACCGCAGGCGCTGGACGGCGAGCTGGGTCGCGGGGCCTGGATGGCTCTGGCGGCGGCGCTGTTCTATGCCGCGTCGACCACCAGCGTGCGCTGGCTCGCGGCGACAGAGAGCGACCTGTCCATGATCGTGTCGCAGAACCTGTGCATGCTGGTCGCCGGTGTCGTGGGCCTGGCCTTCGTGCCGCTCGAACTGCCCGGGGTCAGCCTGGGCTTTGTGATCTTCGCCAGCGCGGCGCTGCTGCTGCTCGGCCAGCGCATGACCTTCCGCGCTTTGCGGCTGGCCCCTGTGGGCGCGGTGGCGCCCTTCCATTACACGGAACTCGTGTGGGCCACGCTGTTCGGCTGGCTGTTCTGGCGCGAGTGGCCCGCGGCGCACGTCTGGTGGGGTGCGGCGCTGGTTGTCGGCGCGGGGCTGTACGCCATCTGGCAGGAGCGTCGGCGGGCCGCCGCGCCTTGAGGGGCCGGCCCGACGCAGTGCGCCAAGCCGGCGCTGCCGGTCCGCGGTCGCGCTAGAGTCGCGGTTTTCCGCCTGCCAGGAGTCTTCGCCATGAACGCAACCAGCCCCGGCCTGACCCAGGTCCAGATCGACCAGCGCGTCTTCGATCTCTACGACGAGTACTGCCACGGCCAGATCGACCGCCGCACCTTCCTGGCCCGGGCTGCGGCCGTCACGGCGGGCGGGTTGGCGATGGCGCAGGCACTGATGCCGCAGTACGCGGCCGCGCAGACCATTTCGTTCACCGACCCGCGCATCAAGGCGCAGTACGTGACCTACGCCTCGCCCGGCGGCAATTCGGGCCAGATGCGCGGCTATCTCGTGCAACCCGCGGGCACGGGGCCTTTTCCGGCGGTGCTGGTGATCCACGAGAACCGGGGCCTGAACCCCTACATCGAGGACGTGGCGCGCCGTCTGGCGGCAGCGGGCTACCTGGCGCTGGCACCGGACGGCCTGGCGCCCTTGGGGGGATACCCGGGCAACGACGACGACGGCCGCAATCTGCAGGCCAAGCTGGACCAGGCCAAGCTGCGCGTGGACATGCTCAACGGTGCGCGCTTCGTCAAGGCGCACGCGCTGTCCAACGGCCGCCTCGGCGTGACCGGCTTCTGCTGGGGCGGCGGGACGACGAACTGGATCGCCACCGAGCTCGGCGACGAACTGCACGCCGGCGTGCCCTACTACGGTGCCGCCGCAGCCACCGCCAGCGTGCCGCGCATCAAGGCCCCGCTGCTCGTGCACTACGCCGAGAACGACGCCGGCATCAACCGCATGCGGCCGGAGTTCGAGGCCGCGCTGAAAGCTGCGGCTGTGGTGCACGAGGCGCACGTCTACCCCGGTACCCAGCACGGCTTCCACAACAACTCCACGCCGCGTTACAACGAGGCTGCGGCGCAGCTGTCCTGGGACCGCACGCTCGCCTTCTTCGAGCGCCACCTGAAGCAGCGCGGCTGAGTCGCCGGGAGCGAGGTTCGACGTGCTGGCAATGACAGGATTTCTGAGGAACGCGTGGTACGTGGCGTCGTTCTCGCGCGAAGTCGGCCGCGCGCCCGTGGCGCGCCGCCTGCTCGGCGAGGCGGTGGTGCTGTACCGCACGGAAGGCGGCGAGCCCGTGGCGTTGGAGGACGCATGCCCGCACCGCAGGCTGCCGCTGTCGATGGGCCGTATCAAGGGCGATGCCATCGAGTGCGGCTACCACGGCCTGACCTTCGACTGCAGCGGTCGCTGCATCGATGCGCCGACCCAGGAGCGCATCCCGTCTCAGGCGCGTGTGCGCAGCTACCCGGTGCGTGACCGCTACGGCCTGCTGTTCGTGTGGATGGGCGACCCGGCCTTGGCGAGCGACGAGTCCATCGTCCACCTCGAGCACCACGACCACCCAGGCTGGCGGCTGACGCAGGGCGACTGCATGCCCGTGCGCAGCCATTACCTCTGGCTCGTCGACAACCTGCTCGACCCCTCGCACGTGGCCTGGGTCCATCGCAGCTCTTTCGGCGGTGCCGGCACCGACCGCACGCCGATGCGCATCGACGAGCTTGCCGATGGCGTGCTGTGCAGCCGCTGGATGCTGGACCAGCCGCCGCCGCCCTTCTACGCGCCGCTCGTCAAGTTCACCGGCTGCGCCGATCGCCTGCAGCACTACGAGATGCGCTACCCGGCGGTGGGCATCAACCGCTCGGTCTTCGCCCCGGCCGGTCAGGGCGGCGCGGGGCTGCAGGACAGCCCGCTGGTCTACCGCATGGCGTCCTACCACTTCATCACGCCGGTCGACGAGGACCACTCGGTGTATTTCTGGCTCCAGCACCGCAACACCGACATCGACGACGAAGACCTCACGAGCCGCATCGCCGCAGGCGCGCGGGCGGCCTTCGAGGAGGACCGCGCCGTCCTCGAGGCCGTGCACCAGGGCATGAAGCAGCGTGCGACGCCGGGTACCAGCCTGCTGCTGGACGCCGCCGCCAACCGGTTCCGCAGGGGCTTGGCGCAGCGGATGGCGCAGGAGCCAGCCGGCAGCGCCGCGGTCACATCCGCCGCCAGCACGCCGGCCTGAGAGCCTTTCCCCCATGCCCGCCTTGCTTGCCAAGACGCCCCGTCTCGCCGTTGCAAATCCTCGCCATAGCCCGAGCTGTGGCTGCGGTTTGGGCCTGGATCCGGGGCGTCCTGGCGCGCCTTTCGGGCACGGCGGAAAAACGCTCAGGCTCTGAGCCCTGGCACCTGCTGCCCGCCCGCTGCGCACGCTCAGCCCTGCGGGGTGGGTGTGCTGCCATGCTGCGGCGCTGTCGGTCCAACTGCAGGGAGCCCGCCATGAAGGAAGCAGCCACCGCCGGTGACGTGTGCACGCGCAACGTCGTCGTCGTTCCCGCCTCGTTGGCGGTAGATGAGGCCGCGCGCCTGATGCGCGAGCGCCACGTGGGTTGCGTCGTTGTCGTCGAACAGGGCGATGGCGGGCGCCTGCCTGCCGGCATCCTGACCGACCGCGACATCGTGACCGCGGTGGTCGCCCAGGCTGTGGACCCGAAGTCGCTGCGCGTGGGCGACGTGATGAGCATCGACGTGGCGAGCGTGCGCGAGCACGACACGCTGTACGACGTGCTGGCGACGATGCGCAGCCGTGGCGTGCGTCGTCTGCCCGTGCTCGGGCCGCACGGGGTGCTGGCCGGCATCCTGAGCCAGGACGACGTGCTGTCGGCCATCGCGGGCCAGCTCCAGGCGCTGGCCTCGGTGCAGGTGCGTGAGCAGCGGCGCGAGGCGGCCATTCGGCCTTGATGGGGCATGCGGGTCGGGCTGAACCTGGCTCTGTACTGCCGCCGCGCATAGCTTGGCCATCTGGGCTGGCCCGGGGCCACCTGCCGTGTTGGGCTCATGCCGGGTCACGACCGATGCCGGGTTCCGTCGAGTCTGGATCGCTGCGGCATGCTTCCTGGCGTGCTGGCGCCCTGGCCAGCGCGGTCGGCTCACATCGAGCGGTCTCAGCGCTGGGCGGCGAGTCGGCGGGCCCTCTCGGCGGCGGGCGCGGCAGCGCGCAAGACGGGCGTCGCAGCGGCGGGCAGGTGGTCGACGAACCAGTGGGCGGCCAGGGTCGCTGCGCGCTCGAGCTTGCCCGGCTCGGAAAACAGGTGCGAGGCGCCGGGCACGACCTCCAGGCGCGCCGGTGCGCGCATGCGTTCGATGGCCTGGCGGTTCAGGTCGAGCACATCGAGGTCGGTGCCGCCGACGATCAGCAGCGTCGGCGCCGTGACCGCGGGCAGCGCGCCAGCGGCCAGATCGGGGCGGCCGCCGCGCGACACGATCGCCTGCACACGACCGGGACGCAGCGCGCTCGCCACCAGCGCGGCGGCGGCGCCGGTGCTCGCGCCGAACAGGACCAGCGGCAGCGCCGACGCCGCCGGGTGGCGCCGCGCCCAGTCCATGGCTTCGGCCAGCCGGCGCGCCAGCAGCGGGATGTCGAAGACGCGCTGGCGGTCCCGCGCCTCTTCGGCGTCGAGCATGTCGAATTGCAGTGTGGCGAGCCGGTGGTCTCGCATCACGGCCGCGACCTCCCGATTGCGAGGGCTGAAGCGCCCGGAGCCGCTGCCGTGCGCGAACAGCACGAGCGCGCGATCGCCCGGGTCGAGCACCAGGGTGCCCGGCAGATGGTGCACGCCCACGGTCACGGCGGTCTCGGTCATGGTGTGATCCCTCCAATGGGCGTGCGCGGTGACGCATCGTTCCTGCGCGCGCTCGCGTGGTTCTGCGGCCTCGCACCGCCCTGGGCGGCACCGGTCCATGGTCGGCGGGGGCGGCCGATGAGCGTTTGACCGGGCGCAGCGTGCGTGCATCCACGGCCGCGGCGGGGCGCGCGTGAGCCTGCGTGGCTCAAGCTCGTGGCGGCCTGCTGGGCGCAGCATGGGGCCGTTCGCAGCCGGGGCCAGCCCGTCACCCCGACGGCCCGAGGAGAGCGTCGATGAGTTCCCGATCCCAGGTCACGCCTGCCCAGGGCCCGGCCCAGCCGCCGCGCCCGCATGCGGCCACAGCCCCCATCGCCCCGCGGGCGCAGCCCTATGCCGACCGTGCCGAGGCCGGCCGCGAGCTCGCGGCAGCGTTGGCGCGGCGGCGCTGGGAGCGCCCTGTGGTCCTGGCGCTGCCGCGCGGCGGCGTCCCCGTGGCTGTCGAGGTGGCGCGCGCGCTGGGCGCGCCGCTGGACCTGCTGATCGTGCGCAAGATCGGGGCCCCCGGGCAGCCTGAACTCGCCGTGGCCGCGGTGGCCAGGTTGGGCGAAGACCGCCTGCCGCAACTCGTCACCGACCCCGAGATGATGCGCTGTACCGGTGCCCCGCGTGACTGGGTGGAGCAGGGCCTGCAACGCGAGCTGGGCGAGATCGCGCGCCGCCGCCGGCAGTACCTTCGCGGCCGCGCGGCCGTGCCCTTGCAGGGCTGCACCGCCATCGTCGTCGATGACGGGCTGGCCACCGGCACGACTGCGCGCGCGGCCGTGCTCGCCCTGCGACATGGCGA
>CAIRBF010000500.1 GCA_903876715.1 uncultured beta proteobacterium
CGGCGGCGCCCCGGGGGCGCTGGGCATCAACCGCGTCGAGCGCGCCGACGGCCGCGTCGAGGCGCTCGGCCACATCGGCAGCGCCGAGATGGGCGCGGGCGATGTGTTCGTGATCGAGACGCCGGGCGGGGGAGGGTATGGCGCGGGGTGAGGGCGCTCTATGACGTGGCCGAGTCCGATTGCCCCTGTGAACCGACGCGCCGATGCGTCAGGCGCTTAGGTACTGGAGCGCAACTGCAGCTCGTATCCCAGATCGATGACGCGTTGCAGCACGGGCTCGCCAGCCATGCGCTGCAAGACCTGTTCGCCTGCCACCTTGCCGATGGCGTAACGCGGCAGGCGCACCGTGCTCAGCGGGGGGTCGAAGGCCTGCGCCAGCGGGTTGTCGCCAAAGCCCGCGACGGCGATCTCGCCCGGCACCGCGATGCCCATGCGGCGGCACTCAATCAGGATACCGACCGCCAGCAGGTCGCTGGCGCAACAGACAGCGTCGAACTGGGTGCCCGAGGCCACCATCGCCCTCAAGGCGTGCTCGCCACCGACCGTACTGCCATCGGCTTCGAACATCAGCCCCTCGGGCGACAGGCCGGCCGCGAGCAGGGCCATGCGCCAGCCGTCGGCGCGTTGCGCGCTGCTCACGTCGCGGGCGTTGGTGCTGCCGACAAACGCGATACGCCTGCGGCCTTGCGCCAGCAGATGCTGCACCAGCGCGCGCATGGCAAGATCGTTCGAGAAGCCGATCACCTGATCGAACGGATCGGGTACCAGGTCGAAGATCTCCATCACCGGTAGACCCAACCGGCGTAGCAGTGCCCGGCTCTTGGGATGCCTGCGCGTGCCCCACAGCACCACCGCTTCGGGCCGCAGCCGGACGAACTCTTCGAGCACACGCGCCTCTTCGCTCGACTCGTAGCCCGACGTTCCCAGGATCACATGCATGCTGGCAGGCCGCAGCGCATCGTTGAGGCCCTGCAGCGTGTCGCTGAAGACCGAGTTGGCGATGTGCGGCACGATGCACACCACGCCGCGACCGCGCCGCGCGCGAAGGCTGCCGGCCACGTCGTTGGGCACATAGCCCTGCGCACCGATGGCCTTCAAGATGCGTTCGCGCGTGTCGGGCGCCACGCAGTTCGGTTGGTTCAGCACGCGGGACACGGTCATGGTGGACACCCCCGCTTGACGCGCCACATCGCTCATCCGAACCGGACTCTTGGCCATCCTCGCCTTTCTTTGCATGACTATCGTAACGTCCGGAAGACGGCAGACCTAGGGAATACACCGGGGTCGAGGAAGCCTGCGCATGATTAAATGTTATCGTTAACATGCTGAACGACACGTTGCGCCCTCAGCGCTGCGGCTTGGTCTGATCCTCCCGGTTGAACCCGATACCGCCTGTCGAGCCGCTGGACCGGCACGAACCTCAAGAACGGAGACTGTCATGAAACGGACCCACCTGACGCACGTGCTGGCCGCAGTGCTGGCGCAGATCTCTCTCGGTGCCGCACAGGCGCAGCAGTTGCCCGACGTGCCACGCGACCGCACGCTGATCAGCCAAGGTTGGGACTTCTACAACCAGGTTCCGTCGCCGACCAACTTCAGCCCTTATGCGGGCGTCCTGCTGCACCAGCGCAACAGCCTTCACTACACCGTGAACGAGATGTTGTTCTACACCAACCACAACAACAACACGATCATCCCGTGGCAGGCCAGCAGTTTCGACTACAACAAGGACTTCACCGAAATCACGATCAAGCTGCGTGACAACGTCATGTGGAGCGACGGGCAGCCGTTCACCGCGGAAGACGTGGTGTTCACGCTGGGCATGTTGCGCGCCGCCGCGCCCGACATCGTCTTGTCGAGCGCCATCAAGGAATGGGTGGCGTCGGAATCCGCGCCCGACAAGCTCACCGTCAAGATCAAGCTCAACAAGCCGGGGCCTCGGTGGGTGTCGGACTTCCTGGCGACCGGTCAGGCAGCCCGCTTCGTGGTGGTGCCCAAGCACATCTGGAAGGACCAGAACCCACGCACCTTCGGTTTCTTCGATCTGGCCAAGGGGTGGCCGGTTGGCACGGGTCCCTACAAGCTGGTGCGTGCCGATTCCGGCAGTCTGGTCTTCGATCGGCGTGCGAGCTGGTGGGCAGTCGGTGCCAAGGTCGCGCCCAACATGCCTGCGCCGGAACGTGTGATCTACCGCCCCGCCAGCGTGGAGGCGCTTCCGCAGCTGTACACCAACAACGACATCGACGTCGGACGCAACCTGTCGGTCGGGAGCTTCGAGGCCGCCAGGGCGCGCAACCCGCGCCTGCAGTCCTGGAATGCGACCGGGCCCGTCTGGGGAAGCCCCAACGGGTGCACGTTCCGGCTGGTGTTCAACAACCAGAAGGCGCCGTTCAACGTGACCGAGGTGCGTCAGGCCATCAACAGCGCACTCAACCGCGACCAGCTCGTGAATCTGGCCTTCGAGGGCTCCATGCCCAAGGCCAGCGCACCGTTCTCGTCCTACGGCACGCTCAAGGCCTACACGGCACAGATGCAAGATGTCATCAGCGCTGCGGCCGTGGACAAGCAGGACCTGCGCAAGACCGAGACTCTGCTCAAGGCCAAAGGCTACAACAAGGGCGCCGACGGCAAATGGAGGCAGCCCAACGGCCAGCCCTGGTCGCTCAACATTCTGACGCCCCCTGGTGATGCGTTGGGCCCGGTCCTGGCCCGCCAGTTGCAAAGCGCCGGTATCGACACCGTGTTCCGCAACATGCAGGACGCGGCCTACTGGGACGCGCTGAGCACCGGTAACTTCGAAGCCGCCGTGAGTTTCCATTGCGGCAGCCTGTATGACCCGTGGCAGACGCTGGAGCACATGCACAGCAAGTATGTCGTCCCGGCGGGCGTGAAGCAGGCCAATATCCGTGCTCTCACGCGATACAGCAACCCGGCCCTGACGGCAATACTCGACAAGATGGAGGCCAGCCGGCCGTCGCCGCAGGACGCCGAGTACATGAAACTGGTGAATGAGGCGACCCGCATCGTACTGACCGAGATGCCCCAACTCACGCTGGCCGAGGAGGTCCAGGTGGTGGTGTTCAACAGCAATGTCTGGACCGGGTTCCCGAGTTCACAGGATCCCTACATTGCGGCGCCCTTGCCGTGGGAAGGCTTCAACCAGGTGCTGCTGCGCCTGAAGCCGCGCAAGTGATCAGCGACGACGGCGCGCATCGTGAGAATCAAATCGATCCAGGCTTTCGCCATCCGCAGCGATCTGGTCGGTCAGGGCGGGGTGACGCCGGCGCAGCGTCCGCTGTGGACCGACGACGCGGAGGTCGCCAACCCGATGTCGCGTTATCCGCGCTTCAAGCGGCTGCGCTCCACCTGGAGACCCCGTTGGCCGTCGGTGGGATGTTTGGTGACCGCCACCGACGGCAGTTGGGGCTTCGGCATGACACGCTACGGCTCGCCGGTGATCGACATCATCAACGAACATGTCGCCCCACTGCTGCTGGACGAGCCCTGCATGGCGACCGAGAAACTGTGGGACATGATGCTGCGCATCACCTCGCCTTACGGCGGCGGGCTGGCGTCGTACGCCATCAGCGCGGTGGATCTGGCGTTGTGGGACCTCAAGGGAAAGCTGCTTCAGCGCCCCGTGTATGAACTGATCGGAGGGCCGGCGCGCGACCGCATCGAGTGCTACAGCACTGGAAACGACACCGACTGGCACATGGAGCTGGGTTTCAAGGCCACGAAGGTGGCGTGCCCGTATGGCCCAGCCGACGGCCTGCGCGCGCTGGAAATGAATGAAGACTTCATCGCTGACAGACGTCGGCTGGTGGGCGATGGAACGGACTTGATGGTCGACTGCTGGATGGCGTTCGACATCGACTTCGCGGTGCGCTTTGCCGAACGCATGCGCCCGTACAAGCTGCGCTGGATAGAAGACTGCCTGATGCCCGACGACCTCGATGGGCAGGCCGAGTTGCGCCGCCGTCTTCCCGCTGACACCCTGGCCACGGGCGAGCACTGGTACACCCTGGGACCGTTCGCCCAAGCGGCGGCGCGGCACAGTGCCGACATTCTCCAGCCCGACATCGGATGGGCCGCGGGACTCACCGGCTGCCTGAAGATTGCGCACATTGCCGAAGGCGCAGGCCTGTCGGTGATCCCGCACGCGGGCATGAACACACCCTACGGCCAACACTTCGGCATGGCTGTCAGCAACTGCCCGACCGGCGAGTACTTCCTGGGCTCTGCCCCGGGCGTGCCGCTGCAGGAGGTGCGCCTTACGCCGGGAATGCAGACGCCGCGCGACGGCTTCGTCACGCCCAGCAGCGAGCCGGGGTTCGGACTCGGGCTGACGCTGGATGGCATCCACGAAATGTCGGTCTGACCAGGGCGCCACGTGCTCGTGCATTTCGCCCAACGGCTGGGCATGACCCTGCTGGTGGCCTTCCTGGCCATCAGCATCAACTTCCTGATTCCGCGCGCCATGCCGGGCGACCCGATCGAGCAGCAGCTGAGCCAGTTGTCTGCCAGCTCGGGTGGCAATGTCGGCGATATCCAGGCCATGGTGCAGGCCTACCGCGAGCGCTTCGGGCTGGACGCGTCCCTGTGGCGTCAGTACCTGAACTATCTGGCGGATGTGGTCCGCGGGGACTGGGGCTATTCCCTGGTCCACTATCCCGAGCGGGTGTCGGACGTGATTGCGGCGGGCCTGCCTTGGACACTCGGCTTGTTGGGGACTGCCACGCTGATCAGCTTCTCGATCGGCACCTTGCTCGGAGGCTTGCTGGCCTGGCCCGGCAGCAGTCGTTTGGTGCGGGTGCTGGGCGTCCCGGTGATCCTGTTGTCAGCGGTGCCGTACTTCATCCTCGGCATTGTGCTGATGTTCGTCTTCGGGCTGACGTTTCCCATCCTTCCGGTTGCCGGCGGGTACTCCTTCGGCTTCACACCGGCCTGGAATTGGGCCACCGTGGGGCAGGTGCTGCAACATGCCGTGCTGCCTGCGTTGTCGATCATCCTGGCCTCCATCGGCACCTGGGCCATTGCGATGCGCGGCATGGTCATCAGCGTGCGCGGCGAGGACTACATCATGCTTGCTGAGGCCAAGGGGCTGTCGGCGCGCCGCGTGTTCATGTCCTATGGGCTGCGCAACGCGCTGCTGCCACAGCTCACCCATCTGGCGCTGACCCTCAGCCACATCGTCTCAGGCGCGATCCTGGTGGAGGTCATATTTGCCTACCCGGGAATAGGTTATCGCCTGTACCAGGCGATCCACGCCAAGGACTATTTCGTCATCCAGGGTATCGTCCTGCTGCTCTCGGTTTCGATTGCCTTCACGATGCTGGTGTTGGACTTGATCTATCCGCTGATCGATCCGCGCATCCGGTCGGCACGCGCGCCATGAATGGGGTCGGCATGTTGCGCATCCTGCGGCGGACGCTTGCCAGCGAGCCCTTGCTCAGCGCAGGGTTGGCGCTGCTGCTGGCGATCTGCCTGTTTGCCTGGCTCGGGCCATGGTTCATCGACGTCGAGCTGGCGCAGATCGGCGCTGCCGCAGCTCGACAGCGGCCGGGCGCCCAATACTGGCTGGGTACCGACGTGCAGGGGCGCGACATCCTTGCGGCGCTGGTGTTGGCAACGCCGCAGACGCTGAAGATCGGCTTCTTCGCCGGCTTCATCGGCCTGGGTGTCGGGACCATGCTGGGCCTGCTGGCGGGGTATTTCCGCGGCTGGACCGATACCGTCATCCGCACTGTGGCCGACGTTGTCATGACGATCCCCGGAATCGCCGTGCTGGTGCTGGTGGCCACCAACGTACGCAGCATGACCGTGCTGCTTATGGCACTGATCGTCGCCAGCCTGGCCTGGATGTACCCCACGCGCACCATACGCGCCCAGACCTTGTCGATGCGCGAGCGGCCGTATGTGGACATCGCGCGTTTGAACAGCATAGGCGGCGTCCAACTGGTCTTCACGGAGATCTTGCCCAACTTGTTGCCGTACATCGCCGCGTGCCTTGTCACGGCGGTGTCGAGCGCAATGCTGGCGACCATCGGCCTGGAGGCTCTCGGGCTGGGGCCGCAAAACGAGCTGACCCTGGGCATGATGATCTTCTGGTCCCAGTACTACGGTGCCATCCTGCGCAACATGTGGTGGTGGTGGCTGCCACCGGTGGTGGTGATGGCCCTGATCTTCATAGGCTTGCTGATGACATCGAGCGGACTCGATCGGCTGGTGAACCGACGCATTCGGGTAGAGTCGTGAGCCAGCCCAGCCCCTCCCCGTCGCCCTTCACGCAGCGCGCGCCCCGCAGTGCGCAGGGGACTGCCGTGGGCAGCTACCTGCTCGAGGTCCAGAACCTGCGAGTCGAATTCCCCACCGCAGCCGGCCCGGCGCGCGCCGTGGACGGCGTATCTTTCACTCTCGACCGAGGCATGCGACTCGGCCTCGTGGGCGAATCGGGATCAGGCAAGTCGACCACCGTGCTGGCGCTCATGCAACTCCTCAAGGCGCCGGGGCGCGTCACTGCAGGACGGGCGCTGCTGGCTGGCGACGATCTTCTGGAGATGTCCGCGCAACAGATGCGGCGCACGCGTTTCTCGCGTGTCGCTCTGGTGCCTCAGGGCGCGCTGAACTCGCTGAACCCAGTGCTGAGCGTTCGTGCGCAGATCGACGACCTGCTGGACGCTCATGGTCAGAAGCCCGATGCCAAGGAGCGCGCGCAGCACGTGGCAGCCCTGCTCCAGCGCGTGGGCCTGCCGGAATCGGTGGCAGAGCAGTACCCGCACCAGCTCAGCGGGGGCATGAAGCAGCGCGTGTGCATCGCCCTTGCAATCGCCCTGGCGCCGCAGCTCATCATTGCCGACGAGCCGACCAGTGCGCTCGACGTGCTCGTGCAGAAGCAGGTCATGCAGACCCTGATCCACGCCCAGAAGGAGGTGGGCGCGGCCATCATCCTGGTGGGCCACGACATGGGTCTGATGGCGCAGTTCGCCCATGTGGTGGGCGTCATGTATGCCGGCCGGCTTGTGGAACTGGCGCCCGTCAAGGAGCTGTTCGCCCACCCGCGCCACCCCTACACCCGCATGCTCATCTCCAGCCTGCCCAGCTTCGGCGCGCGCAGGGTGTTCCGCGGCATCCCCGGGGTCGCCCCCTCGATCGTCCATCCGCCTTCGGGTTGCGCCTTTCACCCGCGCTGTCCGCGTGCCGAAGAGCGCTGCTCGGTCGACGTGCCAGACGAGGACATGGTGTCGCCCGGCCACCTCGTGCGTTGCTACTTTGCGCGCGAGCCCGCATCCGCCGCCGCGCCAGCAGGCATCCATGCTTGAAGTCAGAGCCGCGACGGTCGCGTTTGGAAGCAAGCGTGGCGCCAGCCCCAAGCTGGCATTGCGCGCGGTGTCCCTGAAGCTGCCGACCGAGCCCTCCATCACGGCCATCGTCGGCGAAAGCGGCAGCGGCAAGACCACCCTGACGCGCCTGATGCTCGGACTGCTGGCACCGACTTCGGGCACGGTCTGGTACGGTGGGCACGATCTTGGCCAACTGGACCGCGTTGCCTTTCTTCGTTACCGGCGCGAGGTACAGGCCATCTTCCAGGATCCCTACAGCGTCTACAACCCGTTCTACAAGGTCGACCGCAGCTTGCTGCTCCCGCTGATGCGCTTCGGCGTCGCGCGCTCGCGTGACGAGGCCTACGCGCGCGTCCGTCAATGCCTGGAGGCAGTGGGCCTGCGACCCGCGGACACGCTGGGCCGCTACCCACACCAGCTCAGCGGCGGTCAGCGCCAGCGCGTCATGATTGCGCGTGCGCTTTCGCTGCAGCCGCGCATGATCGTGGCCGATGAGCCGGTGTCGATGGTGGACGCGTCGCTGCGCGCCACCATCCTCGAAAGCCTGTACCGCCTGAAGACCGAGCGCGATGTGTCCTTGGTCTACGTCACGCACGACCTCACTACCGCCTATCAGATCGCCGACCGCATCGTTGTGATGTTCAACGGTGAGATCGTCGAGGAGGGTGAGCCCGACCAAGTCATCCATGCGCCGCGCCACCCCTACACGCGTTCGCTGGTGGCGGCGGTGCCGCCTGCAGACCCGGGGATCGACTGGGGTCTCGACGCAGAAGTCACGGCCCTGTCCAGATGATCATCGACGCGCACTGCCACGCATGGGAGCACTGGCCCTATCAGCCGATGGTGCCCGACCCGCAGACGCGCGGGCGGGCCGAACGCCTGTGTTGGGAGATGGAGCAGGCCGGTGTGCAGCAGGCCGTGCTGATAGCTGCCGACATTGACCACAACCCGGAGAACAACGCCTACACCGCCGCGTGCGCGCGGGCGTCTGCCGGCCGGCTGCTGGCGTTTCCTGCAGTGGACTGCCGCTGGGACGTACGCCACCACACACGGGGGGCCGACTCCCGGCTGCGCGAGGTTGCTCGGCGGTTCAATCCCGCGGGCTTCACGCATTATCTGCACGAAGACGCTGACCCCGCGTGGCTGTTGTCACCCGACGGGCTCGCGTTCTTTGGCGCGGCCGATGCCCTTCGACTGATCGTGAGCTTGGCCTGCGGACCGCTTCAGATGCGCGCCGTGAGCGAGCTGGCGGCACGCTTTCCAGACACTCCCTTTCTGATCCACCACCTGGGCCGCGTCCGGGTCGACCCGCTCGACAAGCCTGTCTTGCAGTGTGTCCTGAACGCCGCCAGCCGGCCGAACATCTGGGTCAAGTTGTCCGGCTTCGGCTATGCGCATGCCGATGGCTGGAACTTCCCCTGCCGCGCCACGCGGCCGCTGGTCGAGGCCCTGTACCAAAGCTATGGTGCTGGTCGGCTGTGCTGGGGCTCGGACTACCCGGTATCGCAGCGCTACATGACCTACCGACAGTCCTTGGAGATCGTGCGCACGCACTGCAGTTTCATCCCGGAAGCGGACATGCAGCAGATCCTGGGTCGTAACTTTCAGGCGCTGCTGGCGCGCGACCAGACCGCAACTAGACCTCACCTTTGAGACCCGTATGGAAGGCCCCCTCAAAGCCGGCGTCATCGGCGCCGGCTGGTACGCAGCGCAGTCCCACATTCCGACCCTGGCCTCACGGGCTGATGTGGTGCTTGACGGCGTGTGCCGCCTGGGCACGGCGGAACTGGAGAGGGTGCGGGAACATTTCGGCTTCCGCTTCGCATCCGAGGACTATCGGGATGTCCTGGCCCGCAAGCCTGACGTCGTCGTGGTGGCATCTCCGCACGCGATGCACTTCGAGCACTGTCTGGCTGCCCTCGACGCCGGTGCCCATGTGCTATGTGAAAAGCCCATGACACTCGACCCCGCCCAGGCGTGGGCGTTGGAAGCGGCGGCCCGCGTCGCCGGGCGCGGGTTGGTGTTGGCCAATGGGTATCACTATCTTCCCGGTCTGTTGCAGGTGCGCCAGGCGCTGCGGGAGGGCGCCGTCGGTCGTATCGAGCACGTCTGCTGCAGCTTCGTGTCGGCCACACGCGCGGTGTTCGAAGGTGAAGTCGGCCTGGCGCGCTGGCAGACCCATTTCTTCCGTCCCTCCCGTTCGACCTGGCAGGACAGCGCCCACGGCGGCGGGTTTGCCTACGGACAGTTGTCGCACTCGATCGCGCTGACGCTGTGGTTGACCGGGCTCGAGGCGCAGGCCGTCAGCGCGCACAACTTCCATATAGACGACAACGACTTGTGCAACGCTGCGAGCGTACTGTGCGCCGGTGGTGCAGTCGTGGCGCTCAGCGGCGCGGCGGCATTGCCTGAAGGTCAGCGCGCCTTGCTACGCCTTCTGGTCACCGGCAACGCGGGCGTCATGGAGATCGAACTGGACCGCGACCGCGCCGTGCTGCACCGCCACGACAGCGGTCAGCGCGACTTCGGCATTGCCCCTGGTCAGTGGATCTACCACTGCGAGGGACCGATACACGCCCTGTGTGACATCGCGCGGGGTACCGGCGTCAACTTGGCACCCGCCTCGGTCGGCGCCGCCACGGTGTCCGTCATCTGCGCGCTGGTCGCCTCAGCCCGGGAGGGGGGGCGCAGGGTGGATGTGTTTCGCGCCGGCCCTGCCGTAGACGACGCGGCTGCCGAATGACGCACGGCGCCGCCACGCCAGAGCCGCCACACGGCAGCGAATCGGTCGCCTTTTGCCTGCGTCTGCGTGCTGGGCAGGCGGCCGAGTACCAGCGTCGCCATGACGCTTTGTGGCCGGACATGCGGCAGGCGTTGCTGGACGCGGGTCTGCTGCACTACGAGATCTACCTCGAGCCGGAATCGCTGCTTCTGTTTGCATTCATGATCCGGCGAAGGGACCACACCATGCACCTGCTGCCCGGGCATCCAGCATGGCAGCGTTGGCAAGCCCACATGTCCGACCTGCTGGTGCAAGACCATGGCGTGCCCTGGCGGGTATCCCTGGAGCGCATGTTTCGGCTGGAGGTCGAAGCTGGTGGAGATGCGCAGCAACAGCTGGGCGGGAGGGCGATGGACGCGGCCGGCGGCGACCCCCTTGGGTGCGCCCAATGACCAAGTCCCGCCCGGCACGCGCATCCGGCAGCGCTCGCTGCAATACCCTGTCGAGCCGCTGAATGCCTTGCTCGATCCGCGCCGGCTCGGGCGGGGCCGGGCTCTGGCGCGGCGGCGACGGCAGTGTGCGGCGCGTGCGCTTCCAGGAGCCGATGACGGCCTCCATCCACTCCAACGGCCGCCGCGTGCCCGCCTTCGGGCGGGCCGGCGGCGCCCCGGGGGCGCTGGGCATCAACCGCGTCGAGCGCGCCGACGGCCGCGTCGAGGCGCTCGGCCACATCGGCAGCGCCGAGATGGGCGCGGGCGATGTGTTCGTGATCGAGACGCCGGGCGGGGGAGGGTA
>CAIRBF010000501.1 GCA_903876715.1 uncultured beta proteobacterium
GGCTCGTCACGCCCGTGATGCAGCGGCAGGGCGGCGGCGCCTTCGTGGCCATGTCCTCGGCCTGGGCGTTCGAGCCGTCGAAGGACTTTCCGCTGACCACGCTGCGCGCCGCGCTCGGCGCCTGGGTCAAGCTGTATGCCGATGCGCATGCGGCTGCCCACATCCGCATGAACGCGGTGCTGCCCGGTTTCATCGACAGCCTGCCCGAGAAGCCCGAGCGGCGCGCCGCGATCCCGGCAGGACGCTACGGCAGCACGCGTGAGATCGCCGACACCGTGGCTTTCCTGCTGTCGGATGCCGCGTCGTACATCACCGGGCAGAACCTCAAGGTCGACGGCGGGCTGATGCGCGGCGTGCCGTGAGCCGCAGCGCGGCCGTGGGGCGCCGGGTCCGCGCGCCTGCCTCGAGTCTGGCCTCAACGTCGGTTTCAGGCCTGATCGATGCTTGGTGGCGCGTGGCTCCGGTCACGGACCAGCAGCAGCACGGCGCTGCCGCGATAGGTCACGGTCCCCTGTTCCTCGTAGCCAAGCCGCTTCGCGATCGCCACCGATCCCGTGTTGGCCGGATCGATGATGCAGTGCGTGCGGACCACCGGCACCTCGGCGTCGATCCAGCCATGCAGCGCCGTCGCCGCCTCCGTCCCGTAGCCCTTGCCGTGGACGGCGCTGGCCAGCGCCCAACCGACCTCGGCAGACCCCTGCGGAGCCTGGAATCCCGTTCGACGGAACTGAGCCACCCCGACATCGCCCAGGTAGGCCCCGCTCGACTTCTCCACCACGGCGAGATAGCCATAGCCGAACAGGTCCCAGTGACCGGCATAGCGCAGCAGGCGGCCCCAACTGTCCTCCGCCGAGGCCGGCGGCGCGATGTGCTGGACCACGGCAGGATCGGCCCAGAGCCGGGTCAGCGCGTCGGTGTCGCCCAGGGTGTGGCGGCGCAGGACAAGGCGGTCGGTCTCGAGCGCCACGCTCGAACGTTGGGGGGCCATGGGTTGCTCCCGCCGGGTGGCGATGTGCGTGGTGGGGGAGGCGGGCTGCTCTCGCGGCTGCGCGACCTGGCCATCCAGCATATCGCGGGGCGCTGTGCCGGAACCCTGGGCGGATGCGGCATCGATGGCGGAATCGTCGACGGAGCTCCTGCAGGCCGACCGCTGCGCGTGCGGCCCACTTCTGGCTGGCGGCACCCTGGGCGCCCTGGGTGCGCCGGGCGTCCGCCGCGTCCGGAGCCATCGGGACCGGCAGCGTCTTCGGCCTTCCGACCCGGGGGGGTGCTGACCGTTCCAGCCCCGCACCTTGCTGCCGTCCAAGGTGGGGGTGCCCATCCCATTGATTACCATGTGGACGGTAGCGCAGCCATGCAGGAACACACGTCATGAAGATCACCGCCATCCGCACCCTCGTCGTCAATGCGGAGATGCGCAACTGGGTGTTCGTGAAGGTCGAGACCGACCAGGACGGGCTTTACGGCTGGGGCGAGGCGACGCTCGAATGGAAGACGCGTGCCGTGGTCGGCTGCGTCGAGGACCTGGCCCCGCTCGTGATCGGCCAGGATCCGCGCGACATCGAGAACGCGGTGCGCACGATGACCAAGCACGGCTTCTGGAAGCTCGGCGTGATCGGCCGCTCGGCAATTGCCGGCATCGAGCAGGCGCTGTGGGACATCTTCGGCAAGTCGGTCGGGTTGCCGGTCTGGCGCCTGCTGGGCGGCAAGACCCGCGACCGCGTTCCGGTCTACACCCACCTCGGTCTCGGCAACATGCGGGCCGTGTACGACCAGAAGGAGCGCAATCAGCTCCAGGACTACGTGCACGAGGTGGTGGCCAAGGGCTACCGCGCCTTCAAGGTGCTGTTCCCGCTCTTCATGCACTACACGATCGACGTGAAGGCGCTGAACGGCGTGGATGCCTGGATGCGCACGCTGCGTGAGGCCGCCGGAGACGACGTCGAGATCATGGTCGACTTCCACGGCAAGCCGGGCTCGGTCTCGCTCGCCGTCCAGTGCATCGAGGTGCTGGCCCCCTATCGCCCGATGTTCGCCGAGGAGCCGGTGCAGCCGGGCGACGCCGAGGCGATGCGCATGGTCTCAGACCGCACTCGCGTGCCGATCGCGACCGGCGAGCGCCTCATCGACCGCCGCGACTTCGAGGATCTGTGCAGCCGCCGCGCGGTGGCGATCGTGCAGCCCGACCTCTGCCACTGCGGTGGCATCTGGGAGGGGCGCAAGATCGCGGCGATGGCCGAGACCGCGATGATGGGCGTGGCGCCGCACAACCCGCTGGGCCCCATCGCCGGCGTCTCGGCGCTGCATTTCGACGTCGCGACGCCGAACTTCGTCATCCAGGAGGAGATGGTCGGCGCCGTGCCCTGGTACGGCGACATCGTCCAGGGCCCGATCCGGATGGTCGACGGCTGCTGGCAACTGCCCCAGGCGCCCGGCCTCGGCATCGAGGTCGACGAGCGCGTCGCGGCCAAGCACCCGTTCAAGCAGGAGCCGTTCACGACGCGCGACGCGGTGCTGCCCGACGGCACGGTCGTCGATTGGTGAGCTGGGCGCGGTGATTTCGCGCCTCCGCCTCCAGGCGACCCCCGACCCGCGCGCCCGGATCGCCGCCGTTACGGCCGGCGGCCCCGATCGTGAGGGCACGCCGACTTCAGGTCGGGGAGCGCGGCATGACGTCGGCGAGCCGCCTTGGCCCGGCGGCCCGAACGGTACTGGTCACAGCGTGGCGTCGACGATCTTGTTGCGCACCAACAGCACCTTGGCCAAACCGGCCTTCGGCGCAAGACTCACGTCACCAAAGCCGAAATCCACCACCCAGGCTGCATCGCGCCCCTGATTGGCCAGACCCGGCGAAGCGGTCCAGAACATCTGCGAAAAGCCTGAGGCGTCGGTGCCGTAGACCGCAGGGTCGAGAGCCGGTCGACTGGCGCCCCGCTTGACGAGCGACTCCAGTTCGGCCCGGTTGGGCAGTCGCCAGTCAGCGTGGCCGCCTGCCCGCGCTGCATTGACCGCAGCCGCGGCAGCCACCGCCGCCACCCAGTCCATGGCGGCGGGCGCCTTCGGCACCAGCCACATCAGCTCCCGGGGCTTGTCGGTGACGACCCAGTGGTTTCCAAGGTCATCGCGCAGGTGGTCCTGCGCGGCGGTATCCGCCAGCGGCGAGGCGGCAGCCCCGGCCACCCAACGTTGGAGCAGCACCGCACCCTGTGCTTGCTTGACCGCCGCACCGCGCTGCCCGAAGTGCACGACCCATGGCATCCCATCGCCGTCCCCGTACACCTCGGCCGCACGGAAGGCCTGCGCCGCCGTGTTGGGAAACGCGTCCAGATCGATCGCCGCCTCGGCGGGATCGGTTCGGCCTGCATGCACCAGCGACAGCAGCTCGCGCACCTTGGGCATGCGCCAGCCCGCCCGCCCGCACAGGCCGTCGGCTGGGGCTGTCGCGGCGGGGTCGTAGGACGATGAAGCCTCGAGCCAGACCAGGCCGGTCACGTTGTCGCGCGTGCAGGTCCAGGCATTGCTCGGGCCGAAGGCCGTGTTGGTCGGACATGCGCCGCTCCCGTTGACGGTGTCGCCGGAAGTGCACAGCCGCGTGAAATCGAAGCCCAGCACGCCGGCGCCGATCTTGGTCAGGAGGTCAGCCTGCGCGTCACGCCCGATCGTCGCGTCCGGCTGCATCGCCGAACTCGCATTCAAGGTCGGGTCGGACGACCGGATGCCGGTGTCGTTCAACAGCGTGCGGTGGCATTCGACGGCCACATCCCGCTGGGCCGCGGTCAGTACACCCGAGGCGTTGCGCACGATGCGGCACAACTGGCCCTGCGGCTGGCGCACGATCGACACGGTGTACGGCGTGGCCGCCGCAAAGGTGCTGCCGATGGAGAACGCCACCGGCGACGAGCCGTATGCGCCGGTCTGTCGGGGGGTCGAGACCGTCCCGTCCTGCAGCCGCAGTTCCAGGGGCGACCCCGGCGCAAGACCGTAGACCTCGCCGCCGAGCGTGATCGGCTTGCTGCTGCTGCCGCCGCCTCCGCAGGCGGCCAGCATGGCGGCACCGATCAGCGCCGCCCCAAACGCGGCGAGAGATGAAGGGTTGCGTGTCATCACGTCCTCACAGATACAGGTTCTCGAGCCAGTACTCCGCCACGCCGTCCTGCGTGGCGTGGAGTCCCGCCTGCAGCGGCTGCGAGGCCAGGGATCCGAGTACGAACGCACGCGACAGCTCCTGGCCCGGGTCGGGCTCGTCGCCATCCGCTGGCGTCCAGGTGACTTCCGCCGATGCCAGCGAGGCAACGCTCGCCAGCCCGGAAAAGTCCCGGCCCGCCGCCAGCGATGCGAAACCGTTCGACGCCGGCCCTGTCGGCCACAGCCCCGCGGGACGGACCCGGTTCACTGGCGCTGTCGCAGGCTGCAGGTTCGGCTGCAGGTCCGGCGCGAGCAGATCAGGTTTGTCAACGCGACCCCGCGCGATCGCATCGCCCCCGACGCTCGCGGCCTGGAGGTACAGGGCATCGCCGACCATCGCCAAGTGCCGGGTCTCGCCGTGGGCCTGGGTCTGGCGTGCGAGAACACCGCCCGGTGCGGCGAGATCGAGCACCGGCGCTTCCACGCGCAGCGCACGCCCGTCCTCACCGAGCCGAAGTCCGTAGCCCTGCATCCGCAGCGCCGCCGCACGCGCGTTCACACCTGCAGCTGCCTGCGCAGAGACGATCCGCGAGCCCGGACCGTCTGCGCGAAGGGTGATCACACCGCCCGAGGCTGGAGCCTGTCCCGCCGTCACGGCATCGAGCGTGCCGATCTCCATGCCCTCCTCGGCGTGCACGCTGAGGTCACCACCGCTGCTGCGCATCCGTGCCGCCGCGTCCATGGCGACCGTGCCGGCGATTGCGCGAACCTCGATCGCCCCGCCGCTGGAGCGCAGGTCCGACTGCTTCGCCAGCATGACGTCCTCGCCGGCAGTGATGCTCAACGCGCCGGAAGTCGTCCCACTCAACACAGTCACGCCCTCGCCAATCGTCACCGATCCGCGCGCGGCAGTGAGCGTCATCCCGTCGGCCGACATCGCGCTCACACCCGCCTGCAGGGTCAAGGCGTCCGCAGCGTTCAGCGTCATGCGACCCGATGCGACCATGCTACCGGCCGCATCCACGGTGATCGTTCCCGCGGCGTCCAGCACGAAGTCGCCGGCGCTGTCCACGCTCTGCAGGGGTGCCCGCCCCAGCGCCTGGACACCTCCCTGGCCATCGGGCCGATGGACCTCGATGGTCGTGCCACCCAGGGTGACCGAGCCGGTGCTTGCCACGAAGATACCCGCCTCATCGATGCGGGTGCTCAGGCTCAAGCGCTCGGCGTCGGTCACGAAAGGCTGCAGGGCGCTTCCAATCGGGCCGCCGGCATCGAGCTGCAATTCCGTGGCGTCCAACTGCACGGCGCCACCGGCCACCAAGGGCAGCGCGCCGTCCGTGTCTATCCACAGGCCGTGCGCCGAGAAGATCCCGGCGGCGATCGGGCCGGCCGAGCGAAGGCGCAGATCGCTGCTGCCGGCATCGACGACGGTGCGTCTGCTCATCACCAGATCGCCGTTCACGGACGCCAAGTTGATCGTGCCTCCCGCCGTCGTGCGCACCGTGATGCGGTCGGTCAACGTGATGTCGCCGTCCGCCTCGAGGCTGATCGCGCCTGCCGCGGACCGAAGACTGCTCATCAGCTGCAGTTCACCGCCTGCGCCCGTGCTGACGATGTGCAGGCCACGAGCGCCGCTGGCCACGACCTCGTCACGCACGGTCATGACGCCGATGCCTTGACCGATCAGGCTGACCCCACCCAGGTCGATCGGCCGGTTCGCATCGATGGCCCGTGCGGTCACCGCCGCCGGTCCGGAGACGTTCAGACGCAGCGCCTCCAGCGCCGCGCTGCCTGCGGCTGGCGCTGCGCCCGTCACCAAGCCACCGCCGATGATCATCAGGTTGCCGCCGGTACCACCGCCCGGCGCCGAAGCCGCGACCACAGCCTCGACGAAGGCGACCCGCTCCACGCTCTCGAAGCGCAGCCCGGCCGCCTGGACCAGGTCCAGGCCCTTGACGAAGCGCAGTTCATCAACCCCGTCGACCCGCAACTGCCCCGACGCGGTGACTTGCACCACCTCGTCGAAGCGTGCGTCGCCCGTGGCTGACATTCGCAGGTCACCGGCCGCTGCCACACGCTGTCTGACGGTGATGTCAGCGCCAGCCTCCTCGGGCGTCCAGAGGCTGAAGCCCCCTGCCACCTCGATGGCCGGCAGTGCCGCGTCGACGCGCACGGTCGCGCCGCCCAGCCCGTCGGCTCGTGACGTGGAGACCGTGACCGCGTCGAGCGTCAGCGAACCTGCACTGGCGAAGTGGGCATCAGCGCGACCTGCTGCCGACTGGGTACGCAGGCTGAGCACGTCGACATCCACCGTCAGCGGGGTGGCGCTGCTGCCGACGCTGCCGCCGGCGTCCACGCGCAGGCCCGCCGCGACGATGGCCGGCGAGACCGCCTGCACCAGCGACATCGCCCCGGAACGCGTCGTCAGGGCGACGTCGCCCTGGCTCGTGATCCTTGGGATCTGCAAGGCGCCGCCGGCCTCCAGCCGGATGTCACCGGTGCTGGCCGAGCCGATCACCGACGCAGCGCTCATGAGCAGGTCGCCGCCGGCCAGCAGTTGCAGGGTGCCGCCGTTGGCGCGCACGTCCGCCCCGTCCAACAGGGACAACCGGCCAGAGCTCTCGACGCTGACATGTCCCGTCCCGCCGATGACGTCGCGCAGCAGGCGCAACTCACCACGGACGCTGCCATCGGACTGTCGCAGCGCCAGATCGAGCGTGCGCCCCGCCGGTGCGACGACAGCATCGATCACCGAAAGGCGTCCCACATCGGTCGCTGCAAGGCTGATGCCGCCCAGATCGATGGCCATGCCTTCGTCGATCGCGCTGACCACCACCGGTACGTCGCCGTCGATCGACAGGTGCAGCACCTGGCTGCTTCCCGCCACGACCGACCCTTCGTACCTGCCGCCGCCGGAGACCATGAGATTGCCGCCGACCGATGCGGAGGAACCCACCGGGGCGACCACGGCATCGACGAAACGCACCCGGTACACGTCGTCGAGCAGCATCCCGCTGGCCCCGCCGAGCGCAGCATCCTCGGTCAATTCGACGCCACCGACGAAGATCACCTCCTTGGCGCCCTCGATGACCAGCCGACCGCCTATGACGTGGAGGGTCGACTCGAACCGCACGACACCCGTGGCGTGGATGACGACATCGCCTTCGACGATCACGGCCTGTTCGAACACCACGTCGAGTGCGTCGGTGATGCGCAGTTCCTCCAGCGGGTCGGTTCCGCCCGTGACGCCGGTGACGCGCACGTCACCGCCCACGGCCGACAGGACCAGCGTGTCCGCCCCCGGGCTCCCGTCGCCGTTCAGCTTGCCCGTGATGGTGATCGAACCTTCGGTGGAGGTCAGGCTGGATGATCCTGCCACCTTGACCGAGTCGTTGACGAGGATGTCGCCGACCATCGTGGTGTCGTTGCTGTCCAGTGTCGTCGTCTGCCCCGGGCCATAGACGGTCAAGTTCACACCGTCGATGTCGCCACCCAGCCGGACGGACCCGCCCGCCTGCGGCGATTTCAACGTCAACGGCGAGACGAAGGTGACGCCTTGCCCGACATCGCTGATGCTGATCGGCCCGGCGTTGTTGTCGCTGCCCACGACGATCTCCTGGACCGCCAGGCGAGCCGTGGCGACGGATTCGATGAACAGTCCGCCCGCCACCGAGCTGCCCGCAGCGCCGATGACGATTGCACCAGTGGCAGGCCCGCCCGAGACATCGTCGAAATGACGAATCCGAAGCTCCTCGTCGGGGCTCGCCAGGCGCGCGATGTCCGCGGCCATGATCTCACCCGAGGCCACGACATCCACCCCCAGGGCCTGCCCCGCAGGAGCCGGTCGGATGACCTGCACCTCGGGGGTGTCGGAAGACAGCTTCATGCCGTCCTTGACGAAGATCTCCCCGTGGAGCGTGATGGTGTCGTTGACCTCGAAGTAAAGATACTCCGCGCGTACCGGCGCCTTGAAGGTCACCCGATCGGCGATGACGACCAGCCCCGTGGCCAGGCCCAGGTCGATCATCGCCTCGCCCTGCGGCGCCTCGACGACGATCTCGTCGCCGATCAGTGTGACCTGACCGACGCCGGGGTCGAAATCAATACGCTCGAATCCGCTGATCGCGCTGCCCGAGCCCAGCCGCAGCACGTTCCCGGCACTGGAGCGTTCGATCTCCTTGAAGGTTAAGCGCAACTCGTCCTGCCCACTCCCGCTGTCGGCCGTGGCGGACATGTGGATCAGGCGTTGGCTCGCGGTGAGCGTGTTGTCCAGTGAGACGTCGTACAGGTCGGCCCCCGCCGTCCTGACGAGTTCGAGGGTCTTCTCGCCGAACTTCGTCACCGTGAGGGTGTCGTTGCGGGGACTCAGCGTGACCGGCCCGAGGTATTGCGAGGCCGTGCGCAGGGTGTTGCCGCCCGGATTGAAGATCTCCAGATACGTGCCGTTGAAATAGGCTTCCACGCCCGGCGCAGGGTCCACCGCCACCAGCTTCAGGGCATGGGGCTCCTGGACCAGCTGCAAGGTGACGCGGTCACTGACTTGCAGCCCGTCGACCCTGTCGAATGCCCCCTCGGCCGACTCGAAGGTCATGATGACGAATTCATCGCCGGCCTGTGGCGCGAACCCTTTGTACATGACGACATCGAGGACACCATCGAGCACTACATGCCCTGCAATCTTGACCTGGTCATGGTTGTCCGGCGCGAAGCCCGGCTGGGCGCCCCCGATCTCGATCTGCAGCGTGTCGCCGGCGCGGAGTCCCAGGGTCTCGTGTTCCTCGATCCCGGGAGAATGACCCGGCGCACGGAACTGCCCGTTCTGCTGCGACGGGAACAGCGGTGCCTGGGGTGTCGCGCCGTCAAACCTCACCACGTTCGCGCCCTGTGTGTCGATGATGCGGTTGGCGCCCATCCCGTCCAGGAACACGTAGTAGTCATCGCTGGTGCCGCCGATGAGGCGGTTCTGTTCTACACCGGCATAGAACCAGTCGACGCCGCCAACGCCTGTCAGCACGTTCTCGCCACCACCGGACACCAGCACGTCGTCGCCGGCCGCGCCCGTCAGACGGTCATCACCGCTGCCTCCGATGAGAACGACCTTCGAGTTGCTGCCGCTGCGTGCGGTCATGGTGTTGTTGCCCGAGCGGCTGAGCGCAAGACCTCCTGCCCAACCCAGGCGGACGGTGTCGTCGCCGGCACCGGCATCGACATAGACCGGCACGTCGTAGAGGGCTGAGGCGTCCAGCGTGTCGTTGCCCTCGCCGAGCTCGATCACCACCTGAGCGACGCCCTCGTAACGGCGGTAGTACTGGCCGTTGAACTCGACATCGACCACCCCGCCGTGCCCGCTGAGGATGAATTTCTCGGCGGCGTCAGAAGTGTCGATGTACAGACGTTCGCCCGCGCTGGGACCTGCATAGAGACGCAGGACGCCGTCGTTCACATCCCCCAGCCAGGGTTGCGGATTGGGCGCGTTGTAGTCGAGGGTCAGGACCTTGAGCTTGAAGACGTCGACGGCGAACTTCAAGATGCCGATCTGGGCATACACGCCGCCGACAGCGTAGATGTCGGCAGTCCCGTTGAAGAGATTCTGCGGTCCTGGCAGCACCCATTCAAGAGGGTTGTCCGAAGAAAAATCGGAGTACAGCAGCATCGTCAGGACTTCCGAGCCGCGGATCTTGCCATCGGCCTTCCAGTCCACACTGCGCACCTGTCCGTCCTTGTCGCGGATCACGGTCGCGGTCTTCGGGTCGTTCATGTCCAGGCCGATGCCGACCTCGATCGATCCGCGCAGGCCGGCCGAAAAGACATTGAAACCGATACCACCCGACAGACCGATTTCGAACGTGAGGGTGGCCTCGTTCTTGTCCACCCCACCCGTGCCAGGGATCGCCCGCCCACCGCGGAACTGGGGCAAGGACAGGTCGCTGACATAGAACCCGTCGATGATGGTGAGGAAATTGCCCGTTTCGAAAGCCTTTCGGATGCCGTAGGTGTCCATCCCGAAGGCCAGGTCGATCTGCGCTGAAGCGCTGCCGAAGGCGCCAATGTCGATCGTCGGCACCGTCGTCGGTATGGTTCCCCCGCTGACGATGGGAAGAATGGGAATGATCGCCAGGACAACATCAAAACTGGCCTGGAAGCTCAACAGCGGCATCTCGTAGGTGAACAGCACGGCATCGCCGCCACTGAGCAGTTGGGCCCAGTTGCCGATGTCGGACACGTATTCCCACATCTTGAATCCCGAACGCGCCGACGCTGCCGAGCTGGAGCCGTTGGCTCCTTCGCTGATCTCCTTCATCTTGCCCAGCAGTGCCGTCGGCTGAGGCGGCGGGTCGCCATCCCCCACCAAGTCGTCGATCATCGACGAGCTCTTCCAGCTCACCTGCGGCGATCCGATGCCCATCACATGTCCGAGCATCAGCTGCCCGCCGGCATCGGAGATGCTCGCGACGAACTGTGGCAGGCCGAGCACGAACCGCGCCGCGTCGAGGAAGGACCAGTCGATGGTCGGGATCTTCGGCACATCCGGAAGATCCAGCTTGTTGACAGTCTGGACGATCAGATCGATCACCCCCTTGAGCGTCGGATCCGGCAGCAGCAGATCGAGTCCGGGGATCGGTTCGTACATCGCGTCGATGATCGGACGAACCGGTTCCACCAGATCGGCAAGCTGTGTGGCGATCGGGCCGAGGAAGTCGGACACGAAGGAACCGAGATCCAGACTCAGGTATTCGATGTCGAAGGACGGTGACGCCAACTCCTGACCCAACTGCCAGTCCCAGGCGAAGACGATGTCGCCGCGGAGCTTGGGAAGGATTGGAATTTCAGGGACATACAGCGCGGCTGCCAGCCGCATGTCGGCGCTCAGGCTGAAGTCCAGATCGACCGCCTGATCCAGGTTGCCGAACAGCCCGGCCAAGGTCAGATGGCCGAGATCATTTCCACGCAGGTCGATGCTGAGGCCGCCACGGATGCCGCTGGGCTGGAAACCTGCTGCCGGATCGGTATCCCGGTCCTCGATGTCGGCCTTCAGGAACAGGAACTGACCCGAACTCGCGAAAGGTGTGAGCACATCGGGATCGAGTGGTGCTCCATCCAGATAGAGCGCGACGTCGAATTCGAACTCCTGATCGGAAGCATCTTCGTTGGTCTTGAGGTAGAAGCCATCTTTGGCTGAAAGACCGAAGCCGAAGTCGAAGGACCAGTCGACGCCGACGGCGAACCCGCCGTCAATCTCGAAGGCGATTCCCGGGATCGAAAAGTCCAGCGGAATGTCGATGCCGCCACCCAGGATGCGTCCGCCAAGGCGAGCCTGTACCTGAAGAGCATCGGCCAGCGCAGGCAGGTCCATGCCTGGGTGCCAGCCGTCGATGCGCACGCCACTCTCGTCGAACACACCCAGGTCGATATCGGACAGGTCGATGACACCATCCTCATTGCCGTCCTGCAGGATCCCCAGGCGGGAGAAGGTGTCGTACAACGTGGCCTGAAGGAGGTTCAGTACCGCACCTTCACCGCTGAGTTGCGTGCGCAGATCCAGGAGCAATCCGCCACGCAGGTCAGCGATCATGGTGCCAGCCTGTTGCAGCTTGCCGCCGATCAGGGGGATGTCGGCAGCAAGGCTGTCCTCGAACATGTCCTGGAGGATGCCCAAGCCCAGGTCGACCCCGTCGAGCAGCGGCGTGGGATCGTTGAGCAGTTCCAGGAGCAGTCCGTTCCCATTGCCGATGTCGGCGAGGTCCTCGATGAAGCCGGCGACGTCGGGCAGCTCGAAAAGGATGGGCGGGTTGGCGCCTCGGGCATCGTCACCGGCCAGATGCAGGAGCAGCTGGCGCAATCCGTCATTGCCATAGACGGGGTTGGTCTGCACGGTCAGGTCGCCGAGAGCCACCTTCTTCGCGCCCAACAGTGCCACCAAGGGCATGTCCACGGAGAAGCCGCCCTTCAGATCGACCTGGGCCATGTCCTCCTTGTCGTAGCGCACGGTCAGGCTGGCGCCCCGGCCCGCGTTCGACGGATCGGCACCGCTGCTGCGGTCCAGCACGCCATCGCGGTCCAGGACGACATGTCCGCCCAAGACGCCGAGCCCCAGGCCGCCGAGGTCGAACTTGAGGTTCAGGTCATCGCCGACGAAGCGCGCTGCGAGCGTCAAGCTCGTGTCCTCGCTCAGCGAGACAAGTTCTTCGCTGCCCGTGCGGTTTCGGCCGGGCAGCGCAATCTCGAAAGCCACGACGAGGTCGGCACTGAGTTCGAGTGCCACCTTGGCACCCGCGTTCGTGTTGACCAGGCGGCTGAGGGTGCCGTCGGCAGGCAAGCCCGCCAGCGCGAGCAACTGGTCGACGTCGATGGCGACGTCTGTCGTCGAGGCGTATTGCGCCCCGAGGTTCAGCCGCACGTCCAACACCCCGCGCTGGGCATCGACCGACATCACGAACAGGTCAGGATCCTCCAATCCCAGGGCTTCTTCGATGGTCAGTTCGACCTCCTGGAAGAAGGCTGACGGTGACCCGCCCGCCTCCTCGACCCGGGCGAGGAAGGCGTCGCTCACATCGAGCAGTTCGCTCAGCGAGCGATCGATGATGGGAAGAGTCTGGGAGTAGAAGGGCTGATCCGCGACCACCTGGGTCACGACGGAGATCCCGGTGCGCAAGCCGCCGATGATGTCCTCGAAACCGAGGTTGCTGACGTCAAGGGCCTTGCCCAGGTCAGGCAGGACTGCGACGATCTCGTTGCCCTCGAGTCGACCGCCCTCGACCCACTGCGCCAGATCGAACGAGAGATCGTCCACGACCGTGAACGTGGAGAAGTCCAGGAGGTCCTGGACGTAGAGTGCGATCTCCAGTTCTGGCGCGAGTTCGACATCCAGGACGCCCCCGTCGACACTCAGGCCGCGCAAGCGGGCATACGCGTCGCCGTCAACGGCGACTCGGAAGTCATCCAGGCCGTCTCCGGCAAGCAACTGCTGGAAGGTGAAGCGGGCACTGTCGTCATCGGTCGAGCCTTCGGCATCGCGGTCTAGCCGCAGGCTCAAGTCGGCATGCAGTCCGACGCCCGAGCCACTGCCCACACCGCCGGCATTCATGCGCAGGAATCCCAGGCCCACCGTGACCTCCAGATCCTGGACGTCGAGATCGAGTGCTCCCTCGAGCCGCAGTCGATCGATGGCAAAACCGACCTCGTTCGGCCGCAGGCTCAGGATGAAGTCCACGCCGGCTGACAAGCCCAGGTCGAAGCTTCCCGTGGCGGTGGTCGACAGTGACAGCGCATCGCCGAGGTCGAGACCGAGGTCGATCGGGGTGGCGATGTCGACAAGATCCGCGCTGAAGACGATGGGCAGCCGCAGGTCGCCCGTGGCGAGGTCGAAACTCGCCTGTTGTCCTGCCCCCAGCACCCCGGAGGCGTTCAGCGCCGCGACGAATTCCTGGATCGTCGAGATCCGCTCGGTAGGCTTCTGAATGCGGAAGGCCTGAGCATTGTTGCCGGCCGGGAACAGGCCCCCCACCGTCAGGGACAGCCCATCCTGCGCCACGCCCGCGATCTTCACCGGCCTGGCCGTGCCCTCCAGGTACAGCATCTGGCCGACCAGGCTCGGCGTGAACGCGCCGCCGCCGAAGCCGCCGGAGGCGATGCTCAGGACGTTCCCGCCCTCGGTAATCTTCCCGACGCCCGCGCCGAGTTCGACGACGGGGCGGTTGAAGTCGATCCGGTCGATGACCTGACTCTGGAACAAGCCTGCGAGGTCGAGCAAGCTGCCCAGCGACTCCGACACGAAGGGCAGTTGGCCCAGGCCCATCGCATCGAGGTCGATGGATTCGACGTAATCGAGCAGTTCGGGCAGCGCCAGGATCAGGCGCTCGGTCGTGAATCCATTGAAGCCGAGGAAGCTGTCGAAGTTCTGGGTCTGCAGGCTGCTGAAGACCGAGCCACTGAAGACCGAGCCGTCCAAGGTGACCCGCGCCTGGTTTTGCGGATCGCTCAACTCGACGCCTGCGACCGATGCGAACACCGGCAGATCCACCTGGACCCGATCGGTGACGTCGTAGTCGAAGCGCCCATCGACGAAGGAGGCGCTCACACCGAAATCGGCCGAGAACGAACCCTTGGGACCCACCGGACGCCCCACACTGACCGCCAGCGGCCCGATCAGCGCATCCAGCACCACGTCATCGGCAGAGACCTCCGCCAGGATGCCGAGCTCGTCCATCTTGAAGCTGGTCTGCAGGCCGAGGGTCTCGAACTGGCTCCAGTCGAGTGCGAAGGCCATGTCGACCGTCGCCGTCACCCGGGCTTGCAGGTCCAGGTTCGCGCCGAAGCGCAGCCCGATGTCCTCGAAGCCGGCGGACAGGTCCACCGGCACCGCAGCCTCGAAGTCGAGTTTCCCGTCGAATACCAGGCGCAGTCCCTTCTTGTCGAAGCTGAAGGACAAGCCCGGTCCTTGCGCCTGGCCACCGACCTGCGGCAGCCAGTGCGTCTGGAGGTAGGTATTGAGACCGCCCAGCGTGGGCGTGCCGCCGACGATCGTCGGCGTCGGCAGGTTCGGGAACGCGCTCGGCTCGAGGTAGGCGTGGATGTAGTCCCCGAGAGCCAGCACCGAAGCCAGGCCGGTCAGTTCACCCAGGCGCACGCCCAGCAGGGGCAGCGGTTCGGCCTGTGCCAGCTCCGCGCGTTGCGCGCTCAGCGGCTCGGCCAGATCGATCAGCGCCTCGCGCAGCACGCCGCCGATGGACAGGTCGGCGCCCTCGCCGAGGTGGATGCTGGGGGCGTCGCTGCCGTCGACGAAGACGACGTCGATCGTCCCCGTGCCGGTCGCGATGTGTTCGTCGACGGCCGCACCCGTGCGGTTGAGCCCGATGCTCAGCGGCGCAACCAGTTCAATGCCGTCGAAGAGCTGGATTGCGGCCAGGCCCGAGGCCTGCACAGCCCAGCCGCCGTCGGCCTGGATGACCAGACCGATCTGGCCGTCATAAAGGCCGGCACTGACCTCGCCGACCTCGACCTCGGCCTTCAGGTCCCTGCCACCAACCTGTATCTCGCCGCCGTCGAGTGTGAATACGAAGCTGCCCTGCACGTCGACGAGACCGGCCAGGCCGATCTCGAGCTCACCGGCCAGACGCAGGCCCACTTCAGGAATTTCGAGCTTGGCTGCCGTCGGTACCTGAGAAGGCAGTCGAGCGAAGTCGATGACGCGCCCGCCCACGCCCAGATTGGCCTGCACGAACAGTCCACCGGCGTTCAGATTCAGGCCCTGGACGCCCTCGAGCGCAACCCTGTCGGCACCTGCAGACAGCCCGTAGTACACGTCGCCCGAATCGGTCTGCCCGAGCACGAGGTCCAGGCTGGCGTCCTCGATCACGACCGCGACGCCGCCGACTCCGGCCCGGATGTCGATGTCGTCGGACACCAGTGTGGTCACCGTCATCACCGCGGTGCTGCCGTCGCTGAGAACGACCTGACGGTCCTGCGCGGAGGCCATCGCCACGCGACCGGACATGCTGACCCAGTCGCCCAAGCGGATCTCGACATCGACGCCCAGGGAGAAGAAGGCACCGCGTGCCCCGGCGAAGTCCAGGGTCACCACATCGCCACCGGGCAGGGGCAGCGACGCGGGCGCGCTCTTCCAGTCGAGCACTTCGGTATCGCTCGCGCCTCCCGCAGCCTGGTTGAACTGCACCCCCAGCGACGTGGCCGTCACGCTGAGGCCGTCCACGAGGGGCAGGCCCAGATCGACATTCACATCGGGCGTTGCTGCGTTCGCATCCATCGCAGTCCAGCTGCGCGCCTGCTGCCCAGCCGCCGGGTGAGCCTCGGTGTAGAGCGCCAGGCCCAGGCGCATCCCCGTGAGGCCGACCGATGCCGGAACGCCGCCGCCGAGCGCCAGGTCCAGTGTCGTCTCGAGATCGCTCGCGGCCGCCATCAGGGCGTCCACGACGACCTGCTCCGTTCCCACCTTTACCGTCTTGCGCCCCAGTGTCAGCAGCACATGGCCTGAGGCGGAGAAGTCGTCACCGACTTCCACCTCGAAGGACCCCGAGGCCTCGAGCAGCGGGCCGCTGAAGTCCAGCGTTGCCGCAGGGGCGGCCGCGGGGCCGGACTGCTCGGGCGCCGTGCGCCAGTCCAGCGTCGCCAGGTCCGACCGCTCCACCAGGCGTGTGGCGCCCTGGCCGACCTCCAGTCCCAGGGCGCGGTTGAGCTTCAGATGCACATCGCGGCCCTCGGCCGTCAGGCCGAACGCCTCGGACCCGATGATCCCTGCCGAATCGGCGTGGCCATCCAGGCTCAGCCATGCCCGGGGGTCGACCGCGTCCGGCGCGGCGCCGGTCCCTGCGAGGTCGGCCAGCGCCCAGACCAGGACGAAGTCCAGGCCCTGGGCCTCGACGCCGATGGCGCCGGCACCGACGAAGGCATCGACGCCTGCGCCCGACAGGCGCATCACGTCGGCCACCACGGTGGTGCCGTCGTCGAGCTTCAGAGACCGCCCACTGGCCAGTTCGAAGCCGACCGTGCCGCTGAGCCGCAGCACGTCGCCCAGCACGACGTCCACGTCACCCGTGACGGCCAGGCGCGCGCCCCGATCGGCCGCCAGATCGATGTCGAGCGTCGAACGGGGCCCCGTGGAGACCGCCAGCGGCAGGACTGCGAAATCCACCAGTGAGCCGTCGTCGGCCGCGCGCAGGATCTCCACCTGGATTGACTGCGCCGACAGACCCAGACCGTCGACGCCCACCAGGGCGAATTCACCCGCGGCGGCCTGCGCCGCCAGCCACTGCCGCTCACCGTCGCTGAGCAGCGCCAGCGCGAAGTCGACGTCGCTGAGGGAGAAGCCCATGGCCTGGCCATTGACCAGATCGGGCAGGCCGTTGCCGTCGGCATCCGGCCCCGAGCGGTAAGGGCCGTCGATGCCGGCGAACATGTCCAGCCCGGATCCACCCAGGGTCAGCGCCTGCACATCGGTCGAGACGGTGTCACCGGCGAGCCGGACCTTGCGCGTGGATTTCTCGAACCCGAGCTCGCCGTCAACGTGCAGATAGTCGCCGATGACGATCTGCAGACCGCCGCCGACGCGCAGCAGTTCGCCGCGCCGGCCGTCGATTGCCAGGGTCGTGCTCGAGTTCGCACCCGTCACCACGCCCATGGGCCGCGCGCGGAAATCCACCACGCTGTCCGCCGTCGTCGCGCCGTCGCGCAGGCCGGTGACCAGGTTCACGTCGACGACGACATCGGTGGCCGCCAGCGTCATGTCCGGCAGGCCCACGGCCCGGACCTCGGTGGCGCTGGCGTGCAGTGCGGTCCAGCGGGCATCGCCGACGCTGGACGGGACCGCTGCGAAGGTCGGCGCGTCGCGGTCGGGCGCCAGCAGAGCGAGCGCGAAGTCCACGCCACCCAGCCACAGGCCCACCGCCTGGTCGTTCACCGGCCCCCCGTTGCCGTCCTGGTAGGGCCCGTCGATCCCCGCGAAGGCCTGGAGACCTTGGCCGCCGACGGTCAGTGCGTCGACGGCGACCCTCGTGCCATCGGCCAGCACCACGTCACGCGTCGACTGCTCGAAGCCGAGCGAGCCGGAGACGTGGAAGAAGTCACCGACGGCGACCTCGAAGTCACCGGCGACCCGGACCACCTGGCCCAGCTTGCCGTCCACGCGGAGCGTGCGACGGATGTCGGCGCCGGTCTCGTCCGAGCCGGTGAGCACCTCGACCCCGCTGCGGGCAAGATCGACGACCAGACCGCGCGTGTCGGCGCCCGACATCTGCCCGTTGACGAGGTTGATGTTCACCATCACGTCGCTGGCCTGCAGCGTCAAGGCGTCGACGCCGACGAAGCCGACCTCGCCCGCGGTGGCCTCCAGGGCTGTCCAGCGCAGCGGCAGCAGCGATTCCGCCTGACCGGCCTGTGCGCTCATCAGCGCCAGACCGAATTCCACGTCGGACAAGGACACGCCCAGCGCGGCGGGATTGACCGGTGCATCGGCGCTGCTGCGGTACGGACCGTTCAGACCGGCGAATGCATCGATCCCGCTGCCGCCGATGCCCAGGTAGTCGGTCTGGACCTTGCGCCCATCGGCCAGCGTGACCTCGCGCGCATGCTTCTCGACCGCCAGCGTGCCGTCGACGTGGAAGAAGTCCGCCACCGCCAGCTCGAACTCGCCCGTGGCCCGCAGCGATACGCCCAGGTCGCCATCCATGGCCAGGGTGCGTGCGCTCTGGCTGCCGGTGCTCACCGCCAGCGACGTCGCACCGGCAGCGAAGTCGACCACGAAGGTGTCGGTGTCCTGCCCGACGGCCAGACCGTCGACCCGGTTCACCGCCACGCCCAGGCGGCTGGCGCGGGCGGTGACACCGTCCACACCCACCATCGCGGCCTCGTCCGCGCCGGCTTCCAGCGCCGTCCACTGCACACCCCGGGTTGCGCCCGAGTCGGCCCGCGACCACGCCATCATCAAGGCGAACTCCGCGCCCGACACGCTGAGACCGATCGCATCCGGGCTCGTGCCGTCGGGCAGGCCGTCGTCGTTGGCGTCGGCGCCCGTCCGGTAGGGCCCGCCGATGCCGACGAAGGCATCGAGTCCGGTCCCGCCGACGGTCAGCACGTCGGCCACGACCGTCGTCGCGGCCTTCCCCGGCTGGCCATCGGACAGCGTCAGAGTCTGGCGGGACTTCTCGATCGCGACGTCCCCCTCGAGGTACACGAAATCCGCCACCTGGATCGTGAAGCCGCCGGCGGCACGCACGACCTCGCCGAGGTCGCCGTCGATGTCCAGGCGCAGGCTGCGGTTCGTGCCGGTGACGACGTCGAAGGCCCCCTGCGAGAAGTCGATGACTCGGGACTCGTCGTCGCTGCCACCGACCTGGTTGATCGTCACCGACAGGTCACGCGGCGCGAGCATCACGTCCTCGGGCAGGCCGACCATCACGTCCACCCGCCCCACACTGGCTTGCAGAGCAGTCCAGGACTGTCCGTCCAGCGAGCGGTCCTGCGCGTCCTTCTGCCCGGGCTTGGCCGCGAACAGCGCCAGGCCGAACTCGACGTCGCTGACACCGAAGCCCCGTGCGTCGGGGTTGACCGAGCCGTCGGCGAGTTCGTGGGGCCCTGCGATGCCGACGAAGGCCTGCAGGCCCGTGCCGCCGACCGTCAGGACCTCGGTGTCCACCTCGGAGCCGTCGGCCAGCGTGACCGTGGTCGTCGAGCGTTCGAATCCGATCGAGCCCTCGAGCTGGAAGAAGTCCGCCACGCCGAGGCTGACGTCGGCGCTGGCGCGCACGAGGCGGCCCTGATCGCCATCCATCTGGAGTGCCAGGCTGCGGCCGGTCCCGGTGGGCACGGGCAGCGCAGCGCTGGAGAAGTCGATGACCTTGAGGTCGGCATCGAAGGCCGTCGGCACCCCGGCCACCAGGTTGATGGCCACGTCGATGTCCCGCACGGCCATCGTCACGTCCTGCACGCCGACCAGCGACACTTCAGCCGCACGCGCCCGCAGGGCCGTCCAGCTCAGGCCGGCCGCGGCCGGCTGTCCGGACTTGGCCGAGAACAGCGCCAAGCCGAACTCCACCCCTGACAGGTTCAGGCCGATCGCGTCGTCATGGACGACCACACCGTCGCGCATGTAGGGCCCGCCGACACCGGCGAAGGCATCCAGCCCCGTGCCGCCCACGCTCAGCACGCGGGTCGACACGGCCGAGCCGTCGGCCAGCACCACCCGTTCGTCGGCGGAGCGGAAACCGAGCGAGCCCTCGACGTAGAAGTATTCGCCGACCGCCAGCTCGAAATCGCCCGCCAGCACCACCTGGGTCCCGTTGTCGCCGTCGAAATCCAGCTTGCGGGTCTGTGTGCCCAGGGTGTCGAGCTTGACCACCGCGGGCAGGCTCTTGAAGTCGACGACGCGACCATCGCTGCCCAGGCTGATCGCCACCGACAGGTTCGACGCCGAGGCCTGAACGCCAGCGACGTCCAGCCCGACCGGCAGGCCGCTGGCGGCCACGGCGTCCAGGCCCAGCCACGAGCGCTCGCCATCGCGTTCGCGCAGGAAGCTCAGCGCCAGGTCGACATCGGTCAGGGCGAAGCCGATCGCGTTCGGGTCCAGCCCGTCGGGGATGCCGTCGCCGTCGTCGTCGGTGCCGATGTCGGCTGCGCCGCTCAAGCCCGCAAACGCGGCGAGACCCCGGGCGCCGATCTGCCAGGCGATGGCATCGACCGATGAGCCGTCATCCAGCGTGACCTGGACCTGCCGGTTCTCGAGCACCAGCACCCCGGAGGTCTGGAAGAAATCGGCAGCCTGGAGCGCAACCCGGGCGCTCGTGACGCCGTAGCCGAAGTGCTGCGGGTTGAGGAAGGTGCCGATGGCGTCGTTGCCCGCCTCGTCGGCCGCGACGATGCGCAGTTCCTCGACCGGGCGCTGGCGCACCTGCAGCGCCAGCGCATCGGCGCTGGCCTGCACGTGCAGGTAATCGCTGCCGTCGCCGAAGCCGAACAGGCCACTGCCGCTGCGGAAGGCGCCCTCGATGCCTTGGGCCGAGATCAGTCCGAAGACCTGACCCGCTTCGGGCTCGAACCCATCGGCGCGTTGCACGGCCAGCGTGCCGTCCAGGCGCAGCGTGCCCGTGACCACCAGACGGTCGTGCGAGCCCACCAGCTTCCCGGTCTGGGCGTCGACGGCTGCGGGCTCGTCGCCGCCGACCTTGAACGCCAAGCGCTGTCCGGCCGCCAGGGTCTGGTCGCCGGTGATGGTCAGCACGCCGATCGGCGCACCGAAGTCGAAACCCGCCTGGGCATCCAGGCCCTGCGCGGCCGCGATGCCGATGATGCCGCTGCCCGCGCGCAGGCGGGACTCGCCGACGAGCACGACCTGCTGCCCCGCGGCCAGGTCGATGCGACCGGTCTGTGCGATGACGCCGGCCGACGCGCCGCCAACCGCATCGTCGACCGCGACGGTGATCCGATCGCCCGAGGTGTGCAGGCGGACGTCGCCGCCGCTGGCGCGCACGCCGGCGCCGAAGACCTGGATGTTGCCGCTGGCCGCCAGGCGCAGGCCACCGGCACCGGCTTGCGCCTGCAGGCGCGCCGAGGCGATGTCCACGTCCTGGCCGGACGAGCCGATGCCATCGGCGATGTCGAGCACGAGCGTGGCGGCCGTCAGATCGACGTCGTCGGCGCCGGCTGCGTCGGCGTCGCGCAGTGCACCGAAGCGTGTGGTGGCTTCGATCGAACCGGCCGACACGGCCCGGGTGAGTGCGAGATCGCCCGCGGCAGTGAGCGCCAGGACGCCATCGACACCGTCGGTCTGGATCGTCGCGCCAGCGGCCTGCAGCATGCTGCCGCGCTGGGCCTCGAGGTCGGCGCTCGCCGCCTGCACCCGCGCACGGGCCGTCAGGACGAGGTCCGATCCGGCCACGATCTCCAGGTGGCCCGTGGCTTGGACCGGGCCGTCCAGGGTGAGCGTTCCCGGGGACTGCAAGCCGATGTCGCCGCCGGCCGTGAGCCCCAGGACGCGGCCCGCATCGGCCAGTACCAGCGCCATGTCATGGCCTGTGCCGGACCCGGCCTGCGCTTGCAGCGTCGTCGCGCGCACCTGCAGCGGCGCCTGTGCCGACGCCAAGCCACCGCCCGCCGACAGCGTCACGTCGTCGCCGCGGATGTCTGCAAGTCCGTCCGCCGGCTGGGCCGCGATCAGCGCACCCACAGCCGCCAGCGTGACATCGCCGGCCAGGCTGCGCACCTGACCGAGGCGCAGATCGCCCTGCGCACGCAGATGGATGTCGGCCACCGTGGCCGCGGCGTTGCTGTCCGCCCCCGGCACACCGGCGCTGGCGTCCAGCCAGCCGTCGGTGCCGACGGACACCCGCAGCGCGGACGCCGCCGTGCCGATCCCCGTGCCCGCATTCAGCGCGACGCGCTGTCCGGCCAGCACGCCCGCACCCGTGGACGCCGTCAGGGCGCCGCTGGTGCGCAACTCGAGCGCGCCGGAGGCTTGCAGTGCGCCAGCGACGACGATGCCCGACTCGGCGGTCAGGCGCACGTCGCCCAGGGCCCAACTCGATGCCGGTGTGCCCACGGTGATCACGCCAGTGGCACGCACCTTCAGCGTGCCGTCGAAGCCGACGAGGCCGGCCATGAAGGCATCGTCGATCGTGACGTCGCCCGTGACCGACACGACCGACCGGCGTTCGGTCTTCGAGGCGTTCAGCCGGGTGCCGCCGATGAAGCCCGTGGCGAACAGGGCCAACGTCACCTGCGTGACGGGCTCGATCTTCTCGCCCGACAGGTCCATCTTGCCCTCGACGCTGTCCAGGGTGATGTTCTTTCCGGCCTGCGCGGTGACGGTCTTCACCAGCAGGTTGCCGTCGTTGCGCACGTTCACGCTGCCGCCATCGGCGGCCACCGACCAGAGGATCAGCGCGCGCAGGCGTCCGAGCTCGTCGGCGCTCTGCACGAGCTCGATATCGCCGCGGGTGCTGCGCGCGGACACCCGGTCCGCGGAAATCGTCAATGCCGTGGCGAACGACTGCGCCGACATCTCCAACGTCTTGGCCGTGAGCGCGGGACCGGACAGCGCCTCTTGCCGCACGCTGCCGGCGGCCTGCAGGCTCAGGGTGCCGGATGCGCCTGCATCGACCCGTGCGGCCAAGATCACGTCGCCACTGCCACCGGCCGTCAAGCTGACGCCGCCGCTGCCGCTGCGGATCGCCACGCCACCGTCGAGCTCGGGCGATCCGAGCACCGTGAGCGTGCCGTCGAGCGTGCGCACCGTGATGCCGCCTGCCCCGGAGGTCGACAGACCGCTCATCGCCCGGTCGGCCACCGTCAGCGTGGCCGCGCCGGCCACCTCGCGGAACAGCACCACGTCGTCCACCCGGCCGATGGTCAATGCCCCCAGGTTCAGCAGGCGGATTTCACCCCCGCCGCTGCCTGCCGCCACCGTCCGCACGTCGGTGACGAGCGGCGCCGTGCTGCTGCCGATGGCGTCGCGGGCCTGCACCCGCAGCGCGGAGGCACGCAGGTTGACGATGTCCTCACCCGTCGTGCTGCGCGACACCGCGCCGGCACGCGCCACCACGCTGATGACACCGTCGCCGGCATCGAGCCGGGAGAGGGTCACGCCACCCTGCGCCGCCAGCCTCAGCGTGCCGCCCTGGCTCGCGGCCGTGCTGTCGGCGGCCATCGTCAGGGCACCGCTCAGTGCTTCGACATCGACGGCCCCCCCTTGCGTGGACAGGTCGGCGCCTGCGAGCACGCTCAGCGTACCGGCGGACTGCAGCAGCAGCGAACCGGTGACGCCGCTGGCCTCGGCGCCCGACAAGGGCGCTGGGGCCGCCCCCGCGGCGCGCACGTCCGCGGCGATGGTCAGGTTCCCTGCGTCGGTCACCAGTGAAACGCCGCCATCCTCGCTGCGCAGCCCCGTGGCCGTCAGCGTCAGGACCTCGGCGGCCCCAGCCGTGCTGGCGTCGGCCCGCGCGACCGTGACGGTCAACGCATCGACGCGCACCGTTGCAGCGGCGCGCAGCGCGATGTCGCCCTTGGCCTGTGCGGCCACCCGCGTGACCTGCACCGCCACGGGCGTGCCGTGGCGGCCGAGCGACCCGATCGACCCGGCGTCCGCCACCAGCGCGAGCCCGGCCCCCTGGATGGTCACCGCCTCCGCCAGCGTGGCGACGATGTCGCCGCTGGCACTGCGCAGGGCCACGTCGCCGGTGCCGGCCACCAGGCGTGCGAGCACGATGTCGCGGGCGGCGGCCAGGCGCAGGTTGCCTGCCGCATTGGCATGGGTGGTGATCAGTGCGCCACCGCGCTGCTCGATACCGCCAGACACCGCCTCCAACTCGACGCTGCCCCCCGCGTTGTCGACCGTCGCAGCCGCATCCTGGACGATGCCGCCGCTGGCGCGCAGAGAGACCGTGGCGCCGTACGCCGTGACCGTGTCGTCCAGGCGCAGGTCCGCCGCCTGCGGCGCGTCCACGCCCAGATCGGCACCGGCCTCGAGCCGCAGTTCGCGAGGCGACACGCCACGCCCGTCGAGCAGCACCGGCGCATCGACGCTCAGCGCCCCGCTGGCACGCACGACAACGGTTGCGTCGACGTTGGCGATGAACAGGCCCTTGCCCGACACCGTCAGGTCGCCCAGGTTGTCGATCGCGATGACATGGCGCAAGGACGCCGGCCCGACCGAGCGCGCCTGCAGCGTGTCCGCCCGCGTGAGCAGCGCCGCATCGTTGAAGCCGCCGATGGAACCCTTGGCCTCGAGCACCAGGGACTTGGCTTCGAGGTTGGGCACCTCCGCCTCCAGCGGGTTGCGAGCGTCCACGATGGAGCCCCGTTCTGCGTCCCGAGTGAAGAGGGTGAGGGTCTCGCCCGCGCGCAGGATGCCCAGCCGTGCCCGGCCCTGTTGCAGGTCGAGGGACAGGTTTTCCCCCGCCGTCGCCTGGATGCGCCCGTCTCCCAGCGACAGGCGCAGCGGCGCGTTCTCGGAGCTGCCAGCGACTCCTTGCGCGCGCAGCGTGATGTCGTCGGCCTGCAGGTGCAGCGCCGAGCCGGCCTCGCCCAGGATGGAGCCGCCGGCCTGGACGCGCAGGCGGTCGCTACCCCGGAGCTGGCCGAGGCGCACGTCGCCCTCGGCCTCCACGACCAGGTCGCCGTCGCTTTGCATGTCCACGACACCACGCGCGGCGATCCGGACGTCTTCCCACACCTGGAGGCTCACGCTCTCGATCTCGAACTTGCTCGCCACGAGGTTGCCGGTGCGCAGGTCGACCACGCCATCGTCGGACGACGCTGCCACGTCGAGGCTGCCCACCAACGGCAGGGTGACACGCGCCCAGAGCGACGCGTTCTCGTAGATGGCCTGCTCGCCGAGATAGACCGTCCGGTCGGGCCCGACGTAGCGATAGACCGCGTAGCGGACTTCCTGGACGTCCGAGGGTCGGGCTTGTGACAGCAATGCCTTGTCGACATCGCCGAGTCGGTCGAACCTGCCCGGGTCGGCGATCGTCACCAGGCCGCTGGCGCGACCGATGTCGCTGCCCGTGCCGCCGGCCACCACCGTCACGTCGACGGCGCGGATGTTGAGACCGGCTTGCGGCGCCACAGGTGCCTCACCGGGCATGGGCGCGTGCGGGTAGAGGTAGGCCATCAAGGCCGGCGACAAGGTGTAGCGGACCTGTTCGGCCGTGACCAGCCCCTGGGCGACC
>CAIRBF010000502.1 GCA_903876715.1 uncultured beta proteobacterium
CGCGGCGAAGGTGTTCCTAGAATGGTCCGTCATCCACTGCCACGACCCGAGGCCGCCCCATGAAGCTGTCGTCCCTGATGAAGTCCGCCATCGCCGCCACCGCGGCCCTGGGGGCGCTGTGCGCCGCGCTGCCCGCCGCGGCGCAGGCATCGTATCCGAGCAAGCCGGTCACGCTGATCGTGCCGTATGCCGCCGGCGGCAACGTCGACGCGGTGGCGCGCTGGGTCGCGCCGGAACTTGGCAAGCGGCTCGGCCAGCAGGTGGTGATCGAGAACGTGGCGGGCGCGGGCGGCATCATCGGCACCGACCGCGCCGCGCGCGCGCCGGCCGACGGGCACACACTGCTGTTGTCGGTGGAGAGCACGATCGTGATCGCGAAAATGGTCTCGCCGTCCACGGTCAAGTACGACGGGCTGAAGGACTTCGCCCCCGTGACGCTGCTGTCGAACTCACCGCTCGTGCTGGTGGGCCGGCCCTCGCTGCCGGCGAACACGCTGGACGAGCTGCTGCAGCTGTTGCAGCGCGAGCCGGGCAAGCTGAACTACGCCACCTCGGGCATCGGCACCTCGCTGCACGTGGCCGGCGAGATGTTCAACCAGATCGGCGGCGTGCAGATGACGCACGTGCCCTACAAGGTGGGCGCGCAGATCGTGACCGACCTGATGGGCAACCAGGTGGACCTGGCGATGCTGCCGATCCCGCTGACGAGCCAGCAGGTCAAGGCCGGGCGCGTCAAGGCCTTCGGCGTGACCGAGGGCACGCGCTCGGCGGCGCTGCCCGAGGTGCCGAGCATGGCCGAGCACCCGAAGCTCAAGGGCGTGGACGTGACCGTGTGGTTCGGCATCTTCGCGCCCGCCAAGACCGACCCGGCCATCGTCGCCAAGCTCCACCGCGAGACCGCCGAGGTGCTGAAGGACGAGGGCCTGCGCCAGAAGTTCGCCACCATCGGCATGCGCACCCTCGGCCTCGGGCCCGAGGCCTTCGGCAGCTTTCTCGAGGGCGAGCAGCGCAAGTTCGGCGAGATCGTGCGCCTGCGCAACATCCGCGCCGAGTGAGCCCCAGTCTGCCCTGAGAGGTTCTCATCCCCCGCGCGCGGGGCAAGGCGTTCGCGAAGAAACCGTTCGGGCTGAGCCTGTCGAAGCCAGCGCGCGCACTTCGACAGGCTCAGTGCGAACGGGTACGGGCGGATCGCAACAACGTATTCTCATGAGCCTGAGCCTGCCGCCGATGACCACCCTGGACGTCACCCTCCCCATCCCCGCCGCGACGCGCCAGCGCGCGATCGCCGCGGCCCAGGGCCGCGAACCCTTCGACCTGCTGCTGACCGGCGCCACCGTCGTCGACGTGGCCACGCTCGAGCTGCGCGAGGCCGACGTGGGCCTGGTGGGCGAGATGATCGCCAGCGTCCACCCGCGCGGCCGCTTCACGCAGGCGCTTGAGACGCAGGCGCTCGACGGGCAGTTCCTCGCGCCCGGCCTGATCGACGGGCATGTGCACTTCGAGTCCTCGCACATGCTGCCGCACCACTACGCCTCGGTCGTGGTGCCGCAGGGCACGACCACTGTCTTCTGCGACCCGCACGAGCTCGCCAACGTGCTCGGCATGGACGGTGTGCGGTATGCGGTGGAGGCCAGCCGCGGCCAGCCGCTGCGCTTCGTCGTGCAGGCCTCGTCCTGCGTGCCGGCCGCGCCCGGGCTGGAGCTGTCGGGCGCGGACTTCCAGGCGCGCGAGATCGGGCAGCTCCTTGCCCTGCCCGAGGTCGCCGGCCTGGCCGAGGTGATGGACATGCGCGCCGTGCTCGAGGCCTCGCCGCGCATGATGGGCATCCTCGGCGCCGCCCTGGCCAGCGGCAAGATCATCGAGGGGCATGCGCGCGGCCTGTCGGGCGAGCGCCTGCAGGCCTACGTGGCCGCAGGCATCGGCGCCGACCACGAGATCACCTCCGGCGCCGACGCGCTGGAGAAGCTGCGTGCCGGCCTGACGGTGGAGCTGCGCGGCTCGCACGACTACCTGCTGCCCGAGGTGGTGGCCGCGATCAAGACGCTGCCGGTCGTGCCCACCAGCCTGACGGTGTGCACCGACGACGTCTTCCCGGACCACCTGGTGCACAAGGGCGGCATGATCGACGTGCTGCGGCGCCTGGTGCGCTACGGCCTGGACCCGCTGCAGGCGCTGCGCTGCGCCACCGTCAACAACGCCTACCGCCTCAAGCGCGACGACCTCGGCTGGGTCGCCGCCGGACGGCGCGCCGACCTGATCGTGCTGCGCGACCTGCAGGCGCTCGAGGTCGCGCGCGTCTACGCCAGCGGCCGGCTCGTCGCCGCCGACGGCCGCATGGGCGAGCCGATCCGCCCGCGGCCGATGTCGCTGGCCTTGCGGACCATGAAGCTCGCCCCGCTGAGCGCGGCCGACTTCGAGGTTCGCGTGCCCGAGCTGCGGCAGGGCCGTGCCGTCGTGCGCGCGATCAAGGGCGCGCGATTCACGGAGTGGACCGAAGTCACGGTGGACGTCGTCGATTCGGTGGCGACGGTGCCTGCACACCTGTCGCGCATGACCGTGGTGCACCGCCACGGGCGCTCGAGCCTCGGCCCGCAGACCGCCATCATCGACGGCTGGGGACGCTGGCAGGGCGCGTACGCCACGTCCTACGCGCACGATTCGCACAACCTCGTCGTGTACGGCGCCGACCCC
>CAIRBF010000503.1 GCA_903876715.1 uncultured beta proteobacterium
GCGCTGCCGCTTGTCCAGCCCGAGATACCCGACCTCGCCCGGGCCGCACTCGATGCCGTCATGACCCGCGTCAGCGGCCCTTTCCATCTTTATGGCAGCCACACTGGCGCATCGATTGCCATGGAGATCGCGATCGCGCGACCCGATCTCGTCGCGAGCCTGACCATCGAAGGGATGGGCCTGTACGACGCGGGCCTGCAGACAGAGGTGCTCGAACGCTACGCTCGCGAGATCGGGCCCGATCATGAAGCCACGCACTTGATGAAGGTCTGGCATTTCTGCCGGGACCAGTTCCTGTTCTGGCCCTACTACAACCGCACTTCGGAGGGCCGTCTCGCCGACGGGCTTCCCAGCGCGGATGCCCTGCACGATTTCGTGGTCGAAGTGTTGAAGGCGATGCGGACCTACCACTTGTCCTACCGAGCGGCCTTCCGTCATCCCAAGCGCACCCGGCTGCCGCTGCTTACCGTACCCGTGCACGCCATCTGTTCGCCCTCGGACATGTTGTTCGAGTACGCCCCCGAGGTCGCCGCGCTGGTGCCAGGCGCCCGCATGACCGAGCTGCCGGCCTGGTCGGATTCCGCTTTTCATGCGCGATCGGCCCGCGCCATCGAGCAATTCATTTCGGAGCTTGATCGATGATCACCTTGCCTGATCCGGCGCGCGCGCTCGAGGGCTGCCCCGAGGTCATATTCATTGCCTACTGCCTGCCCGCCGATGCCGAGGGACGCGGCTATGCCGACTGGTTGCGCCGCATTGACATGCCCTTCTTCAACGCGATCCCGGGGGTGCATCATTACGCGAACTGGCGCCTGAGCGAGGTGTTGCGCGGTGAGCCCCCGATCTGGGACTGGTTCGACTTTCAGGGACTCAGCGCCGGGGACCAACTGGAGCGCGTCTGGTTCAACCCGGACCTCGACGAGTTCCGCGCCAACTGGGTCAAGCTCTGGGGTTACGGCCATGCCGATCCGCCGCCGGTGCTGCGCCATGCGTACCTGATGCAGCTGCTGTCGAGCCGGCCGCCGGCCGCGCCTTGGTCCGAAGCGATCATCGCCGGGGGCTGTGGCGAGCCGCCGGCCGATCGGCAGGAGGCCCTGGGCTACGTTTGGCGCGTCCACACCACGCTGCACAAGCATTTCACCGGCCGCGATCCGTCGCAGCCTTGGCAAACGCCGAGCGCGCAGTTCAACCCACTGGGACTGGACTGGATCGCCTGCGTGGCCGCCGACGCCGAGTTGCCGCCCGGGTCGAGCTTTGCTGCCCGCGTGCGCGTGGTGGCCGCGCCTGATCAGGCCTGAACCAGGGGGCGGATGCGGCGGCCTTGCACACCGGATCAATGGGGTCCTTGCCCGGCTGCCGGCACGTCACAAGGCCATCCCGATGGCATACCCCTCCGCGGTCGCCGACATCGGCTCGCGAGCCCACTTGGCGTCCCCGATGCGGTGCACCGGGACCCCCAGAGCCTGCAGCGCGGGCAGTAGATCCAGATTGGGGCGGCGCGGCGTGGCGTAGGTGAACAGGGCCACGTCATCGAGGTGGCGCAAGGGGCCGCCGAAGACGCTGCGATAAGCCAGGCGCCCGTCCTCCTCCATGCGCTCGGTCCACACCGGTTCGACTTGCGTGATGACCTCGATGCCGCGCTCCACGAAACGCCGCTGCACCCGCTGGCGCACCACCATCGCCACGTCCTGGGCGATCGATTCACGGGCGCACAGCACGACGACGCGGGCGAACTTGTCCTGCAGCAGCTCGGCCGCCGCATAAGTTCCCTCGGTCTGGTCCATGTCAAACAGCACGGCGGTACCCGGCTGCTGGCCGCGAATGGCCAGCGCTCGAGGCACCACTTCGCGCAGGTCCTGCACCCAGCCTTCGTCGCGCAAGCGCGTGGGCAGGCACTGCGGCCAGACCATCGTGGCGCCAGTGGCCAACACCACCGCGCCGGGGTTCAGCGCCCGTATGTCTTCGACGCGTGCGAATGTCCCCAGACGCATGTCGACGCCAAGTTTCTGAAGTTGCATGACCTGGTAATCGGCAATGCTCGAGAGCGACTCGCTGACGGGCAGCCGCGACTGCAACTGCGCCTTCCCGCCGGCCCCTTGCCCGAACACGGTCACCCGGTGACCGCGCGCGCTGGCCGTCATGGCTGCCTCCAAGCCCGCGATGCCCGCACCGATCACCACCATGTGGATCGGCGCGGCTGCGGGCGGAAGGTGGTCGTCGAGCTCGTTGGCCTGCGCGACGCGCGGGTTGTTGTCACAAGCCAGCGGCTTGTCCTGGATGATGGTGCGCCAGCAGGAGTTGCATGAGACGCAATAGCGGATGTCGAGTGCACGCCCTTGCGAGGCCTTGCGCGGCCAGGCCGGATCGGTCACCAACGCTCGCGCCAAGCCGACCAGCGCCGCGTCTGCGCGCCCGAGGATGCCCTCAGCCTCGGCCGGATCCGTGATGCGCCCCAGCGCCATCACCGGTACACCCGGGGTCGCCGTCTGCAGGCGCCGGATCATCGGCATGTACGGCAGGCGTGGGTAGCTGTCGTCGGGCAGGTGCATCTCCAGCGTGTGGTGGTGCGTGCCCTGAGCGTACGACAGCAGGTCGATGCGCACCTGCGACACCAGGTGGCGTGCCACCTCGGCGGCCAAGTCAGGGCCCACGCCGTTGACCAGGCCGTCATCGCCTGGCAGCTTGACCGCGAGCATGAAGTCGGCGCCGCAGCGCGATCGGATGGCCTGGCACACCTGCACCAGCAGGCGGGCGCGGCCCTGCACGTCGCCGCCATAGCCATCCTCCCGCTGGTTCGTGCGAGGCGAAAGGAACTGATGGAACAAATGCCCATGCCCGGCCGACACCTCCACGCCGGTGTACCCGCTGCGCTGCAGCCGGGCCGCCGCGTCGCCAGCGGCTTGGACAAAAGCCTCCAGCTCGCCCACCGACAGCTCCTCAGGCATGGAATAGAACAGATCGTCCGGCAGGGCGGAGGCGCTGCGCAAACCACCCACCCGCCCGGGAATGCGCCGCGCCCGTCCGTTGTCCTGGATCTGCGCGAGCAGATGGCAATCGAGCTCGCGTATCGCGTGTGCCAGTCGGGAGAGTTGTTCCACAGCCGAATCGTTCCAGGCGCAGACCCGCTCGGTCCCCTGGCTGGGCAGGAAGGCCACCGGGTCGGTGATCACCATGGCCGCCCCGCCAAGTGCGCGATTGAGGTAGTACTGGTGGTATTGCGGGTGCATGCCGCCCGACGCGCTGCGGCGCAAGGACATCGACGCATGCACGATCCGGTTCTTCAGCGTCCATGGGCCGATTTGCAGCGGCGAAAAGAGCAAGGGGTAAGCCCGGGTATGGTCCATGTGAAAGACTTTCATTGATGGCGCCCGCGCCGGGTGGCTTGCGGGCCCGGCGAGAGGGTCTGCGCCGGCAGTCCAAGCACCCGCATGATGTACCGAGGAAGCCCCTGATGACCCCCGAAGAACTGTCCGCACGCCTGGCGCCCATTAAAGCCAAGCGCGGCTATCTGCTGCCACACCATGGGCTGCTGGCGATCACCTCGCCGCACCTTCTGCAGGCCTACGACCAGCTCTACACCGTGCTGGCCCTGGACCACAAGACGCTGTCGGTGCGCGATCGCGAGCTGGTCTGGCTGGCGGTGCTCGTGGCCACCGACGAGGCACTGGCCACCCACCACATCGCGCGCTTCTTGCAAGGCGGCGGACACATGGCCGAATTCGACGCCGTGCTTCAACTGACCGCCAGCCTCAAGGGCGTGACCGCCTACGACTTTGTGCGCGGGCATTGGTCGGCGCATCTGCCTACCCTGGACCTGGCGCAGTCGTACCGCAACGCGATGGAGCGCGCGGGACAACCCCTCACGCCGCGCGACGTCTGGATGTGTGCGTGCAGCGTGCATGCGGCCCTGGGTCATCTCGATGCGCTGCGCGAGGCGCTGCTCGCTGCCTATGCGCATCGGGTCGATGAACTCGATCTCGCCGAAGCGCTGTGCATCATGATGTTTCCGGGCAGCGTGCCGCACTACGTCAATGCCGCCAAAGTCTGGATGAGCCTCATACGCGAGGGCCAGGTTCAGGCCTCGCCCACCTTCGCGGCCTGGGCGCGCATGGACGGTCAGGGCGGCTATGACGAGGCATCGGGCCAAGCCTGAGTCAGATCGTCGCGCGTCCGCGAAGCACCTCGGCAATGCGTTCGGCCAACATATAGACCGGGGCCGCCGTGTTGCCGCTGGTCACGCGCGGCAGCGAAGACGCATCCACGACGCGCAGCCCCTGCACACCCCGCACGCGACATTGGTTGTCCAGTACGGCCATCGGGTCGTCGTCGCGGCCCATGCGGCAACTGGAGGTCGGGTGGTAGACGGTGTCGGCATTGGCACGGATCCAGGCATCGATCTGCGCGTCGGTCTTCACGTCGGGGCCGGGAGACAGCTCCGGGCCGCGCCACCGGTCGAAGGCGGCTTGGCGGAAGATCTCGCGCAGGCGCTTGACGCCCTCGCGCAGCACGGGAAGGTCTTCGGGCGCGCTGAGGTAATTGGGCCGGATTCGCGGATGCGCCAAGGGATCGTCTGACGCCAGTTCGATGCTCCCCACCGAGTTCGGCCGCAACTGGAACACATTGGAGAAGAATCCCGCGCCGCGGTCTTGCGGCAAGACTTTCGAGAAGTACGGCAGGCGCAGTGAGGCGCTGGAGAGCGCCGGCAGGAAGTGCGATTGCAGATCGGGCTCGGTCAGGTCCGCAGAGGATTTGTACAGGCCGCCGACTTCCAGCGGAAAGCTCGAGGCCGGCCCCTTGCCCCACAGCAAGGCCCGCAGCACGGCCCACGCCGCACGGTCGATCCGGCGCAGACGGTCCAGGGTGGCGCCGTGCAACGCACGGTGATCGACCCGCACCAGCAGGTGGTCCTGCAGGCTCTGTCCCACGCCGGGCAGATCGACCTGCACGGGCAGCCGATGTGCCCGCAAGGCATCGGCCGGTCCGATGCCGGACAACATCAGCAGCTGGGGCGAATTGACCGCGCCGCCGCACAGCAGGACCTCGCGATCGGCACGCAGCGTCTGCCGCTGGCCACGCTGCAGCACGTGCACGCCCTCGACCCGCCCCCCGCTCCCCCATTGCAGACCCAAGGCCTGCGCTCTCGTGAGCACACGCAGATTGGGCCGGGCCATGGCGCCACGCAAGAATGCCGTGGAGCCGCTCACACGACGCCCATTGCGGATGGTGAAGTCATAGCAACCCGCGCCATGCGGCTGCGGGCCGGCAAAGTCGTCGGTGAGCGGATGTCCAGCCTGCGCGGCGGCCTGCAGGTACACCTGGAACAGCGGGTTTTCCAAGCGTCCGGCAGACACCTGCAGCGGTCCGCCCACGCCATGCCGGGCGCTCGCGCCGCGGTGGGAGTTCTCGCTGCGCAGGAAATACGGCAGCACCTCGGCATAAGACCAGCCCCGCAAGCCTTCTGCAGCCCACTGGTCAAAATCCAAGGGCAGGCCCCGCATGTAGACCATGCCGTGGATGCTGGTCGAACCGCCCAGCACCCGGCCGCGCGCCCAATGAAGCCGGCGCCCATTGAGCTGCGGCTCGGCTTCGGTCACGTACGACCAGTTCGCGTAGGCCGATCGCAGGATCAAGCCTGTCATCAGGGGCACGCTCAAGAGCGGATTCCAATCTCGCCCACCGGCCTCCACCAGCAGCACAGTGCAGCCAGCATCTTCCGTCAAGCGGGCCGCCAAGGCGCACCCGGCGGGACCGGCGCCGACGATCACGTAGTCGGCAGAAACGTCAGCAGTGGGCATGCGAGGTCGCGGTGGCAAAGGGGTTGACGGGATGACCGATGGGCTCACTGGCAGCTCGGCGGTGCCCAGGCCGTGGTCTCGGCGCCTGGCGCGGGCACCCCGCCGGCCAGCCCCGGGTAGCGCGTGCCCAGCAGCGGCTCCAGCGCGAACTCCTGCAGCAGCGCCTTCAGGCGCTGGCCGGCGCTGTGCTTGCGCTGCCCGGTGAAGCGCGCCAGGATCAGCTCGTTCTTCATGCTGTGTTCCCAGCCCACAAGCTCCGTGACGGTGACCGAGTAGCCCTGCGATTCCAGGTACAGGCAGCGCAGCACGTTGGTGAGCTGGCTGCCGAGTTCGCGCGTGTGCAGCGGGTGGCGCCACAGCTCGGCCAGCGGGGTGCGCGACAGCTGCATCGCCTTGTTCAGGCGCAGGCTGGCGGCCAGCTCGGCCTGGCAGCAGGGCACCAGCACCATGAAGCGGGCCTGCTTCTGCAGGCCGAAGTGGATGGCGTCGTCGGTGGCGGTGTCGCAGGCATGCAGCGCGGTGACCATGTCGAAGCGCGCGGGCAGGTCCTCGCGCCCGGTGGACTCGGCCACGCTCAGGTTCAGGAAGCGCATGCGCTCGAAGCCCAGGCGCTGCGCCAGCGCGCGGGAGGACTCCACCAGCTCGCTGCGCGTCTCGATGCCCACGATGCTGCCGCGGCCCAGGGCCTTCAGGTACAGGTCGTAGGTGATGAAGCCCAGGTAGGACTTGCCCGCCCCGTGGTCGGCCACCAGCGGGCCCGTGGCACTGGGCGGCAGTTCCTGGAGCAGGCCCTCGATGAACTGGAACAGGTGGTAGACCTGCTTGAGCTTGCGCCGTGAGTCCTGGTTGAGCTTGCCGTCGCGCGTGAGGATGTGCAGTTGCTTGAGCAGCTCCACCGACTGGCCTGGGCGCACCTCGGGCGGCAGGCTTTCCTGCGGCGCTGCCGCTGCGGCGCCGGAGACCTTCGCCTTGCGCTTCATGGGAGCAGCCGCTTGCGCCCCTGGCGCAGGGCCTGGGTGAGTTCGGTGGCCTGGCGCCAGGCCACCGGCACCGCGAACAGGGAGTTGCGGGGCATCTTGAACTTCACGGGGGGGGCTTGCGGGCTTTGGACGGGAGCTGGCGGGAGGCTGAAGTCTAGGGGCTCCTGGGCCCGGCGCTCAGGCGGTGGTGGCGGCCGCCCGCTGCCTCAGCAGCCGCCCGCTGGTCTGGGCGGCCGGCTGTCCCGGCGGCGGCAGCCGGTGGCCGTTGACGAAGACGGCTTCGATGCCGAACGGGTGGCTGATGAGGCGGTCCTCGCCAGCGGGCAGGTCGTGCACCCGTTGCAGGGGCCCGGCACCGACCGTGGCCGGATCGAAGATCACCAGGTCAGCGGGCAGGCCGGGCGCGATCCGGCCTCGGTTGTGCAGGCCGAAGACTTCGGCCGGCTGGGAAGTCAGCCGGCGCACGGCCTCCTCCAGACTGAGCGCGCCACGATCGCGCACCCAGTGCCCGAGCAGATAGGTCGGATGGCAGGCGTCGCACAGCTGGCTCATGTGCGCGCCGCCGTCACCCAGGCCGAGCACGACGTGCGGATCCTGCAGGATCTCGCAGACCTCGGCTTCGTCGAAGTTCAGCAGTGCGATGCGCCAGCGCATGCGCAGCTCGCTGCCCAGTGCCAGGTCGAACATCAGGTCCACCGGGTCGACGCCGCGCTCCTGCGCCAAGTCGACCAGCTTGCGTTCGATCAGGCGGTCGTCGGCAGACCAGGAGATGGCCAGCTCGCGGAAGGCGGCGCGCCGGGTGTCGCCTTCGGCTTCCTTGCCGGCAAACCAGGCGTCGTCGGGGCCGCGGCCGGCCACCTGGCGCCTGACGCGGGCGCGGAAGGCGGGATCGGCGTACACCGCCCGGCGCTGCGCCTCGTCCGCCGCCTGGCGCACGGGCTCGAAGGAGGCCCAGGTGTCGAAGACGACCGGCGAGCGGAAGTCGAACTCGAACTGGATCGGCCGGCAGGCGCCCTGGCCGTGGATGGGCAGGCCGCGCTCGCGCTGCTGTGCGGCGCGCTCCAGGTGCGCGCGGTGCGAGCCCGGCCCGAGCGAGCCCGCGAGCAGCGAGGTCCACACCACCGGGCGCCCGCTGGCTGCGTGCAGGGCTTCGTAGGCGTCCCACAGCGGGTCGCGGCCGACGTTGTAGTGGATCAGCCCGTGGCCCGATGCGCCCACCGCGCGGGCCAGCTCGAGCATCTCGTCGAAGGCCGCGAGCCGGCTGGGCACCGGCCGCCCCGAGTAGCCGATGTGCACCTTGGACACCGAGGTCGCGAAACCCACAGCGCCGGCGTCCATGGCCTGCGCGACCAGGTCGCGCATCTGCGCGATCTCCTCGCCCGTGGCCGCGCGCGTGGTCGCCTCGTCGCCCATGACCCACAGTCGCACCGGCGTGTGGCCCACCATCACCGCGACGTTGATGCCCAGCGGCACGCGCTCGAGCGCATCCATGTACTCGGGAAAGCTCTGGAAGGGCCAGTCTCGCCCGAGCCCGGCCTCGAGTGCGGCCAGGCTCATGCCCTCCACGCGCTCGAGCGTGCGCAGGACCAGATCGCGGTGCTGCGGGCGCGTGGGCGCGACGCCGAAGCCACAGTTGCCGAGCATCGCCGTCGTCACGCCGTGCCAGGGCGACACCGTCAGCAGCGGGTCCCACAGCACCTGCGCGTCGTAGTGCGTGTGGATGTCGACGAAGCCTGGCGCGACGACCAGGCCCCCCGCATCGACGGTCTGCGCAGCGTGGCCGGGCACCTCGCCGACGGCGACGACGCGGCCGTCCTGGATGCCGATGTCGGCGCGGCGGCGCTCGGCGCCGGTGCCATCGATCAGCGTGCCGCCGACGATCTTCAGGTCGAGTGCGCTCATCGCCTCACTCCACCTTGACCCCGGTGAACTCGATCATGCGCCGCCAGTAGTCCAGGTCGCCGCGCTGGCGCTCGGACAGCGCGTCGGGCGTGCTGCCGATGGGGTCGAAACCGAGCGTCTTCCAGCGCTCCATCGACTCGGGGTGGCGCAGCGCCTTGTTGATCTCGGCCGACAGGCGATCGGCGATCGCGCGCGGCGTGCGGGCCGGTGCGAAGACCCCGTACCAGCCCTCGATCACGAAGTCCTTGAAGCCGGCCTCGACCATGGTCGGCAGGTCGGGCGCCGAGGGCGAGCGCTTCGCGCAGGTCTGGGCCAGCGCCTTGACCTTGCCCGAGCGCGCCAGCGGCAGCGACGATGGCAGGTTGTCGAACATGAAGGTCAGCCGCCCGCCCAGCAGGTCGGGCATGGCCGCGCCGCTGCCGCGGTAGGGCACGTGCGTGGCCCGGACATTGCTGTTGCGCAGCATCAGTTCGGCGGCCACGTGCTGCGAGCTGCCGGCCGCGGCGGTGCCGTAGCTCGCAGCGCCGCCCTGGCGACCGATCCACTCCACCAGCTCGCGCGCCGTCGACACCGGCACATTGGGCGGCACGATCAGCGCCAGGCAGGAGGTGCCGACCAGCGTCAGCGGCTGGAAGTCACGGATCGGGTCGAAGGCCATGTTCGGGAAGAACACCAGGTTCGACGCGTGCGTGCTCTGCGTGCCGAAGACCACCGTGTAGCCGTCCGGGGCGGCCCGGGCGACGAATTCCGAGCCGATGGCCCCGGACGCGCCACTGCGGTTCTCGATGACGACCCCTTGGCCCAGTGACTCCGCCAGCCGCGCCGACAGCACGCGCGAGATCGCGTCGGTCGGGCCGCCCGGGGCGAAGGGCACGACCCACTTGATCGGCCGGTTCGGCCAATCCGTCTGGGCGGTCGCGGAAAGAGCAGCCGCCGCCAGCCCGAGAGTGGCCAGGGCGGTACGGAGAACTCGGTGCATCGGGAGGCTCCTGCGCGGAATGGGGGGAGCCGGATGATCGTCGATGTCCGGCCCGGGGCGGGACCTGCTGCGGGAAATCCCCAGGCTGTCAGCGATGCAGTCCCGCCATGTCGCGCCGCCCGGCGGATGACAGCCCACGCAACGCGATGGCCCGCGGCGGATGTGCCGCTGCCCAGGCCTACTGCCCCAGCTGCGTGGCCGCGCGCGCCAGCGGCTCGACGCGTCGCTCCTGCTCGCGCAGCTCGGCCTCGAAGGCCGCGGGGGCGATGACGCGCGGGACCATCCCTGCCCCGCGCAGCGATTCGGCAAGCTCGGGCCGGTGCAGCGCGGCTTCGACGCGCTCGTGCAGGCGCCGCAGCAGGGCCGGCGCCAGGCCGGCTGGCGCGAAGAGGGCATAGGCGTTGACCGCCTCGAGCGCGCCGAAGCCGGCTTCGGCGACGGTGGGCACCTCGGGCAGCTGCGGCAGGCGCCGCGCGCTGGCGGTCGCGAGCGCGACGAGTTCCCCGCTGCGCACCAGCGGCAGCACGGCGCCGACGTCGGCCGACATCACCGCCACC
>CAIRBF010000504.1 GCA_903876715.1 uncultured beta proteobacterium
CAACGTACGCGCTCGAAGCGCACGCCAGCCTGCGGGAACGCATCCTGCTCGACCCGCGCCTCGAGCATCCCGCGCCGGCCGCGCGCCCGCGCCTGGAAGCCGTCTGGGCCCGCCACGAAGACGAGGTCCGCGCCGCACAGCGCCTCCGCCACCGCGTCTTCGCCGGGGAGATGGGCGCCTGCCTGCGGTCGCTGCACGGCACGCCGCCAGGGCACGACTGTGATCTCTACGATCGACACTGCGAACACCTGCTCGTGCGCACCGTCGCCACCGGCGAGCGTCCTTCCGAGGTCGTGGGCACCTACCGCGTCCTGACGCCGGCCGCGGCGCGGATGGTCGGCGGCCTGTACACCGAGACCGAGTTCGATCTGGTTCGCTTGGCCCGCCTGCGTCCGCGCCTGGCCGAACTCGGACGCTCCTGCGTCGACCCGGGCTGGCGCAGCGGGGGCGTGATCCTGATGCTCTGGTCGAGCCTTGCGCAATTCATGGTCCGCAACGGCCTGGACCTGATGATCGGCTGCGCCAGCGTCCCCATGCACGACGGCGGCTATGCGGCCGCCAGCCTGTGGCACCAGTTGCGCCGCACGCACCTGGCCCCGATCGAGCGGCACGTGCTGCCGCGCCTGCGGCTGCCGGTGGACGAACTCCGCTGCGAGCTGGCTGCGGAGCCGCCACCGTTGGTCAAGGGCTACCTGCGCTGTGGCGCCAAGCTGCTCGGCCCCCCGGCCTGGGACCCTGACTTCGGCACCGCCGACCTGCCTTTGATGCTGGACCTGAACGACACGACAGACGCCTTCCGCCGGCACTTCCTGGCACGTTGAGCGCGGCGGCCCGCTCGCCTCAGGCCCCCAGGTCCAGCTGCAGCACCCCGCTGCGCTCCCAGGCCAGGGACTCCTCGCGCAGCAAGTGCACCGTGCGCGGGTCTGGCGCCAGGCGCGCCGGGCGCCATCCCAGCACCGCGACGCGGCCGTTGCGGCGCGCCACCATCAGCTCGGGCCCGCCATGGGCGTCGCGCGCATGGCAGCGGATGACCGCCAGCCGCAGGCACAGCGCACGCCACGCGAAAGACGCATCGGCGAGCTGCTCCTCCATCTTGCGCAGCCCTCCGCGCTGCGCAAGCGCGAGCAGCGCCAGGCGGCGCTGCTGGCTCTGCGAGAAACCGGGCGCGTCCAGGTGCGACAGCAGGTAAGCGCTGTGGCGGTGGTAGTCGTGGTGCGAGATCGCCATGCCGATCTCGTGCAACGCGCAGGCCCAGGCCAGTTCGCGCCGCGCCTGCGCGTCGTCGTCCAGCGCCACGGCGTCGTGCAGAGCCAGCGCGACCTCACGCACACGCGCCGCCTGCGCGACGTCGACCTCGAAGCGCGACTGCAACTGGCGCACCGTATCGTCACGCAGGTCGTGCGCGCGCGCGCCGCGCGCCGCGGCCAGGCGGTCATACAGGTCGACGATCACTCCCTGGCGCAAGGCGCCCTTGGCCGGGCGCAACTCGCTCACGCCGAAGTGCGTGAGCAGGGTGTAGAGAATGGCCAGGCCGCCCGGAATGACCGGGCGCCGATCGTCGCGCAAGCCCGCCAGTGGCAAGCTTTCGACGTGACCCGCGACCAGGCACTGCTCGATCAACCACGCCAGACCGGCCGGCGTGACTGCGCCGTCGGTCTGCCCGCACTGCTGCAACACCTGCGAGACCGCCCCGACGGTGCCGGAGGATCCGAGCGCCTGGGTCCATCGGTCCGGCCCGAAGGTGGCCAGCGCCTCCTCGAACTCGGCCCCAGCAGCCACCTGCGCGGCGCGAAACGCCTGCGCCGTGAGCCGGCCGTCGCCGAAGTAGCGCATCGACAGGCTCACCGAGCCGACCGCGAAGGACTCCGCCGCCAGCGGCTTGCGCCCCTGTCCGATGATGAGCTCGGTCGAGCGTCCGCCGATGTCGATCACCAGGCGCGGCTCGTCGCTGGGCTGCAGGTGGGCCACACCTGCGTAGATCAGGCGCGCCTCCTCGCGACCCGAGATGACCTCGATCGGGAAGCCGAGCGCGCCCTGCGCACGGTGCAGGAACTCGTCACGGTTGGCGGCCTCCCGCAAGGTCTGCGTGGCCACGGCGCGCACGCGCGCCGGCGGCAGCCCCTTCAGGTGTGCCGCAAACTCCTGCAGGCACTGCAGCCCGCGCTGGGCAGCCGCTTCGGTCAGGCAGCCACGCTCGTCGAGCCCGGCACCCAGCCGGACCGTCTGCTTCAGGTATTCGACCCGCCGGTAGCGCCCGCCGACGATGCGCCCGATCTCGACGCGAAAGCTGTTGGAGCCGATGTCGACGGCAGCGAGCAGGTCGGTGCCGGGTGGGGCAGGCATGGAAGACACTGCATCATTGTCCACGGTCGGACCACCCAACTCCACGCGCCCAAACTGCCAGGCGTGAAGGCGCGGCGCATCTACGCCAGAGCACTGCCGCATCGCCACCGGCCCCCGCAGCCTGCCAAGCACTCAGCGGATATCGACCGGGCCGACGTCGGTGCCCGGCGCGCCGCCCGCATGCAGGCGCACCTCACGCAGCAGGGCGACGAAGCCGTCCAGCGGCGCCGTGGTCTTGCCCGGCACGTGCGCGGCATCGTCCCAACGGCGCAGCGCCACCGCCTGCTCGGCGTACGGCGTCTCCTCGAAGAGCCAGACCTCCTCGCGCGACATCCGACCGCCCTGCCGCATGAGCGAGGCGCACGCGGCGGGCGGTAGCGCAGCCGCGTGGCGTGCGTCGGTGGTGACGAGGTAGCGCTTGGCCTGCACGTGCAGGCGGATCGGCTCCAGCACCTCGCGCCCGAAGGCCGAGCCCAGCAAGCCGAGCGCGCGCAGTTCGTGCACGTCGTCGCACGGGTGCGTATCGGCCGGCCGCGCCAGCAGGTGACCGATGTCGTGCAGCAGGGCCGCTGCCACCAGCGTGCGCGGAGCCTGGGCCCGCTCGGCCAGCTGCGCCGTCTGCAGCGAGTGCGCGAGCAGGGTCGTCCCGCCATCAGGCTCTCGTGGCGACCACCGACCGGGCCCTTCCAGCAGCTCGATCACCTGAGCCACCACGTCCAGCGCAGCCGGCCCCGCAGGCGCCACGCCCCAAGGCCGCGCGCGCACCTCGCCCTCGAAAAATTCACGATCGTCCTGCGCCACCCCATCCCCCGTGCGCCGTGCCGGCGTTTGCGAGCCCCATGGTGAACACCGGCTGTGAAGCGGGTGTGACAGCGAACCACGGCCGCGCGGTGGACAGCGGCGGTGGCCGCGCTTCGTCACCCAACGGTCACGCCGTCGTCAAGGCCCTGTCGCAGCCCGCGTAGAGCATGCGCGCGATGCGCCAGCCCATGCCGCACGGCTTCCCGTTGGTGATCGCCGCCCAGTTCGTGTCGGCGCTCGCCGACAACGCATTGCTGATCGTGGCCATCGCGCTGCTGGTCGAGCAATCGCAGCCGCCCTGGTGGGCACCGATGCTGAAGTTCGGGTTCACCGTGTCCTACGTGGCGCTCGCGCCCTTCGTGGGCGTGCTCGCAGACGCGGTGCCCAAAGCCCGGCTCATGGCGTGGATGAACGCAGTCAAGTGCGTGGGCGTGGTGGCGCTGCTGGCGGGAATGCACCCAGTGGCCGGCTTTGCGCTCGTCGGGCTCGGCGCAGCCGCCTACGCACCCGCGAAGTACGGCCTTATCACAGAGATCGTGCCGCCGCGCCAGTTGGTCGCCGCCAACGGCTGGATCGAGGTCTCCGTGGTCTGCGCCGCGCTGCTCGGCACCGTGCTCGGCGCCGCTCTGGTGAGCACGGGATTCGTTGCCAGCGGGCCGTCGCGGGCGCTCGGCGGCGTTCAGGACGTGCTGCTTGTGGGCGGGCCCGTCAGCGCTCACGCCGCCGCGCTCGTCGTCTTGCTGGCGGTCTACGCGGCGGCCTCGGCCCTGAATCTCGGCATCCCTGACAGCGGCGCGCGCTACCCGCAGGCCCGGCAGGACGCCGGCGGGCTGTGCCGGGACTTCGCCTGGGCCAACCGTGCCCTTTGGCGCGACCGCGACGGTGGCCTGTCGCTGGCCGTGACGATGCTGTTCTGGGGCGTCGGGGCCACGTTGCAGTTCGTCGTGCTGCGTTGGGCGGCCGAGGTGCTGCATCTGCGCCTGGACCAGGCTGCCTACCTGCAGGCAGCCGTGGCCGTGGGCGTGGTCATCGGTGCTTCGGCCGCAGGCCGCTGGGTGCCGCTGCACGCAGCGCGCCGCGTGCTGCCGGTGGGCGTCGTTCTCGGACTGCTGATGCCGGCGGTGGCGAGCGTGGATTCGCTCGAGGCAGCGGTGTTCCTGTTGGCGCTGGCTGGCGCAGTGGGCGGCCTGCTCGTCGTGCCGCTGAATGCGCTGCTGCAGCACCGCGGCTGCACGGTGCTGACCGCGGGACGATCGATCGCCGTGCAAGGCTTCAACGAGAACGCCAGCGTGCTGGCGATGCTGGGGGCCTACGGCGTGCTCGTGGCCGCTGACGTGCCCATCGTCCCCCTGATGTGGGGCTTGGGCTTGCTCATCGCGCTGGCGATGGCCGGGCTGATGCGCTGGGCGGCACGCTCGTCACATGCTCCCACTCGCTGACCGCGGCGCGCAGCACCTGCTCCAAGCGATCGACCACGCCGTCCCAACCGAGGCCAAGCGCCGTGGAGCGCGCGGCCGCGCCCAGACGAGCGCGAGCGTGACGGTCGCCCGCGGCGCACAGCGCCTCGCTGACGAAACGCGGCGCATCCCCGAACGGCACGCGCAAGCCATTGCGACCGGATTCGATCAGCTGTGAAGCGGCAGCGTGGTCGAAGGCCAGCACCGGCAGGCCGCTCGACATGGCTTCGACCACGACATTCCCGAAGGTCTCGGTCATGCTCGGGAAGACAAAGAGGTCGGCACTGGCGTAGTGCACAGCCAGATCCTCGCCCAGGCGCTGCCCGGCGATGACCGCCTGTGGACAGCGTTGGGTGATCGCGCCGCGCAGCGGGCCGTCGCCCACGAGCACGAGCCTCGGCCCGCGGCCGCCATGGGCGCTGCCACTGGCCGCACACAGGGCCTCGAAGGTCTCGACCAGCAGCTCGAGGTTCTTTTCCGGTGCCAGCCGGCCCACGCACAGAACGACCAAGGTATCGTCACACGCACCCCAGGACGCACGCAGCGCCTGGCTGCGGCGGACGGGGTCGAAGAGTTCGGTATCGACGCCGCGCGCCACCACGCGCAGGCCCCTCAGGCCGCATGCCTCGAGTTCGCGACGCAGCGCCTCGGTAGGCACCATCGTGCACAGCGTGGCGTTGTGGAACTTGCGCAGGTAGGCCATGATGGGCTTGCGCAGCCAACCCACCCCATAGTGGCGGCTGTAGGCGTGGAAGTTGGTGCGGAAATCCGAGGTCACGGGCAACTGCAGGTGACGGCAGGCCTGCAGTGCCGACCAGCCCAGCGGGCCCTCTGTGGCGATGTGCACCACGTCGGGCCGCCGCAGCGACCACAGCCGCACGAGCCGGCGCTTCGACGGCACCCCCATGCGCAGCTGCGGATAGCGCGGCACCGGCAGGCCGTGCATCAGCACCTCGTCAAAACGCGCTGGTGCCGGCGTCGCGTCCGGCGCCTGGCTCTGACGCGGGCGCACGAGCTGCAGGTCGTGGCCGCGACGATGCAGGCCCTGCACGACCTGCGCCACCGTCAGCGACACACCGTTCACCTCAGGCGGATAGGTCTCGGTGACGACAGCCACACGCAGGCCACGCCGGGCGGCGGGGATGTCCTCGACGTCGAAGTCCAGGGGCATCAGAGGATCGTCCATGGACGCATGGTGGATCTCGCCCGCGACGATGGCGTGACGCCCAGGCGACAGGACCGACATTGAACCGTCACTGGAATTTCACGCAGCGGACCCACCATGTGTCACCCCGGCTGCGTACCCCGTGACGCGAGGCCGGTCCATCCACCGCCACCAACGAGGACTGCCGTGAAGGGATTCCTGCAAGAGCTTGCCGTCCAGCGCTGGGACGACCACCGCTACTACCACCACAGCCGCATCAACCAGACCCTGCACCTGCTCAGCGCTCTCAGTTTCGTCGCCGCCTATGGCCTGCTGTTCGTCGACCCGGCCTGGGAGGCGATCCTGGCCTGGTGCGTGTCGATGACCAGCCGCCAGGCCGGCCACTTCTTCTTCGAGCCGCGCGGCTACGACCACGTCAACCAGGCCACCGACGAGCACAAGGAGGCGATCAAGGTCGGCTACAACATCCGTCGCAAGGTGGTGCTGATGAGCGCCTGGGCCGGCATTCCGCTGGTGCTGTGGATGCAGCCCTCGGTCTTCGGGCTGATCGAGCCGGCCGTGACGCTGGGCGAGTACCTGCATGACGTCGGCATCGCCTGGCTCGCGCTGGGCGTGTCAGGCCTGGTCTTCCGCGTGCTGCAGCTGTGGCACCAGCAGGACCTGCACACCGGCCTGGTCTGGATGACGAAGATCCTGACCGACCCCTTCCACGACATCTGGCTCTACCACCGCGCGCCGCTGCACCTGCTGCGCGGCGAGCTGATCGACCCGATGCCGCACGCGCGGCATCGGTGACCCGCCCTTCATCGCGCCGGCCGGGTGCGCCCGCCCGGCGGGCACAGCCCTCAGGCCCGGCGAAAGAAGAGTTCGCGCAGGATGCCGCGGCGGATGGCGCGGTCGGTCAGACCGGCGCCGTACCACCACCAGCCCTCATCACGCATCTGCCGCGCTGCGGCGACGAAGCGCTCCAGCACCTCCTGCACCTCGGCGTCGTCGTAGTTCAGGCTGAAGATCAGCCGGCCCGAGCCCACCCAGCTCAGCGCCAGGCCGTGGGCACGCAGGTAGAACTGCAGCATCCAGTTGTAGCGCGAGGGCCGGGTGTAGGTGACCGTCCACACCGTCGACAGGTTGGCCACGCGCAGCGGCAGGTCCTCGGCAGCGAAACGCTCGTTGAAGCGCCGGGCGTGGTCATTCCAGCGTTCGTCCAGCCCGTCGTAGAGGGCAGCGATCTCCGGCCGCTCCAGGCGGTCGAGGAAGGCCTTCATCGCACCGAGCACGTAAGGGTGGGCGTTGAAGGTGCCGCGCGCGAAGCAGATGTCGGCCGGACGGTCCTCGCGGAAGCGCTTCATCAGGTGCGCACGCCCGCACACCACGCCCACCGGCAAGCCGCCGCCCAGCGTCTTGCCATAGGTCACGAGGTCGGCACGAACGCCGAAGTACTCCTGCGCCCCGCCAGGGGCCAGGCGGAAGCCGAGGAAGACCTCATCGAAGATCAGCACGATGCCGCGCTCGCTGCAGACCTCGCGCAGGCGCTTCAGCCAGGCCGTGTACGCGGCGCGGTCGAAGCCGGCGCGGCGGCTGCTGTCGACCAGCGACGAGTCGCCCGGGGCGTTCGCGTTCGGATGCAACGCCTGCAACGGGTTGACGAGCACACAGGCGACGTCACGGCGGGTACGCAGCACCTGCAGGCTGCGCTCGTCCATGTCCTTCAGCGTGTAGGTCTCGCGCGGCGGCGCCGGGTTGCCGGGGCCGGGCTGCACGTCCTCCCACCAGCCGTGGTAGGCGCCGCAAAAGCGCACCAGGTGCGTGCGCCGCGTGTGGTAACGCGCCAGCCGCACGGCCTGCATCACGGCCTCGGTGCCCGACATGTGGAAGGACACCTCGTCCAGGCCGGACAGGGCCTTCAGCCGCTCCAGGATGCCGAGCACGCAGGGGTGGTAAGCCCCCAGCACCGGCCCGAGCGCGCGCGTCTCACGCACGCCCTCATCGACGCACTCCTTGTAGAAGTCGACGCCGAAGACGTTGACGCCGTAAGAGCCGGTCAGGTCGAGGAATTCGTTGCCGTCCAGGTCCTGCACGCGCACGCCATGGGCCGCCTGCAGGAAACCGCCGATCTTGAGCCGCTGCCGCAGGTAGGGGCTGTACTGGAAGGGCACGCGGTAGCTGCCGGTGAACTGCAGGTCCGAGATCGTCTCGCGCGCCAGCGCCGTGCTCGCGGCGCTGCGGGGATAGCGCTCGGCGTAGAGGCCGCACAGCCGCGCGAAGCCCTCGCGCCGCGCCCCCACCACGTCGGCCGGCGCCCCGTCGGAGGCGAAGAAAGCCTCTTCGCCATAGGCATAGCCGGGAATCAGCGCGGCAACGCGGCGAGCCATGCGGGCATGGCCGGCCAGCGAGCGGTGCTTGGCGCGGGAGAGCTGCAGGCGTCGGTGTGCCTTGGGCAGGGCCCAGGCCAGCGCACCAAGAGACAGCGCCGACAGGGCGCCCAGGGCAAGTGTTTCTTCCATGCGGAGTACGTGGGGTTGGTTGGAGCCCCAGGATGTACCCGCGCCGATTGACAGGACCGTGAAATGACCGTGAAGAATGCGTGGCGCTCCCTGCTCATGCAGGAGGATCTGAACTTCCTGCTCACCAACCGCGTGCCGCGCATCGCGCTGACGCGCCTCATGGGCTGGTTCAGCCGGATCCGCAGCCCGTGGCTCGCACGGGCGTCGATCGCCGTCTGGCGCCTGTTCACCGAGCTGGACCTGAGCGACGCGCGCCCCCAGCGCTACGAGAGCCTGCACGCCTGCTTCACGCGCGAGCTGCTCCCCGGCGCGCGCCCGGTGGACCCCGACCCCGCCATCCTGACCAGCCCCTGCGACGCCATCGTCGGCGCCTGCGGCCGGGTGGTGCAGGGCCAGCTCTACCAGGCCAAGGGCATGGACTACCGCATGGCCGAGCTCTTCGGCCCCTCCCAGGATGCAAAAGACTTCGACGGCGGGACCTATGTCACGCTGCGCCTGACCTCGGCCATGTACCACCGCTTCCACGCGCCGCACGACCTGCGCGTCGAGCATGTGACCTACCTGTGGGGCGACACCTGGAACGTCAACCCGATCGCCCTCAAGCGCGTACAGGGCCTGTTCTGCCGCAACGAGCGCGCCGTGCTGCGCTGCCGCCTCGAGCAAGGCGGCCACGCGCTGGCGCTCGTGCCCGTGGCGGCCGTCCTCGTTGCGAGCATCCGCCTGCACTTCCTGGACGTGCTCATGCACCTGCGCTGGCAGGGCCCGAACGAGATGCCCTGCGACGCGCCCCACACCAAGGGCCAGGAGATGGGCTGGTTCCAGCACGGCTCGACCATCATCGTCTTCGCCCCGCCGGGCTTCGAGCTCTGCGTTGGTGTCGCCGAGGGCACCCGCCTGCGCATGGGGATGCCGCTGATGCGGGTGCCGCCGCAGGCCTCCTGAGCCACGACCAGGACAACACCGCTCGGGCTGGGGCCAGTCACGGTGCCGTCATGCAGCACGCCCATCCTCCTGGCATGCGACGCGTCGAACTGATCTACTTCAACGCCGGCGGGGG
>CAIRBF010000505.1 GCA_903876715.1 uncultured beta proteobacterium
GCGGCGGGGTGAGTTGGTCAAGACGGCGGAGGTGAAGCCGCCTCGACGATCAGGCCAGTCGGCTACCGTCGGCATCTCGGGTTCTTCCGAGCGTTGGAGCCAGTCTGGCCATCTACCGGTCAGTCCTTGTGGACGTATTGCAAGACGACCCGCAGTGGGCCGACTGGTCGATCGCGCAGTTGCGCGCGCAGGCCAAATTGCATGCCTTGGTCGTCAACCCGGTAATCTACGCCGAGATGTCATTGTCGTTCTCGACGCTTGAAGCCCTCGACGACGTGGTGCTCACGATGGAGCTGGAGCTGCGCGAGATTCCTCGGCCAGCCCTCTTCCTCGCAGCCAGAGCTTATGCGCAATACCGACGGCGCGGCGGCAGCAAGGGGCAGGTGCTGCCCGACTTTTTCATCGGAGCCCATGCTGCCGTCGAGGGCTGGCCCTTGCTGACCCGGGACGCCAGCCGTTTCAAGACCTACTTCCCGACGCTTGATGTCATTGCCCCTTGAGGCGGCTCGTGCCGCCCTCGCCGACACCCAGGGCTTGGGCCCGCTACGGCCTTGGATCATGTCGAGCCTGCGCTGCGGCGCTACGTCAACGGGCACACCATCACGCACCTGGCATCCCGCAAACACGAACACGATTCGACAGGCACAGCGCGAGAAGGGACGGACGCTGGATAGGGCTGCGGACCATCCGGTTTCGGACACCATCGAGATCGGGAACTACCCCGCCGCACTGGCCGCGTGCGCGCAGCGCCCCGCTCAGCCGCGGCCGTAGCTGTCCTCGAAGCGCACGATGTCGTCTTCGCCGAGGTAGCTGCCCGACTGGACCTCGATGATCTCCAGCGGCACCTTGCCCGGGTTGGCCAGGCGGTGCGTCTCGCCCAGCGGGATGTAGGTGCTCTGGTTCTCGGTCAGCAGGATGCGTCGCTCGCCGCAGGTGACCTCGGCCGTGCCGCGCACGACGATCCAGTGCTCGGCGCGGTGGTGGTGCATCTGCAGGCTCAGCGAGGCACCGGGCTTGACCATGATGCGCTTGACCTGGAAGCGGTCGCCGGCGTCGATGCTGTCGTACCAGCCCCAGGGCCGGTGCACCTTGCGGTGGACGGTGTGCTCGACGCGCCGCTGCCGCTCAAGCGCGCTGACCAGGACCTTGACCTGCTGGCTGCGCGCGCGGTCGCTCACCAGCACGGCATCGGCGGTCTCGACGACGACAACGTCGTGCAGGCCGATCACGCCCACGAGCCGGCTCGTCGCATGCACCAGCGTGTCGTGGCTGTCGTGGAAGAGCACGTCGCCGGTGCCGGCATTGCCGTGCCCGTCCTTTGGCGCCACCTGCCAGACGGCGTCCCAGGCGCCCAGATCGTTCCAGCCCGCCTGCAGTGGCACCATGCCGATGGCGAAGCCGCTGCCGGGGCAGCGCTCCATCACGGCGTAGTCCACGGACTCGGAGGGGACGCGCGCGAAGGCCTCGCGCGCGGGTCGGACGAAGGCGGCGTCCGTGCTGCGCGCGTCGAAGGCGAACTGGGTCTGGCGCGCGATATCGGGGCGGAAGCGCTCCAGGGCCTGCAGCCAGGTGCTGGCGCGCAGCACAAAGATGCCGCCATTCCAGTAGTAGCCGCCCTCGGCCAGGTAGGCGGTGGCGGTGGCGAGGTCGGGCTTCTCGACAAAGCGCTGCACGTCGTGCACGCCGTCGTCGCCGACCGCGCCGGCCTGGACGTAGCCGAAGCCGGTATCGGGCCGGTCGGGCGTGATGCCGAGGATGACGATGGCCCCTTGGGCCGCGCCGAGCACGGCACGCGCGAGCGCTGCCGTGAAGGCCGCCGGGTCGGCCACCGAGTGGTCGGCGGGGGTGACCACGAGCACCGGATCGATGCCGCCCTGCACCGCCTGCAAGGCCGCCAGTGTCAGCGCCGGCGCGGTGTTGCGGGCCAGGGGTTCGAGGATGAGCGAGGACGGCTCGCAGCGCGCCTCGCGCAACTGGTCAAGGATGAGGAAGCGGTGTTCCTCGTTGCCCACGACGATGGGCGCGGCCACCTCGAGCCGCACATCAGCGCTGACAGTGGCGTCCCCGCCGACGCTGGCGTCCCCGCCGACGCTGGCGTCCCCACCGACGCTGGCGTCCCCGCCGATGCTGGCGTCCCCGCCGATACTGGCGACCCCGCCGACGCTGGCGTCCCCGCTGGTGCTTCCACTGTGCGCGGCGGCCGTCGGCGCCGCCTCGCGCAGCGCGGCCAGGCGCTGCGCCGCCTGCTGCAGCAGGCTGGTGTTGCCGTGCAGGACGAGGAACTGCTTGGGGTAGCCAGCGCGCGACAGCGGCCACAGGCGGGTGCCTGAGCCGCCGGCCATGATGACGGGTTGGACGTGCAGGGGGCGGGCGGGCATGACCATGTGCGGGGAGCAGGAGGGTGGCGCAGCGGACGCTGCGAAGCCGATTGTCGGACATGCTCCCGCCACCGCGCGGGACGCCTGCATCGGAGTCTCGGCAATCGGTCACGTGACGGCCTACTGTGGGGCTGTAGGACACTTGTTTCGCGTGAGCTTCCCGGGCCCCTGTCGGGGCGCCGTATTCGCAGAGAAACCATCCGGGCCAAGTCTGTCGAAGCCCTCGCTGATCCGTTCGGGCTGAGCCTGTCGAAGCCCTCGCTGACCCGTTCGGGCTGAGCCTGTCGAAGCCCTCGCTGATCCGTTCGGGCTGAGCCTGTCGAAGCCCTCGCTGACCCGTTCGGGCTGAGCCTGTCGAAGCCCTCGCTGATCCGTTCGGGCTGAGCCTGTCGAAGCCCTCGCTGA